>CAIMUS010000042.1 GCA_903844665.1 uncultured Pseudomonadota bacterium
AAGCAGGGGGGGGCTAAACGGTTACATCAGTATTGATTAATTCTCGACTTGCTTCGTTACACTCTTTTTTTTCATCATGATCACCGTTTTGTCTTGATTAAGATAATTCAGTCAGAATTGTGATACGAATTTCATTAGAGAAATTTGATATCACAACCCTTTTAAGTTTACCATCTGGCTAGGCGGAACGTTGCCCAACATCATCACCTCTTACAAATTTATTTCGTAACAATCTGATTCAGAAAGAAAATTACCCCTACAATTCCTTAAGTCAATGGCAGTGACCCTACAACTGGCTAAGGTGTCCCGGCTTAAGTGGATACCCTCAGAAAGGCCAAATTCGCGAGTAGGGGCAGTTCGCGAACCGCCCCTACTGCCCACTCTACATCAGGAGAGTTCTGCGTAAACCCTGCCGCTATCTTGATTCTGCTCGGTATCCCACTCTTCCGCGGTTTCCTTTGGTTCCAGATAAAAGCTGGGTTTGCGATCCAACGCAAAACAAATATCGGACAGCGTGCGCAGTGTCATGTTACGGGAGCCGTTCAACACCTGGGTGATGTATCCTTTGGTCGCTCCCAGTTTCCTGGCCAGTTCGGCTTTGTTGATACCGGCTTCTTCCATCGCCTTCCAAATCTCCTCGGTTACTTCGGTAATCAGGGTTTCCTGAGCGACCAACTTGGTGTTCGCTTCACTTTGCTTAGCCCACTGCTCAAGAAAATCAGTCATGGTCTTATACCTCCGATGCTTCAATCTTGCGCCAGTTGTTGATGACTTTATTGGCATCCTCTTGCGAGAGTTTCTGCCCTTTCTTGTAGGTGAAGTGACTAATGTAGAACACGCCTTTATTACGGCTGGAAAACCAACCGTAAGCCCGTAATCTGTCAACCTTAATTCCTTGATCAGCAAACCCGACATGATGGTCTTGCCGGCGCCTGGATCGTCGGCCAGCAGGTAGCGCAGCGGCTGGCGGGGCAGCATCGCCTCATAGACGGCGGTGATCTGGTGGGGCAATGGCTCCACCAATGAGGTATGCACGGCCAGGAGTGGATCGAACAGATGGGCCAGGCGAATCCGCTGCGCTTCCGAGACCAGACGGAACAACTGGCCATCGCCGTCGAAGCTCCAGGGGCGACCCAGTTCGACGATTTCCAGGGTGGGTTCGTCATCCCGATAGAGCAGCCGGTTCGCCACGCGACCGGCCGGGTCCTTGAAGGTAATCTCCACCGCCGTCGAACCGAACCACTGGAGCGTGACGAGGGTGACCGAACAGTCCGGCAGGATACCCCGGACGACGGTATTCGACTGAAGGTCCTCAAGCCTGGCCATGAGTGGCATCCTTAGAGGCTGTATAAAAACTCCCTCCCCCCTTGTGGGGGAGGGTTGGGGTGGGGGGTTGAAAACGGCCCACAGTCGCGTAGTCGCGTAGCGGGTTTGTTAATGGTGCGCAATGCGCACCCTACCGGGCTGCATAGACAAACCACCCCGGCGCTGCGCGCCACCCATCCTTATCCAAGGAGGGGAAAAAAACCAATACCTACCCTTGTCAGCCCTGCAAGCAGGGGAGAGTCGCGTAGGGTGCGCATTGCGCACCTTTCCACGGCGGGTTTGTTAATGGTGCGCAATGCGCACCCTACCGGGCTTTCCACGGCGGGTTTGTTAATGATGCGCAATGCGCACCCTACCGCGCTAACGCGCGGCAAAGGGTAAAAGAGTAAAAGCGCCAAGTTATACCCGCCTCGCGAGGCGAAAGCCCAGATTGTTGACGCGGCTGCCGGGTTGGTCGCCGCTGCGAAACGCCGAACGGCAGTCGTCGGCGACGCGGTTCCAACTGCCGCCGCGGATGACCCGGTCGCCACCCGTCTTAGGGCCACTCGGATTATGCTGAGGTTCCTCCGGGTAGTGCTCGTACCAGTCTCGTACCCACTCCCAGACATTGCCGGATATATCGTACAGGCCCCATGGATTTGCTCGCTTCTCCCCGACAGGATGCGTTCTCCATTCGGAATTCTTCGAGTACCAAGCATACTCTTCGAGCAGCCTCTTATCATCTCCGAAGAAATAAGCCGTCTCACTCGAGGCTCTGCAAGCATACTCCCATTCCGCTTCGGTAGGCAGCGAGTAACGCTCACCAGTCTGCTCGGAGAGCCACTCGCAATACGCTGCAGCATCGTTCCAACTGATGCAAACCACCGGGTGACGATCATCCTGCGGAAAGCACGGTTCACGCCAGTTTGCATCTGATCGATGTGCCCACCGTAAACCATCCCACACATAAGCCCTACCTTCCCGTTCCGCTTCGGTTCGATAGCTTTTTGCTTCCACGAACCGCCGGAATTCACCTACCGTCACCGGATATCGCCCGATCGCGAAGGCATCGAGGGTGACTTCGTGCACCGGTTTCTCATCACTGTGGCCTTTTCCCTGAATATCCCCCATTTTGAACGTCCCACCCGGCAGATACACCATCTCGGGCGCCTCCGTACCGCTTTTCAGGCGATCCCGAAAACCTTCATAGTGCTGGTACGTGGGTTTCTGTTCGGTTTCGCTTTCCGCCTGAACATCCGACTTCGGCTCCGATTCCGGTCCAAGGGTAAAAGGGTAAGAGTGTAAAGCGCCAGTCCTCGCGAGGCGAAAGCCCAGGTCGCGGTCGCGGTCGGCGGGATCGTTCCAGTAGTCGCGAAACGCCGAACGGCAGTGGTCGGCGACGTCGTACCAACTGCCGCCGCGGATGACCCGGTAGGCGCCCGACTCGGGGCCACTCGGATCATGCTGGTGCTCGCTCGAGTAGCTTCCATACCAGTCCTGCACCCACTCCCAGACATTACCATGCAGATCGTGCAGGCCCCAGGCATTCACTCGCTTCTCGCCGACAGGATGAGTCTTTTGCTCTGAGTTATCCCAGTACCAAGCATAATCGCCCAGTTGTCTTTTATCATCGCCAAAGCACCAGGCAGTATCACTCCCCACCCGACAGGCATACTCCCACTGGGCTTCGGTCAGCAGTCGGTACTCCCGGCCGGTTTGCCCGGTTAACCATTGGCAGTACGCCTGAGCATCGTCCCAGGAGACATAGATAACTGGCCGGCGACCCCGACCCCAGCCCCAGCCCCAGCCCCTATCTTCAGGTTTCTTCCTCTTGTTGGCTTCACAGAAGGCATCGTATTCCTCGAAAGTGACCGGATATTTGCCGACGGCAAAGTGGCTGAGCGTGACCGGATGGGTAGGTTTTTCGTCGCTTTGGTTACTCTTGTCGTCGCCCATTGTGAATGTGCCGCCTGGCAGCCAGACCATCTCGGGGCCGTCGGTTTTACTGTCAAGGAAGGGGTCACGGAAGGGGATTGGCTGATCGGCAACCCTCTGTACACCTGTCACACCCCCTTTAACAAGACGGGGAGGCTTGCCCAGCCGCTTGATAAATTCGGCTCCAACCCGCGCAAACGGCCGGGCGAACGCAGGTAAAGCTTCTTCCCCTTCACTGTCGGGAAGCAACGCTTCAAAGTCAAAAGGCTTACCCGTGTGGTCTTCGATATAATGTGTGATGGCTGCCAGTACCTTGTTGGCCTCGCTCCGGAGAATCGACTTGGTGAGAATCTCCCAAACGCCTTCATAGAAGTCATACTCCACTTCCTCGGGACTACACCGCACATCGGCCGGCGTCACTCTTTCGAGCAGCCCACCCAGGAATACTTCGGCCAGATGGACCTGGCGGTATTCTGGCAACATGAACATGGTCCGCTGCACCAGGCGCATCACCGGCAGGGTCAGGGGAACCGCAGTAAGATACACAGCCAGTTGGAAAGCTTGCCGAGAGGCCAGATCGCGAAAAAGCTGAACCCGTTCTTGAGGCTCCAGCGGCTTCTCCGCCGCTGGTGGAGATGTCTCCACGGCTTCCGGCGACGCCGATGAACCAAGCAGCACTCCAGAGAACGATACGCCAGCAGCCATCACCATTCCCGCCCAGGCACTCACCACCTTGGGTTCCAGCGTGACCACCGGCACGGGCACACTGCCCTCCAGTGGTTCGATATCCCACCACGGTCTTGTCACCGCCAGATGTTTATTGGGTACACCCGGCAGGACGGCGCGTAGCGAGACGTTGTACGAACTCAGCGCGGTATGGCGCCACAAGGTTTCGGGCAACATCTGCACGATCGCCACCGGCATGCTGGCGCCCCACTGAGCCACCACGGCGGCCATTGCGCCATCGCGCCAACCGGGCGATACACAATCGCTGACGACGAGAATCAGCCGCCGACCGCCAGGATCCTTTAACTGTTGCACGTTACGGGTCACACCTGCCCGGCTCAGCAATTGAATCGTGACGCCAGTCGTGCGAAACCGCCAGCGCTGGACATCACGAAAAGCGCCGTGGCCCGCCAATAACCGCTGCAATTCGGCAATCGTCTGTTGCCATACCGCCATGGACGGCGTGTCTTCGACCACCAGGGCGACCTCGAACCAACGTTCCATCGCGGGCCGACAGATCGGCGTCAACGGTCCGCCATCGGCCGCATTCCGCACCGTGGCGGCTTCATCGAACACGAGCCGCTGGCGCGAGGGAAAACGGCGGGAGAAAGGGCGCAGCGCGCGGGCAATGTCCAGGGCGGCAGGGAGGGCGGCGGCGCCGGAAACACGTACTTTTCTGCCTGCACGCGGTTGGCTGCCAGCGCCGGTCAGGGAAACGGAATAAACCGGCGTGGTGTCTGCCGGCGGCAGCGAAATGGGGCGCTCTGTCTGATGTTCAGACCCAGGTGACGGAATGGGGGGTGTGGTGGAGGCCGGGGGCTGTTCAGGTTCGATCTCTAAAATCTGTGGCGGCGTGACTGTTACCGGTCCAGACACAAAACGGCTCAGCCACAGGATCTCCGCCAACTCCCGATCGTCGGCTTGAACCCCGGCTCGATCGAGCGCCCGGATAAAGGGCTCGATCATGCGATTCTCGCCGCCGCCAGTTCCTTCAACAGCAGGTCGACCAGTTGTTGGCGCTCCTCCTCCTTGATGTCTTGCCGCCCGGTGACGAGGTAGACCGCATTCAGCAACTGGTCGGTCGCCAGTTCGCCTCCCTGCCTCCGCTTCCAGAAGTCGTCGATGACCGCGCTGGCCTGTTCAGCGATATCGGCCCCCAGGTGCGACGCGACGATTTGCGCCAGCAACTCGGGGCCGGGTTCAGGCACTTCCAGCCGCAGACACCGGCGCAAAAAGGGCAGCGGGAAATCACGCTCACCATTGCTGGTCAGGACGACCAGAGGAAATTGATGACACCGGACATGACCGTGGGTGATCGGAAAGGACCCCTCTTCCCCATAAGCACGAATCCAAACCGGCTCTTTTATGTCCAACCGCTCCAACTCTGGAATATCGAACTCGCCTTCCTCGAACACGTTGAGCAGATCACTGGGCAGGTCGATATCCGCTTTGTCGATCTCATCGATGAGCAGCGCCCGCGGACGGCAGGTCGGCAACAAGGCGGTGCCCAACGGACCCAGCCGTAGATATTTGCCAATATCCGGCGTTTGTTTTTGTAATTGCGCCTCCTGCAACCGGCCGATGCGACGAATTCGGGAAACTCCCGTTTTTTGAACCCAGGTTTCTTTTCGTAATTGCGCCTCCTGCAACCGGCCGATGGGATCATAACGATACAGTCCCTCTTCTGCCAACTTGCTTCTGGAGGTGATGGGCCACCGTAACACCCGACCCAGCCTCAGTTCATAAGCAACCACCTCGATCAGCGACGATTTGCCCGAGCCCGGTTTACCGGTAATCAGCAAGGGCCGGCGTAGATAAAGCGCCGCATTCACCGTCTCGACCATGCGCGGGTCGGCTTGGAAAGTCCGGCCGCGCTCGGTGGAATACCCGCCTGTCGTCCTCCTCCGTCTGCGGCAGGGTGCGTTCCGGCTCAGGCACCGGCGCGCCAAACATCGCTATCAACCTTGGCAAGTTGGCTCTCCATATCCTTTAACTGTTCCTCAACCTGATCACGCTGAGTTTGTGTATCGTCGATCGACTTTTTCAGGCGCAACTTCTCCTCAAATTGGGTCTCCAGTATCCATTGTTCATTTAACCCGCTCAGTTTTTCGTTGAGCAACTCCCACTGTCGTTGCAAGGCATCGATTTTCTTGTTTAAGCGTGATTGATTCCGCATCAAACGATCCAAAATCTGTCGATTGCTATGGCCGAAACGATGATCATGGCCCGTCTGCATCTCACCCGAGACCGGCAGATCCCCTAAGATGCCGTCTCCTTCACCCGATAATTGCCATTGGAAGTAGACCGGCGTCTGCCGAGCCTGGCCTTCCCGCCGCCGCCGTTCAAAATAGGCCTTGACTCGGCTATTGAGGGCAGACATATCAGGGGGCCAGTGCGGGTCTTGTCCCAGCGTTTCCAGCACCATCTCGGAAAAGGCGCCTGTTTTTCGGACCGTGTTATTGTCCGCCACTTCCCCTGTCGCCGCGCTATAAAGCACAAACTGTTTAATATCTCTGTCCAGTTCCCCCCTCGAAAACCCGCTTTCCACCAAGCCGACTTTGGAGCGCATCTCTTCAAAGTAGTTGGCACTGGCATCGATAATGCCAATCTGCTGTTTGAAGCGGCTGCAGGTTTTGGAGCGCAACAGGGCGAGCAGATCGTCGAGACCGATGACCTGCTGATTGGCGGCAGTGGCGTTCGCACAAAACAGCCGCCGCTTCTGATCGGAGGTAATGACGCCGTGCCCGCCCCAGAATAAAAACAGCAGTTCACCGTCAAGACGGTGCAGGCGATTGACAAGAGCATCGACAATGTGATCATGGCTGGCGGTCTGCGTTGAAATGCCACGTTGTGTCAGTGCTTCGCCTAAATGCCGATTTTCTTCTAGAGGTGAAAGCAAGACCAGGATATTTTCGCCAGGCACTTGCTTGTCGCAGAGCCAGTCAACGAAGCGCACGGCATCACTGGCCGGGCCGTCCAGATTCCAGGGGTCGCCCACGTCGTAGCGTTCGATGCCGACCACCACGGCGCAGGTTTTGGCTGGGGTCACCGCGAGTGACATGAGAGAAACTCCGCTATCGCGCTCCACACTGCCGGGTTCGACCAGTAGGCGCTGTGTGCGACCGGAAACGGCTGCCCGCTGGCCGCTTCAATGTCGGTTACCCGATCTGGAAAAACCTCGGCGCCGATATAACTCAGAAAATCGTGCCGGTCGTAGAGATTGAGCCAGGGCGGGAAATGGTCGGGCAAGGGCTCCCCGAACCGCCGGCTGGTGAGACAGTCGAGTTCGTAAAGTAGGGGCGCCTGGGAACCGACGGTGACCAAGCCCTTGACGGTGGGCAACGGCTCCAGAACCAGTAGATCGACACAGGCGATGCCGCCCAGACTGTGCGCCAATAGCACCACAGGCTCCTGGACCGCCGCAATCTGGTCGCGGATAAAGCGGCGGATCTCCGCGCCACGGCTTTGATAGAGCAGAATATCGCCGGCGACCGGGCAGGTGACGTCACTCAGCACCCCCCGTTTGCGTTCCACCCGGTGCGTCACCAGCCGCAACGCCAACCCCTTCAGTTGGCCTGCCAGCCAGAAGCCAAGTAGGATTGCCCGTTCCTGACCACCGGAATCGGCGATGAAACGCTCCACGAGCCGGTCTCTGGCCGGCTTGGTCAGGGGAGGAATACCCTGCTTCAGAGCCAGCCGGATCGCCTGCGCCACCATGGCGCGCGCGATTGCAGCCCGGTAACCGGTCGTGCCGGCCGCGGCTCCAAGCGCATCCTCGAAGGCCGGTGAGTTGACGATGGCCTGAAAGGCAGCATCCCAGACCCGATCCAACGCGGTTTCTTGCAACAGCCGGCGGAATTCCGGCGAGGGTTGAAACTGCTCGATCTGCCGCCGCAAGGCCCGCCAGGGCGGTTCCTGATGTGGCGCCACTGGCTCTCTATCGCCCTGCGACAAGGCGATCAATCGCAACTCATAGCAGGGGTCTTCGTAAAGCAATCCCCACAGGGTCAGTTCCTCGTCTTCACTGCCGAGCCCGCCAATGGCGCGCGCCGTTTCATAACCCGGAATTGACGCCCCACTCTGCCGTAATCGGGCGCCGCAGGTTTCACCCCAGAAACAGGGCAACAGCTTCCACGTCGGCGCATAGGTTTGCAGGGCCTGCTCCAACCTGGCAAAGGTGGTCGAATACCCTGGTTGCCTCACCCCGGTTCCATGCACAAAGATAATGTTTGCCATCGTGTTCGATTACTGGTTATCGATTGAGAAGCTGTACAAAAAATGAAATATTTATTGTAACCGTTCGCCGGTACCCGTTACACCTGTAGGAGCGAGCTTGCCCGCGATTCATTCGGATAGCGCCCAAGGTGGAGATTTCACCGCTCGCCGCTCGCAACGGTCGGACGGTCATATCGAGTATGGATCAAACCGATCCGGGCGACCGCTTTGCGGTCTTATTGCAACAATACTCTGGTTACGTTATATTTCTCCACTCTTTACGGAGAGGTGTCCGAGTGGCTTAAGGAGCACGCCTGGAAAGTGTGTATACGTTAATAGCGTATCGAGGGTTCGAATCCCTCCCTCTCCGCCACCCTGTCCTCGATGTCATACCCGTGTTCCGTCGGTTTCCCGGCGGGTATTCGAACTATGGCGGCCCGTATCGGTCCCCTCGCGACGAGAAGCTGTGAACCCCGTCAGGCCCGGAAGGGAGCAGCGGCAGCAGTAGATTCGGGCGCCGGGGTGCGGCTGGTATGGGTCGCCGCCCGCTATCCTCTACCTGCCCGATTCAGGTATAGTCAAGTATCGGCTCAGCAATCCCAGGGTATGTGATGAGTTATCAGGTGCTCGCGCGTAAATGGCGCCCCCGCCGGTTCCAGGAACTGGTGGGACAGGATCATGTGGTGCGCGCCCTGGTGAACGCCCTGGAAAACAACCGCCTGCACCACGCCTTTCTGTTCACCGGCACCCGCGGCGTGGGCAAGACCACCATCGCCCGCATTCTCGCCAAGTCCCTGAACTGTGAGACCGGGGTTACCGCCACTCCCTGCGGGGTGTGCCCGGCCTGCCAGGAGATCGACAGCGGTCGCTTCGTGGACCTGATCGAAGTGGACGCGGCCTCCCGCACCAAGGTGGAGGATACCCGCGAGCTACTGGAAAATGTGCAGTACGCCCCCACCCGCGGTCGCTATAAGGTGTACCTCATCGACGAAGTGCACATGCTGTCCACCCATAGCTTCAATGCCCTCCTCAAGACCCTGGAGGAGCCGCCGCCCCATGTCAAGTTCCTGCTGGCCACCACCGACCCGCAGCGCCTGCCGGTCACCGTGTTGTCCCGCTGTCTGCAATTCAACCTCAAGCGCCTGCCGGCCTCGCTGATCGCCGAACGGTTGGATGTGATTCTGGAGCAGGAGGGGATCGAGCGGGAACCGCCGGCCCTGGCGCTGCTGGCACGGGCCGGCGACGGCAGCCTGCGCGACGCCCTGAGCCTGCTGGATCAGGCCATCGCCTTCGGCGGCGGTCGGGTCGGCGTGGAGGATGTCAGCGCCATGCTGGGCAGCATCGATCAGCGCCATCTGCTGCATCTATTGGAGGCGCTGGCCGGTGGCGAAGCGGAGGGCGTACTGCAAGCGATCGCGGTGCTGGATCAGACCGCGCCCGATTATAGCGGGGTATTGGCGGAGTTGATTTCCCTGCTGCAGCGGCTCGCCCTGGCGCAGGTGACGCCCGCCGTGCTGGAGGATGACAGCCTGATCGACCCCGAAGCCTTGCGGCGGCTGGCCGGAGCGCTGTCCCCGGAAACGGTGCAACTGTTTTACCAGATCGCTTTGCTCGGCCGGCGCGATCTGCCGCTGTCGCCGGAACCGCGCGGCGGCTTCGAAATGATTCTGTTGCGGATGTTGTGTTTCCGCCCGGCTCTCAGAGGAGCGGCGCCGGCGCCCGTCACGGTTGCTCCCGCCGTCGCGCCGCCTCCCGTCGCGCCTGCCGCCCCGGCGCCGGCGGCGGCCCGGACGGTGGCGGCGGCGGCCCCGGCGACGGAGTGGAGCGCGACCGTCGCCGCTCTCAATCTTAGCGGCGCGCTCAAAGAACTGGCTTTGAACTGTGTCTTGCAAGGCCGGGAAGGGTATACACTGCGCCTGCAATTGGCGCCCGAGTGCGCGCATCTGCGCACCAAAAACTTCGTGGACCGTCTCGGCGCGGCGCTGCAAGCCTATTACGGGGAACCGCAGTTACGCTTGCAGCTTCAAATTGCCGAGGCCGGGATTACAACGCCGGCCCGTGAACACGCCGAACAGCAGGCCGGGCGCCGGCAGGCGGCGGTGGAGGCCATCCGGCAGGACTCCAATGTGCGCGCCCTGTGTGATACCTTTGATGCACAGGTACAATCGGATTCCATCACCCCACTTGATTAAACCGCGTCCATTTTGAGACCTGAGGTTCTTGGGAATCAAACCGGTGCGGTCGTTATAGCCACCGATTCCCTCCCCCTTGAGGGGGGAGGGTTAGGGTGGGGGTGAAGGGTGGTAAAACGTAAGCGTTCACCCCCCTCCCCCTAGCCCCCTCCCACAAGGGGAGGGGGAATACGCTAAGTAGCTGTTTTGCAATAACTCCCTCCCCCCTTGTGGGGGAGGGTTGGGGTGGGGGGTCTGAACGGTTACGGTAAAACTGCTGCGGTAGGTTCTAACTCCCACGTTCCCCCCCACCCTAACCCTCCCCCACGAGGGGGGAGGGAACTGAGGGGTAACGGTTACGGGAAAACTATAGGTTTCAAAATAGACGCGGTTTAATCCCTATTCCGGCGCGGCCCGGCCGGGCTCCAGCCAAATCGAGAGGATATTGAGAGGATATCGAGATGAAAGGCAATCTAGGCAATTTGATGAAACAGGCGCAGAAGATGCAGGAAAATCTGCAAAAAGCGCAACAGGAAATCGCCCAACTGGAGATCACCGGCGAAGCCGGTGGCGGCCTGGTCAGGATTACGCTGACCGGCCGCTATGAAGCGCGCCGGGTCGGCATCGACGACAGCCTGCTGGCGGACGATAAGGACATGCTGGAAGATTTGGTGGCGGCGGCCATTAACGACGCCGTCCGCAAAGTCGAACAGGTCACCCAGGATAAGATCGCCGGCATGGCGGGCGGCATGGGACTACCACTGGGCGGGGATTTCAAACTGCCGTTTTGATGTCGTATTCCCCCCTGTTCAACCGCTTGCTGGAAGCCTTACGGTGTCTGCCGGGCGTAGGGCCGAAATCCGCCCAGCGCATGGCTTTGCACCTGCTGGAGCGGAACCGGGAAGGCGCCCGGAAACTGGCCGAGACCTTGCAGGAAGCATTGGCCGCGATCGGCCATTGCCGCCGCTGCCGTAACTTAAGTGAAACCGAACTCTGCGCCCTGTGCGCCAACCCCAATCGCGACCATTCCCTGCTGTGCGTGGTGGAAACCCCGGCGGATGTGCTGGCGGTGGAGCAATCGACCGGTTTCCGGGGTCTGTATTTCGTCCTGATGGGGCATTTGTCGCCTCTGGATGGCATCGGGCCGACGGAGATCGGGCTGGATCGGTTGGAAGCCCGCCTGCACGAAGGCGGGATTAAGGAAGTGATTCTGGCCACCAATCCGACCGTGGAAGGAGGCGCGACCGCGCATTACATCGCCGAACTCGCCCGCGAGTACGGTATCCGCCCCACCCGCATCGCCCACGGCGTTCCCCTGGGCGGGGAATTGGAGTATATCGACGGTGGCACCCTGTCCCATGCCTTCGCGGGGCGACGGGAACTGTAAACTCTGAATAAAGAAGCCCTCATGACCGACTGCATTTTCTGCAAAATCGTCGCCGGCGAGATTCCCGCCGCGGCGGTATACGACGACGACCAGGTATTGGCGTTTCGCGATATCCAACCCGAAGCGCCGGTCCATATCATTATCGTTCCCAAGCGCCATATCGCCACCCTGAACGATCTGACCCCCGCCGATGCCGAGTTGATCGGTCGGATGCATCTGGCGGCCAGGCAGGTGGCGCTGGATCTGGGAGTGGCGGACAGCGGCTATCGCACGCTGATCAACTGCAACCGCGACGCCGGTCAGTACGTCTTCCACGTCCACATGCATCTGCTGGCCGGACGGAATCTGGGGTGGCCGCCGGGTTAAGCCTGGGGCGTTCGGCGCCGCTGGCGCCCCAGGCGGAAGGTGCGTAGAACGCGCCCCGCAAGGCTACCCACTTGGCGACGGGTGGTGGATTCACTCACCCGTGGTCATCTCGCCTTGGCATCCAGGCGTTTGTCCCAAGGTCCCGTCATGGCGATCAACACCAATTGCTCGAACTCTTTACTAAACTGACTGATAATGGTTGCCGGGTCACTCACCAGTTTCTGGTCGGTCATCAGGCCGAAGTGAACGCGGTCATTGTAACTAAAAAGGCTCACCCCCATCCCAACCGAACCTGACTGTGGCACCCAGAACATCAACTCAGCGAGTTGGCTGCCCGCAAAATACAGAGGTTGCTGAGGACCGGCAACATTAGTCATCACCGCAGTCGCCTTTCTGCCCAGCATTTTCATCGCCAATGCCTGGGCGACATTGGGACCCAGACCCATAATCTCCATCAGCCCCAAGGTTATAATGGCCTGATAGGAATCCCGTAACTCTCGCATGCGCTTATGAACTTCCCGGAGGCGCTCCAGGGGATTCTCGATGCCGATGGGGAGGGTCAGCAACACCAGCCCAAACCTATTGCCCAGATTTTTGGCCTGTTCCAGCGGCCGGAGGTTGACGGGTACCGCCGCTCGTATTTCCAACTGACGGTCCACCGGATCGCCTCGTTCCACCAGGTAGGCCCGCAGGGCTCCCGCAACCGCTGCCAACAAGACATCGTTTATAGTGCCGCCCAGGGCCTGGCCGATAGCCTTCACTTCGCGCAATGGCAGGGGTTCAGCCCAGGCCACGCGCTTGGCCATACCCAGCTTACCCCGGAAGCGGGTCGGGGGATCATCCGCTAACTGCAATAATCTGGCTGTTTCCGCAGCGAACCCCAAGCCCTGGCGGGCATACCGCGATGCCAACCCCAGACCCTGGCGGGCATCTTCCACCGTTTTAGAGGGGTGGAGCAGGCGGTCCACGCCTTCCGCCAACAAGCCTCTCCCCGCTTTAACGGCATGACTGGAGGCGTCGCCGATCGGCTGGAATAGCTGCTTGAAAATATCGCCCAGCGTTTCCTCTTCATCTTCATGAATGGCTTTGTGGCTCGGGGAGTGCGTCGTATCGACCGGGACGCCGGGAGCCGTATCCGTCATCGACAGTACCAAATGAATCAAGGCAACCCCGTCGGCGTAACAGTGGTGGGTACGCATGATGACCGCGCTACCACCCTGATAGTCCTCCACCAGTTGAAATTCCCAGAGGGGTTTGTTGGGGTCCAGGGGAGTGCTCACCAGGTTGCTGATCAGCTCCTCCAACTCTTCCTTACCCTGTGCCCCTGACAAACCCACGCGCCGGAAGTGGTTGCTGATTTCGAAATGGGGATCCGTTTCCCAATAGGCGCCCGTCGCGGAGTCGACAGGCCGCTGCTGGAAGCGCTTGTAAGGCACCACCCAACGGGTTGCGATGGTTTGTTGCAGGCGTTCCAGGTCTAATTTGTCCGCCAGGATCCACACTGTGTTGATCGTCATGTGGTTGTAGGGACGGTCCAGGCGCAGCCAGAAGTTGTCCACCCGGGACAGAGGTTCGCGGTCAGAGTTGAACATGCCGACTCCAGTTTTGGGATGCAGTTAATTCTACTTGGTCACATTATCCAGCGGGTTCCAGAATATTCCCAAACGGTGGGTCATGGCAACGATAGCCTCGTCCGCCGTCAGATCGAGCTCGATGCAGGGCAGACCGGCCATGATCATCGTTTCAGCCATAGTAGTTCTATCGGGACGCTTTACAGGCTGAGCCGGTAGGGGCGGTTAGCGAACCGCCCCTACGGGGATTCCCTAGGAGCCGGTAGGGGCGGTTCGCGAACCGCCCCTACGGGGATTCCCTAGGAGCGCCGGCATTTTGCCGGCTGTTGACTGGCGTCGATGCCCTGGGGCCGGTGAGGACGCCGGCGCTCCCAGGGTCGGATTGTCCCGCCTTAAGTTGGTAGCCGTCAGATTAGAAATCATTAAAATCATACAGTTACGTTCTGAAGGCCCAATTTTGCACGTCCCTTCGGAGGAACGAGGGCCCGTCGGTAGCAAAGTTTGCTGGTCTTTTAGCTACGATTTCAAGTAAAATCATTGACTTAAATCTGACAAAGTAGAACTATCCACCACCCTTATAAAGCCCGATGAATAAACCCATTCTGCTGTGCCTGTTTACCCTGTGCAGTCTGGTCGCCGGCTGCTCGTCCTCCTCCGGAACAGGGGGAACCGCGCGCCTGCCCTGGGAAATAAAGACCTATTCCCAGGTCGCCAATGAACTGCAAGACGTCGATCGGCGTATTGCCGAAAAGAGAGAGGATTTGGCAAAAGCCAGTTCCGACGCAGAACGTCAGGAATTAGGCCAGGAACTTTGGCGGCTGCAGCAGCAACGCCGGGCACTGCAACAACAGTGGCTGGCGCCACCAACCGCATGGTAGCCTAACGACGGCTGTCCCTGGAATTGCCCGACTGTCCATACTTTGCGAGGCTTGCATCGATAATGAACAGAATAACAAGTATCGGCTTATCGAGTCTGGTTTGCCTGCTCTGCGGTTGCCTATCCGATGACTTCGGGAAAAATTCGACGGCGACAGGCAACTCCTATTCATCGGCAACGCGCCATGACGCCACTGACCCCGGACGGACCGAGCTTGAAAACAAGCTGGCTCGCGTCGAGCATAAGATCGAACAGAAAGAACGCAAGATGAAGAAAGCGTTTCTGGAGCTACAGCGCGAACGCATCCAGCACGATCTCGACGAATTGTATCAGCAGCGCGATTCCCTGAAAGAAGAACTGAGCCGGTCGGATCGATCCACTACTCCGGGTTCGGTGCGGCCACAATCGGCGCCTGCCGCCGCTCCAGCAAAATAAAGCTGTAAGGATGGGCATGCCGGGCGTCCGCCGGATGGTCTTCCCGCCAGAGCTGCCGCCATTGCGCCCAATCCAGTTCCGGAAACCAGACATCACCCTCCAGTTCGACGGCCACTAACGTCAAGTAGATCCGCTCCGTACCTGGCAACGCCTGGACATACAGCGAGGCGCCGCCGATCACCATGATTTCCGCCACGGGTCCCACCAGAGCCAGCGCCTCCGGCAGGGACCGCACCACGTGGCAGCCCTCCGCCCGATAATCCCGCTGGTGAGTGATCACGATATTGATCCTGTCCGGCAACGGCCGGCCTATCGATTCATAGGTCTTGCGTCCCATGACAACGGGCTTGCCCAGCGTCATCCGCTTGAAAAATTGTAAATCCGCCGGCAAATGCCAAGGCAGGCGGTTGGCGCGGCCGATAACGCGGTTAAGTGACATGGCGACGATCAGGGAAAGCATGGCGGCTGACTCATCGATGTTGGCGATTAGCTGCTGAGACCGGCGTCTGTTATAGTGATTATCGTTCAATTGTGTGGTCATCAGGAGAATCGTTATGCCCAACGCCAGCGCGACATTTCACGAAGACACCCGTCTGCTTTCCCCCGAAACGATGAATCTGCACCGCGCCATCGTCTCCCTCCAGGAGGAACTGGAAGCGGTGGATTGGTACCGGCAGCGGGCCGATGCCTGCACGGATGCCGAGTTGAAAGCCATTCTGCTGCACAATATGCA
This sequence comes from uncultured Pseudomonadota bacterium, assembly GCA_903844665.1. Classification (GTDB taxonomy): domain Bacteria; phylum Pseudomonadota; class Gammaproteobacteria; order Competibacterales; family Competibacteraceae; genus CAIMUS01. The sequence goes on from CAIMUS010000042.1 coordinate 15,722, forward strand.
CGAGGAAACCGAGCACGCCTCAATGTTGCTGGAATGGCTGCGCCGCAACAACGAGGACTTCAACAAGGAATTGCAAACCTATCTGTTTACCACCAAACCCATCCTGGAAGTCGAAGACGAACAGGAAGAGGATGAGGCCGACTGAGCGGGCGGCTGTTCAGGTCCGCCGCTGTTCCTCGCACCCGACCCAATACACCTGTTCGGGCGCATCCAGGCGAATGGCGGTGAGCCTGCCACCCCAGACGCAACCGCTGTCCAGGGCGTAAATCCCCGGCGCCCGGTAATAGCCCAGACTCGCCCAATGGCCGAAGACGATATTCAGCCCGGCGTTACGGCGCCCCGGCGCCTGGAACCAGGGCCATAATCCGGCGGCCTGACTGCCGGGTGGCCCTTTTTCGCTGAAGTTCAGGGCGCCGTCGGCATGGCAGTAACGCAGCCGGGTAAAGCAATTGACAATAAACCGCCAGCGCTCTACCCCTTGCAGTTCATCACGCCAGCGGCGCGGTTCGCTGCCGAACATTTGGAAAATAAAATCCCGATAGGCCGGTCCCTGCAAGACGGCCTCCAGTTCCGCCGCGCAGTCCTGGGCTTGGTGCAGGTCCCATTGCGGGGCCAGGCCGGCATGGACCAGGGTAAAACCCAGGGCCGCATCGTGATGCAACAGCGGCTGCCGGCGCAGCCAGTGCAGCAGTTCCTCCCGGTCGGGCGCCGTCAGAATGGCGTGAAAGGTGTCGGAGCGCTTGGGTTGGCGAACGCCTTCTGCGACCGCCAGCAGAGTCAGATCGTGATTGCCGAGCACGGTGAGCGCCCGCTCTCCCAGCGAACGCACCAGCCGCAACACCGGCAGCGATTGCGGCCCACGGTTGATCAGATCGCCCGCAAACCAGAGGGTATCCCGGCCGGGATCGAAACGCAGCCGCTCCAGCAGCCGCTGCAGGGAGGCATAGCAGCCCTGCACATCGCCGATCGCATAAACCGCCATGGGAAATCAGTGCAGAATCCGTGGCGCCGATAGAGTGAACACGGGAATCCGGGCCTCGAAGGCCACCCCGTCGTCGGCCACCATCCGATAGCTGCCCTGCATACTGCCGACCGGCGTTTCGATTACCGCGCCGCTGGTGTATTGGAAGCCTTCACCCGGCCGCAGATAGGGTTGCTCGCCCACCACCCCTTCGCCGCGCACCTGCTCCACCTTACCGTTGGAGTCGGTGATAATCCAATGGCGGCTCAACAGCCGCGCCGGCATGGCGCCCTCATTCCGGATCGTGATCGTGTAGGCAAACACATAGTGCCCCTGCTCGGGAACCGATTGCTCCTCGATATAGAACGATTGCGCGGCAACTTTAACGTTGTATTTCTGGATCATGGCTGTTTTTACCCGGCAGGCGATCGATCGCTCAGGCGGTTACCGCCAGGTCGGCGACCTTGGCGTCGATGGCCCCAAGCAACTGCTCGAAGGCCTGGGCGAAAGCCGCCACGCCTTCGGCCTCCAGCCGGGCGGTAACCTGGGTAAGATCGATACCCAGCGCCGGCAGTCTGGCCAGTTGCGCCCTGGCGGCGTCAAGATCGCGCGCCAGCGTCAGGTCCACCTTGCCGTGATCGCGAAAAGCGGCATAGGTGGCCGGCGGTATGGTATTGACGGTTTGCGGCCCGATCAAGTCTTCGACATACAGCACATCCGGGTAGGCGGGATTTTTCGTGCTGGTGCTGGCCCACAGCAGGCGCTGCGGCCGGGCGCCGGCAGCGGCCAGCGCGGCGAAACGCGCCCCACCGAACAGGGTTTGGAAGCGCTCATAGGCCCATTTGGCATTGGCGATGGCGATAGCGCCCTGCAATTCAGGGCAGCGTTGCGCCAGCAGCGGATCCAGCAGGCTGTCCAGCCGGCTGACAAAGAAGCTGGCCACCGAGGCGATGCAGTCGATCGCCTGACCCCGCTCCAGCCGCTGCTCCAGACCCCGCAGATAAGCTTCGACCACCTGTTCATAGCGTGGCACCGCGAACAGCAGAGTCACATTGATATTGACGCCATCGGCGATCAGTTGCTCGATGGCCGGCAGCCCGGCCTCGGTGGCCGGCACCTTGATCATCACATTGGGCCGCGCCAGGCGGGCGTGCAGTTCCCGCGCCTCGCGGATCGTAGCCGCCGTGTCATAGGCCAGATCCGGCGAAACCTCCAGACTCACCATCCCATCCACACCTGCCGTCGTGGTATACACCGGCAGCAGCCGGTCGGCGGTGGCGCCGATATCCTCCAGCGCCAGCGTATAGAACAACTCGCGGCTGGAGCGCTCAGGATGCAGTCGCCGTTGCTGCTGGAGCGCGGCATCGTAGTCGTGGCTGCCGGCTATCGCCTTCTCGAAGATGGCGGGATTGGACGTCACGCCACGCAGGTCGTCTTCCGCGATCAGGCGCTCCAACTCGCCGGAAATCAGCATGGCGCGCTGGATGTTGTCGTACCATACGCTCTGGCCGGCGGCGTTCAGACGGCGCAGGGGATTTTCTTGCTGGGACATGGCAGTACCTTGGAATGGGGGCAGTGAGTACGATAGGGATTATAGTGTAGCCTGCAACCATTACCACCACTGCCATCGTTAAAATGCATTCCTGGCAGCGGAGTCAGGTCTTGTGGTAGCCTTGCCGCCCGGCCGGATCAGCCTCCGATACCGCCGGCCAGTCCGCGTCGGGCCGCATTAGCGCAGCGTCATGCGCCGCATGAGGCGAGTGAGCCGAAACCATTTGGCGGAATACGGCCTGACGGCTTATTCCGCCCTACGCGAGCTACCAATTCCGATTAATTTCTTGCCCTTCTCGATAACTGCCCAATATTCTTTAAGCCAGTTCTCCATCACCTCAATATCGGTTTCAGTCAGTAAAAGTCTCTTTGCCACTTCAAGAACTAACTCTTTTTCTGACTGATCATAGTTGCCATCGATATAGCCAAGTGCTATTGAATCTCTCAGAATTATCATCTTGGTTACACGTGATGTTCTGGAGGGATCAAGTACAGATAAGTCATCTCCCAGTGTTTCCCAATATGGGGTTATATCCACGTTCAAGAGTATAGCCTGGGCTTCGATAAAGCTACGCTCCTCCACGGTTATTTTCTTGTCAGCTTTGGCAAGAATAATCAGCGTCTCGAGATATTCTTGTTGATCGAATTCATTCAAAAGTTGAGCTAAGTTTTCCATAATTCCTCCAATAAAGCTATAGAAATTTCATTGTTTACAACGGTTACAAATCTTGATTTTACTCGAACCCCGCCCGAAATCAGCCAGATAGAATAAAGATCTATCTTGCAAGATTTCGGGCGTTAGGTTTCACATTTTTTATTTATTTTCCTCCTTTTTTTCATCTTTGTTTGCCAGTTTTACTGCCAGTGCTATAGCTCCACCAACAGCCAAGACTGGCAGAGCTACAGGGGCAACAGCAGCTAGAAATGCTAATAAGCCGCCACTACTCGCTACACCACTTAAGACAGAGGTTCCTCCAACGATTGTCGCCGCTGCTTTAAGTATTTCTTTTCCGCCCTGGAAAGCAATTTGTTGTGACATAGTACCACCTCACTTATTTAGAGGAAATCTCAGCATGATATGAATCGATTATCTGGCTTAGGAGCTCAGAGTTATCGCCATAATTTTCTTTGCAAAGAAGCACCGCTTTTTCAAAGAATTTAGTGCTCTCGTTAATCCAGCCTCCTCTCTTACAAATTATCGCCAAATTGATCAATGTAAGAATCAAAGAAGGATGCTCCTTTCCAAAAATTTCTTCTCGCATATTTAAAGCTTGCTGAAGATAATCTTTAGCATCTGGATAGTCTTTTTGCATTAAATGTGCAAGACCTAAATTAGTTAAAGCAATGACTATATCAGAGTGTTTTTCTCCATGGATTTTTTTCCAGGTATCTAATGCTTTTTGATACAATTCTATAGCTTTGTTATAATCACATTTTGTATAATAGAGCAGACCCAAATTGTTTATAGTCGTCGCTAGATCTGGATGCATTGAACCGTAGTTGCTTTCCAATATTGAAATCGATTCTCTTAATAAGTTTTCAGCTTCGTCGTACTTTCCCTGGTTGATATGGCATACTGCCAAATTGTTCAAAGGAAAAACGATGTCGGGATGTTTCTTGATTGTTTGTCCTGTACTATTAGAATAATTTTCACAAATATCCAAAGCTTTTTTATAAAAATCTTCGGCAGCTTCATATTTATTAATTTTGACATAAACAGTAGCAATATTATTGTATGTCTCAGCTACATCAGGATGACCTTGTATTAGCTTTTTCTCCCGAATCGACCGCGCTTTTTCATGAAAAGATAGAGATTTTTCAAATTCTCCTATCATACTATAAATCTTGCCTAAATAATTGTATATCTCCGCTACTTTGATGTGTTCGTCTCCCAGCAAACATCTTCTAACTTCCAGTGCATACTCGAATAAATTTATAGCTTCTTGAGCTTTTCCTGTTGACTCATAAATCATTCCCAACGTTTTATCTCCATCAGCATATTCCAAGGATTTTGTTCCAAATAGCTTTTCCCATATTTTTCGTGCTTTATCAGCTTGCTCCAAGCTCTCTTCATAACGTCCTTCGCTTTCAAGCAATTCGGCGAAACTATTGGATAGTCGGGCAAATTCGTTAGATTCCGCTACTGCTATTTCTGACAGAGCATACTTGAATATCTCTTCAGCTTCATTAAAGCGGGCTCGATAAAATAAATAAATTCCCGCTTTATTCAGTAACTGAGCAAATTCCACTACTTCAATTTTTAATGGCTTAACTTGTTCAATAATAGTTTGGACATGATTAATAAGCCGATTACACTTATTCCAGTTAGAAAAATCCGGCTCTGGAAATATGTGATTCAGCGCTCTAATAATCCGCTCTAAGTTCTTAACTCTTATTTCAACTTCCATTTCTGATCTTAATACCTCTTGCAAAAGCTTGTGAATAATAATCTTTCGCGTATCCGGATTACGTTGTATTAATGAATAGCTTAGAAGTTTCTCCAGCGCATCATTATATTCAATGAAATTGTCTACTAATAGTTGAATATTTTTGCCCAGATTTTTAGATCCTTCTGTTATTATTTCTTCCGAAATCTCAAAATGCAATAAAGCACAAATGTTCAAGATCTCCAGTGCAACAGGTTTTAATTGTTGAATCTTTCTAAGTGAAACTGTCCAAGTAGTGGTTACAGCTTCTTTATGCCAGCTTGTTGGATAAATTCCTTCTTTTAATAATTTTATTCTTATAGCTTTTTCTTCACGAAAAATTTTTAAATAGTTTGATAATCCACATTTGGTTTTCTCGATATAGGCACCAGCCTGCTCGAGTGCAAGCGATAATCTTCCTAATTCTTCACAGAGACTTCCGGCATCCGCAAGATTATTTTCGTTTGAAGTAACATTAGAACGCTTAATAATAAACTTGATACTTTCTTCTAATGGCAAGACATCAATAGGAATACTGCCTGTTGCTGGCTCACGACTCGTCACCAATAAATGGCCTGGCATTTCAAAAGTGAAATATTCATATATTAAATCTACTTTTTCTATATCATCTATTATTAGCAACCAATCTCTATTATTCCTTAACCAGTTTTGAACAATTCTAATATTATTTTCTGTATTATCTTGACGTTCGACTTTTAATAAACGTTTAGCAATATCATCAAAACTTGATTTTAAAAATTTTTCAGAATCTTCAGAGTTTGCCGACATCCATAAGATAATTTTGTAATCACTATTATGTTTATTAGCATATTCTATCGCGATTGAAGTTTTTCCTATACCTCCTAATCCGCTCAAGATTGCTAGATTATCTCGTTTAAATTTTTCAGTGATTTGCTCAAATATATCGTCTCGACCTTCAAAAAATTTATTATAGCGTTTTGGAAATGGAAAGTTAATATATTCAGCAAATTTTAAACCATCATTATCTTTCTGAACTGATAGCTGGCTATCTTCGTTGAGTGCTTTCCCGATGGCGATGCTAATATCATTCAGTATCCTGTTTTGTTCATGACCACGAAGGGCCTCAAGAGGCATATCTGGATCATTAAATGCTTGGAACGGCTCCAATTCACTTTGTCTATAAGGACAGTAACCTATAACTAATGGAAAAATTTTAACCCCTTCCAATTTTGCCGCATTCAGCAAAGGTGGCAACTCATGTGTGGTGATAAAATCAGAGCCAAGAAAACCTGGCCCAACCAATAAAACTGCAACTTTCGCCCGATTAATGGCTTGTACAATTTGCTCACGCCATTCGCTTCCTGGCGGGATACGTCTATCATCCCAAACATCCAGTTGTTTGAAAACTTTTAAATATCGCTGCAGTTTCTCCAACCAATTAACACGTTTTTGATCTAAATGACTATAGCTAATGAAAATTTGATCACGTACAATAGTTGTCATTAATGTCCTCCTATTAACCAGTCTAAATGTCTTCTACATAATTTCTAGCCAACTGAACTAATAGGTCGATGACCAACTCAGTTAACAGTCATTCCACCCACCCCGACGAACCGGCTTCAGGTTAGGGGGTACCCGCCACCGTGTGAGAGCCAGTATTGTTTAAAACTACCCTTGATTCACTAGCAAAATAACACCATTTGTAAAAAAGTCAATAGTAATATTAAACCGCGTCCATTTTGAGACCTGGAGTTCTGGGGAATCAAACCGGTGCGGTCGTTATAGCCACCGATTCCCTCCCCCTTGAGGGGGGAGGGTTAGGGTGGGGGTGAAGGGTGGTAAAATGGCGGCGGCCGGTTCTAACTCCCACGTTCCCCCCCACCCTAGCCCTCCTGTATGGACCGGAGAGATAGGTAACACCTGTTCGGAGACATAGGTAACACCTGTTCGGAGACATAGGTAACACCTGTTCGGAGACATCGGTAACACTTGTTCGGAGACATCGGTAACACCACAAAACCATCATG
>CAIMUS010000043.1 GCA_903844665.1 uncultured Pseudomonadota bacterium
ATCTTCTAAACTTGACATGGCAGATTCTCCTCTAAAAGGCTTCTATTAATTATAACACATATTTAATAGTTAAAAAATCTATTTTAGTAATTTCGAGTGAAATATTTAAAAAATTTACAACCTGTAAAGGAGCGCTATAGATGAGTTTATCATCACCGTGTACGTGATGTGCAACTTTTTTTTGGCGAATTCAAATACAACATATAGCCGGGTAGGGTGGGCATGGCCCACGTTTTCCTGTGAACCCCGGTTAGGCAAGCTTATCAAGCCGTCCGGCTCTCCAGCCGCCAGGGCTAATTCCTGCCCCTGAGGCAATGCCGTAGCCCGCGAATAAGGATAGCGAAGCTGCGCAATCCTCAAGGTTACCTCTTCTTCAACCGTAAGCCGAATCTGGGTTTTGCCGCGTTTGAAGCTGACGGCGTTGATAACGCCCTGACCGGCTACCATCTCGGCATAGGTTATGATGACGCTTGGGATACATGGATTGGAACACGGCTCGTTGGGCCTGTGACTAGACTCACTGCATTATTGCATAGCGTACCGGCAAAGGCGCCTGTTCCGGCCTTGGAACAGGCGCCTGGCGCCGATGTCACTCACGCCCCCCGCACGAACCGGCTGTTGCGCCTTAAATCCAGGGTATGCGGAAAATCCGGATCGCTTTCTTCCGGCGGCGCCTCCATCGGTCCGGGGGTATGGCCGTAGTCCCAGAAGCGGGCGATGCGCCGGCCTTCGGCTTCATAGGCATTGACCGGGAAGGTCTCGGGATTGCGTCCGCCCGGATGTTCCACGTGATAGGTGCAACCGCCGATGGAACGACCGTTCCAGGTATCGACAATATCGAATACCAGGGGCGTATGCACCGCAATGGTGGGATGCAGGGCGGAAGGCGGCTGCCAGGCCCGGTAGCGTACTCCGGCCACGAATTCGCCCGGCGTGCCCGTGGAGTGCAATGGCGCCCGCCGGCCGTTGCAGGCGATCAGATGGCGTCCGTCCACCATGTCCTTGACCTTGACCTGCAAGCGCTCCACCGAGGAATCGACATAACGGGTGGTGCCGCCCAGAACCGATTCCTCGCCCAGGACGTTCCAGGGTTCCACCGCCAGGCGTAGCTCCAGCTTCAGCCCCTGGTGGTCGATCGAGCCGTAATGGGGGAAGCGGAATTCCTGGAAAGGCGCGAACCATTCCAGCTCGACCGGGAACTCATGGCGGTTGAGGTCCTCGATCACATCCTTGAAATCCTGCCAGAGATAATGCGGCAGCATAAAGCGGTCATGGATTTCCGTGCCCCAGCGCACCAGCCGGTGCTGGTAGGGGTCTTCCCAGAAGCGGGTGATCAGCGACCGCAGCAGTAACTGCTGCATCAGGCTCATGCGGGCATGCGGCGGCATCTCGAAGGCGCGCATCTCCACCAATCCCAACCGCCCGGCGGAGGAATCCGGCGAATACAGCTTGTCGATACAGAACTCGGCGCGATGGGTATTGCCGGTCACGTCGATCAGCAGATTGCGCAGCAGCCGGTCCACCAGCCAGGGCTGAGGCGCCTCGCCGGGCGGCATCTGCTGAAAGGCGATCTCCATTTCGTACAGATTTTCATGGCGGCCCTCGTCCACCCGTGGCGCCTGGCTGGTGGGACCGACAAACAGGCCGGAGAACAGATAGGACAGGCTGGGATGGTGCTGCCAGTAGGTGATCAGGCTGCGCAACAGATCCGGCCGGCGCAGAAACGGGCTGTCCGCCGGGGTGACACCGCCGACGGTGATATGGTTGCCGCCGCCGGTGCCGGTATGGCGGCCATCCAGCATGAACTTCTCCGTACTCAGCCGCGACAGCCGGGCGTCTTCATACAGGGTCGTGGTGTTGTGAACCAGCTCGCTCCAGTGATGGGCGGGATGGATATTGACCTCGATCACGCCGGGATCGGGGGTGACCACGAACTTCTTGAGGCGCCAGTCCGGCGGCGGGGTGTAACCCTCGATCAGCACCGGCATGTCCAAATCGCCGGCGGTATGCTCGATGCCGGCCAGCAGGTCCAGATAATACTCCAGCTTGCCCAGTGGCGGCATGAAGATGAACAGATGACCCTCCCGTGATTCCACGCACAGAGAGGTATGGATGACCTCTAGGGTGTCTTCACCGCCTTGTGGTCCCAATCCCTCGCCGGTGGGGGGACGGGTCGCGCCATAGCCGCTGCCCGGCGCAGCGCCGAATTCGCCGGGTTGCTCCTGAAAGTCGGGAAGATGGTGCTGTGTCTTCAACCATTCGCTGTAACGGCGCATCACCTCGCCGTGAGTATCGCCCAGCCCGGCGCGGAACTCGAACAGCGATTGCTCGTAAGGAATCTCCCGGTATTGTTCCGCCAGCCAGGGCAGTGACGCCAGCGGCAGGCGTAACCCCATCGGCGAATCGCCGGGAATGAGAAACAGGTGATCGCGCCGCACCACCCAGGAACCGCTCAACCAGCGCCCACCGGCAACGGTTTCCTGCCAGCGCAGTGGCAGAGCGTAACCGACCACTGTGCCCAGTCCCTGCTCCAACAGCCGCGCCAGCCGCCGTCGCTCCTCGTCATCGTCCAGATCATGTTTGCGCGGATCGATGTTGACCGGCAGAGTGCGCTCTTTCCACAGGTAGTAGTAGGCATCCTCGTAGCCGGGGATGGCTCGATTCGGCTGCACCCCCAGGCGCAGACACAACTCATGCAAAAAGCGCCTGGCGTCTTCCGGCCCGTAACCCAGCGGTTTCTCCTCATCGGCGATCAGATCCGGATTCTGCCACAGCGGCAACCCGTCGCTGCGCCAGTAACAGGACAGCGCCCACCGCGGCAGCGATTCGCCGGGATACCATTTGCCCTGGCCGTAATGCAGAAAACTGTTGGGGGCAAAGCTCTGTCGCAGCCGCTTAAGCAGCGTGCCGGCCAGCTTGCGCTTGGTGGGTCCCTGGGCGGCGATGGTCCATTCCGCCCCGTCCATATCGTCGATGGAAACGAACGTCGGCTCGCCGCCCATGGTCAGCCGCACATCGCCCGCTTGCAGGCGCCGGTCCACACTATGGCCCAGCGACTCGATCCGGGCCCACTGTTCCTCGCCATAAGGCTTGGTGACGCGGGGATCTTCATGGATGCGGCTGACGCTCATCTCGAAGTGGAAATCCACTTCGCAGGCTTCGTGCGCGCCTGTCACCGGCGAGGCGCTGCCGGGACTCGGCGTGCAGGCCAGCGGAATATGGCCCTCCCCGGCCAACAGACCGGAAGTCGGGTCCAGCCCCAGCCAGCCGGCGCCGGGCACGAACACTTCGGCCCAGGCGTGCAGATCGGTAAAATCATGATCGGTGCCGGAAGGACCGTCCAGCGATTTAACATCGGGGGTAAGCTGAATCAGATAACCGGAGGCAAACCGCGCCGCCAGCCCCAGCTGCCGCAGTATCTGCACCAGCAGCCAGGCCGAGTCCCGACAGGAACCGCTGCGTTTGTTCAGGGTTTCCTCGCAACTCTGCACCCCCGGCTCCATGCGGATGATATATTTGATGTCCTGGTTCAACTGCAGGTTGAGTTCCACCAGGAAATCGACAATCTGTTGCGGCTTGCGGTCCACTGCCGCCAGCCACTGCTGCAGTAGCGGCCCCTGCTCCTTGATCTCCAGATAGGGCGCCAGTTCCTGGCGCAGTTCCGGCTCGTAGCGAAAGCCATAATCTTCCGCGTAGCTTTCCACGAAGAAATCGAAGGGATTGATCACGGTCATTTCTGCGACCAGGTCCACCTCGATGGTCAATTCGCGAATCTTGTCCGGGAACACCAGTCGGGCCTGGAAGTTGCCGAAGGGGTCTTGCAGCCAGTTGACGAAGTGCTTGGAAGGCTGCACTTTAAAGGAATAGGCGTGAACCGGCGTGCGGGAATGCGCCGCCGGGCGCAGCCGGACGACCTGGGGCGAAACGTTCACCAGCCGGTCGTACTGATAGGACGTTTTGTGATTCAATGCAACACGTATGGCCATGAATTATCCTTGACTATAGGAAAGCCTCAGCAGACTCATTAAGATAGCTTGATGCAACAACTATTCCTAAATTAGTGCCTAGCCGAAAACTCGTAGGTTGGGCACAGGACGTGCCCAACAGCATATCCAGTATGTCCCGACGATGCCCCAGTCTGTTGGGCACGTCCTGTGCCCAACCTACAAAGTTAACTCAAACCACTTTTGCACGCTATTAGTGCATAAGTCGCCCTGTTATGATTCAAAAGTTCATGGGTTAAGACCGGCTTAAGACGACATGACGGCTTATAGGGGTGCTGGTATGAGCTTTGCTAGTGCAGAACCCGAAGTCCGCTGTTTTTTCAGACTGATGGACGCTGAAGGAAATCGATAAATGACGATAGACTGGCGACATTACCAGAGTGCAGGTTTTTACGACGAATTGCTCGACACGCCCGGACAGCCCCGCCGGGCGGCCCAGGTGCTGTGCGATTACCTGGCCTCGCTAAGCGATGACGAACTCAGCGAGCGCAAGACCGCCGCCGAACTTGCTATCCAGGTCATGGGCATCACCTTCACCGTCTATTCCGAAGGTGGCAGCATCGACCGCGCCTGGCCGTTCGATATCATCCCCCGCATCATTCCCAAGCGCGAATGGGACCGAACCGAGGCCGGCCTGAAACAGCGGGTCCACGCCCTGAACCGGTTCATCGACGATATCTACCACGAGCAGCGGATCATCAAGGATAAGGTGTTTCCCGCCGAGGTGCTGGCCCAGTCGGTCAACTTCCGGCCGCAATGCGTCGGCATCGAGGCGCCGCGCGGCATCTGGGCGCATATCTGCGGTAGCGACTTGGTCCGGGACAAGGACGGCACGATCTATGTGCTGGAGGACAATCTGCGGATTCCCTCGGGCGTTTCCTATATGCTGGAAAACCGGGTGGTCACCAAGCGGGTTTTTCCGGAGTTGTTCGAAAACCAGCGCATCCTGCCGGTGGACGATTATCCCTCCCAGTTGTACGACATGCTGGCCTCGCTGTCGCCGCGCCCCGGCCATGACCCTCAGGTGGTGGTGCTGACTCCCGGTATCTACAACTCCGCCTATTTCGAACACTCCTATCTGGCCCAGCAGATGGGAGTGGAACTGGTGGAAGGCTCGGATCTGGAAGTCGGAGACGATGACTGCGTCTACATGCGCACCATCGAGGGGCGCGAGCGGGTGGATGTGATCTACCGGCGGGTCGACGATCTGTTCCTGGACCCGGAGGCGTTCCGGCCCGATTCGGCCCTGGGCGTGCCCGGTCTGCTGCGGGCCTGGCGCAAGGGCAAGGTGGCGCTGGCCAATGCGCCCGGCGCGGGGGTGGCGGACGATAAGGTCGTGTATGCTTTTGTGCCGGCTATGATCAAGTATTATCTGGGGGAGGACCCGATCATTCCCAACGTGCCCAGCTATCTGTGCATGCGCGACAAGGATAGGGAATATGTGCTGCAGAACCTGGATAAGCTGGTGGTGAAACCGGCCAATGAATCGGGCGGTTACGGGATGCTGGTAGGCCCTCATGCCAAGGCGGAGGAGCGCAGGCGCTTCGCCACCCTGATTCAGGAACAGCCGCGCAATTATATGGCGCAGCCGACCCTGACCCTGTCCACCGCCCCTACCCTCTGCGTGCAAACCGTCGAGCCGCGCCATCTCGAATTGTTGCGGTTTCACACGGCGGCGCGGCATGCCAGCCAGGTAAGCTATCACGTCGAACCCCGCCATCTGGATCTGCGTCCCTTCATCCTGTCGGGAGCCGATACCTATGTCACCACCGGCGGTTTGACCCGGGTGGCGTTGAAGCGGGGCTCACTGGTGGTCAATTCCTCCCAGGGTGGAGGCAGCAAAGACACCTGGATCGTCGACACCGAGGAATAAGGCTATGCTGTCACGGGTCGCGCAAAACATTTACTGGATGTCCCGCTATATCGAACGGGTGGAAGATACCGCCCGGTTGATCAGCGTCAATACCAATCTGTTGCTGGATCTGCCCCGCGATACGGCCTTTGGCTGGCAGCCATTGCTCTTTATCATCGGCAACCAGGATGAATTCCACCAGCGCTATCAGCAGCCGGACGAGGTCAGCGTGGTCAAGTTCCTGGTGGGTGACCAGAAGAATTCGGGCTCCATTTTGTCCTCCCTGTCTTTCGCCCGCGAAAATCTGCGCACCACCCGTGATGTGGTGCCGCGCGAAGCCTGGGAGCAGGTCAACGACCTGTATATGTACGTCCGCGACCATCTGGAAATGGGCATGTCGCGGCGGGGTCGCTATGAATTCTTACGCCGGATTATCCATGGCGCTCAGCAGGTCACGGGTTTGCTGGCCGGCACCATGAGCCATACCAATGCCTATGATTTCTTAAGGCTGGGCCGCCATCTGGAACGGGCGGACATGACCAGCCGGATCATCGACGTGCGCTCGGGCAATCTGTTGATCGGTCAGCGACAAACCCAGGGGGCACAGGGTCAGGAGCAGATGGAGTTGAATCCTTTCGAGAACATTCAGTGGATGAGCGTGCTGAAGTCGCTGAGCGCCTATCAGATGTACCGGCAGCAGATCCGGTTACGGGTGCGCGGACCGGACGTGGTGAAGTTTCTGTTGCAGGAACCGCTGTTTCCCCGCGCCGTCTATCATTGTCTCGACCAGATGGAATTCTGCCTGCAAAAGCTGCCCGCGCCCAAGAATGCGGAAATTCTGGAAAGCATTGCGGAGCTTAAGAAAAACCTGACCGAGGTGAACATTCCCGAACTCACCAAGGAAGGATTACACGAGTTTATCGACGACTTTCAGATCGGTCTGGGACGGATTCACGAACAGATTGCGGCGGCTTATTTTGCGCATTGAGGCGTTTCCTGGGGTATCCACTTAAGTCGGGACGCTTTACAGGCTGAGCCGGTAGGGGCGGTTCGCGAACCGCCCCTACGGGGATTCCCTAGTAGCGCCGGCATTTTGCCGGCTGTTGACTGGCGTCGAATGCCCTGAGGCCTGCTGGGACGCCGGCGCTCCCAGGGTCGGATTGTCCCGCCTTAAGTTGGTAGCCCGTTTCCTGTGCGTAAGCCACTGATCTGAGATACTATGTGTATCCGGTTATCAATCAGCGGCTCTATACCATGCTGCAAAACATCCAACTGACAGACGAACAAGCCAGGCAACTGCGGGAACTGGCCGCGGCTGAGGGGCGCTCCATGGCTGAGGTGGCGCGCGACGG
>CAIMUS010000044.1 GCA_903844665.1 uncultured Pseudomonadota bacterium
CGCTAAGACCACAATATCTTCCAATAAATGTCGCTTTTTTCGATTGAGCCGAGGGTCGGTTAATTCTGAAAAGCATTCCAAGATCGTTGCCTTGCGCGGCTTTTCCAGTGCTAGTTTGACCGCTTGAGCGAGCGGATTCAATCTAAAGGGAGGTTCGGATATCGGGAACGGCGAAGTCGTTGGGGGTAGAAAAACCATCACTAAACCTCGATAGAGAAGACCGGGGGTTGAATTAAATCTAATGGAAAATGATAACCTCGTCTTTGACTACTGTGGGGTAATAAAGATTCTAAAACTATCTGAGAAGAATTAGCCAGAATCTTAACTAATTGATTTGTAATGAATTTTTAATGCGATTGCCCTGCTGCTGTAGCGAACCATGATCATCATTTCGGCCAGCCGGAGGAACCTGGATTACGCTTCGCAAGCTCCGCTTCATCCAGGCTACGCCAACTGGCGTTGATGGGCTTCCCACTGTTCCACCACCGTCTCGGCACAAACCAAGCCAGTTTCTTGACCTCCATTCCACCTGATCGCCCACTGCAAGCATTACAAACCTCTGCTTCTCCGCAGAGTACAGCATACTTTCCTTTACCGCCAGGCTCGCCTGAATACCGATCAGTGGAAGGTGCTGATACTCGCAGAAAAATCCCCGAAAACTATCAATCTTCTCCACCACCCGGTCAATTAGAACCTATCAGAATCCCATGATTGAAAACCAACGGATAGGTGGTAAAAGTTGGTGTAGAGCCAATGTAACCTGGATGTGAGGCGTGTGCATAAATGCAAATGCTTGGGATTGGTTTCTGTTATTCATACCGACGGGGTGCTTTCGGAGGATCGATCCGGCACAACAGCTTTAGTCTGCTGTTCCCGTTCGAAGACTAGCCTCGAGAACTCGAATTTGAGCAGGCCGAACAACGCAAGGTTCAAAATCTGTACACCGATAAACGGCAGTTGGAACCAAGGGGTGGTCAGCACTGAATATACTACCCAGTCGGCGGCACGGAACAGAATGATACCGTTAAAGAAGATGACAAAACTCTTCCACCAACTCAGCCCCGGATCCACCTCAAACACAAAGAGACGGCAGGCGAAAAAGTTGATTATCACCTGCATGACCAACACTATCGCGTAGGCGGAGGGTTTGGCCATGCCGGCCCATATCACTAGGGCGTAGTTCAACGGAATCGCAACAAGGAACGCTGGCACACCCCACAGGAAAAAGAGCACCATCTTCGTAAGCGATTGACCGGCATACCTTGAATGTTTATGTTGACTCATTCTTCAAATTCTCTCCCGGCTGTTGACTGTGAGCGTAGGAGGTAAATGACCTCTTCCGTTAACTTGCGCTGGGCGCGTATCAATTCCGCTATTACCGCCAAAGCTCCCAACATCATACCCATGGTTGCCAGAATCGTCAGCAGAATGAGCGAAGGCAGGTAGGTCCGGCCAGACGAGTGCTGCAAGATGTAGACCAAATAGATGAACCGCAGCCCCAGCCCCAGCGCGCCGGTCAGGCAGAGCGCGGCGAGCATCCCAAAAAACCGGCTGGGGCGATACAGGATGAACATCGACACCATCGTGGAGCCGGATTTCCAGAGGTATTCGGAGATTGACTTGAACAGACGGGAGGGGCGCGTCTTGGGGTTTACCCGAATATCCACGGACGCGACGCGAAGCCCGGAGTTACCTGCCTGGACGAGCGTCTCCATGCAGTAGGAGAAGCGCGTGTGGATAAACAGCCGCTGGCAGGCCTCGCGCGAAAAGGCGCGAAAGCCGGAAGCAGCATCGCGTACTTTTGTCTTGGACAGCAAGCGTAAAGTCGCGCTGCCAAGCAATTGCAGTCCCTTCTTCATTGGCCCGAATTCGGGGTGATCGAGGATCGGCCGGCAGCCAACCACGATGTCGGCGCGTTTCTGGAGAATGGGTTCGACCAGCTTTGGGATATCAGCACCAGCGTATTGATTGTCCGCATCGGTGTTCACCACGATGTCGGCGCCCAGCGCGAGGGCCTTGTTGATGCCGAGCGTGAAGGCGCTGGCCAGGCCGCGATTGGTGCCCAAACTCAGCACGTGATCCGCGCCGCATTCACGCGCCACCTGCACTGTGCGGTCGGTACTCCCGTCGTCCACCACCAGGACTTCAATTACATCAATACCGGGTATAACTTTGGGTAGATCACACAGAGTCTCCGGTAGCGTCTTTTCCTCGTTGAGGCAGGGAATCTGGATGATTAGCTTCATACCTAATGCTTATACTTTCTCGAAGGTGGTGGTGACGTATGCGTCGCCAGCCTCGCGGCGTATCTCACGCTGAATTTGGAAACCACGTGCCGGCAGGATGTCTTCAATGTGATACGAGTCCGCGCTGGCCACGTGGCGTTTGGAACTACGCGGCGCAGGGGTCAGCCGGGCTTCGGGTGGCAGGCCGGTAAGCATGTCTTCCAGCCGAAGCTTGTCTTCCTCTAAGTGAATCACCCGTCGAAACCGAATCGGGCTGGCAAGTTTCCTGAATATGAGGCGATCCTTCAATGCGGCGATCAGCCGGCGACCGAAGGTGAAACTCAATGCGCGCAGGATAACATGCTGCAGCGGTCCACTGGATGTTTCCCTGTGTTCGTAAGCCGGGCCTTCAACGACCAATCGCCCGCCCTCCTGCGAGAAACACCAGTCGTCGCTCCACCAATGCGTAATGAACTGTTGCCCATCTGTCTCGATAATCCAGCCGAAGTCCGAAGCAACCGCCCCACCCGAGTGGTAGGTGAGGATGCCGCCTTTGCGTAGCGTGACCACCAAGCTCTCCTGCCCGTTCACTTGCAGGAAATGCCCGCTCTGCGTGAGGCGCTCGAAGCATGGCACAGGGACAATCGCCGTGTCCAGCCTTGATAGCGAATTCCGCTCAGCCAGCCACAGCGCCCGCATGAGGGATTGTCCAGTGTAGTGACAAACATAGCGGTCATCCACCACCGCCAGGAAATGGTTGGAGGCATCGGCGTCGGCATACAGTTGGGTCACAAGTGCCGCCGCCGTCCCTGCCTGCGTCGGGCATTCAAGCGCGGCGCGCAGCAGACCATAGGGTACCAGGTAATCGGTGTTGCGTGCGTTGTGCATACCGATACTGCTGCCCGGCGTGGCGGCGGTGAGCACCGCGATGCAGTCCACCGCGCACTCGATGGATTCGACAAAGCGTCGCTCGCCCGTGGCGTCGAAGAGATCCCACAAACAATCGAGCGTCACCGACAAGTAGCCCAGGTCGGGACCACCGTATTCCTGGAACCAGCCCTCTGGAGTCTGCAACGCCAGCGTCCGCTCAGCCAGCACTGCGAAACCTTCGGCTGGAACCTGTTCTGGAAACAACCGGTGACACCACGCCAGCGCGGCCAAGCCAGCGACTTGTTGGTTGGCCGCTTGTGCTTCAAAACGACTCAGCAACTGTCGGCTGGCCACCGCTGCGCCAGCACGGATTTCAGCCGTCGACACCACACCTTGCGCGGCCAGCTTCATCACAGCCAGCGTGGAGAACGCCAGCGGCGGATAGCCCTGTTCCCAGGGGTAATACTCCTCAAAGGCGCCCCGGCGGCAGGCGCGCCGGTTCCAGAAACGTGCGGCGGCGGCCCCCAATCGCAGCAACTCGGCACGCATGGGCGCGTATGCCCGCAACTGCGCCACGGCGTAGAGCGCATAACCACCCTGCTGCAAGATAATCGAAGGGAAATCCCGGATGCGATAGTGCCACCAGTCCCGGTCAAAACAGCCGCAATGTGGCGACGCAGGATCGCGGCAGACCTGTGTGAGCAGGCGCGGCAGCCAACGGTCGGCCACTTGTGCCAGGCGGGTAATGCAATCCGTTACGCCAACGTTCATGTATCCCTCCTGGTCGGAATCATGGTGAGGTTGCCCAGGCCCTTCCGCTTGGTGGGCTTGCTGGCGGATTTCCATGCTAGCCGAAGGCGGTTAAACAACGGGCCGATCACGCGCTCGGGAATCCGCTCCACGATCCAGTGACTGATTGCCAGGCTGCCGACCAGGAACAAACCGGAAATCACCAGTTCCACCATCACCCGGCTGCAAGGCAGTGGTTGCGGTTTCATGCCGAAATCGGCTGCCGGGAGGCCCAAGCGCTGCCGTATTTGGTTTCGCAGGTAACCGCCACGTTTCTTGAAATCAATCATGTGGCCGTGCATCTCAGTAGCCTTGAGTTCATCAATGGGCTCCGTTGTTAACAAGCCCTCCGTGATCATCCGCTGAATGATGGTTTCCATCCCGGCGGTCCGCGTGGTGATAACCGAGTAACCACCCCCCTTGCTCTCGAAGACCGGCGACCAAGCGTCGCCTACGGACAGATCACAGAACTCGTTGGCAAAATCCATATTCTGCAGGCTGTTCCGGGTGATAAAGAAGGGGATGAGATAATTGTAATAGAACTTATTCGAGCGCACGATGCGCCCGCTCTGGGTGCGGATCTCCAGGTAACCTGGCCATTCGCCAGCACGCCACTTGAGACTTGTGATGGCGTCGTCGCCAGCCACGCCGCACGAGCGTAGGAAGGACCGGATGGCCGCTGGATAGAGCGCCGTGCCAGTGTAGGGGCCGAGGACGAATTTAACCTGCTGCGCCTGTGGATGATCGGAGAGCTGCAGCCAGCGCAACGCAGCAGCTTGGTCCGGTAAGCAAGTCATCGCGTACCGCTTGCCCGGTTCCAGTTCGCGTAGTTTGTCGAGCGTGGAGACCGGGATGTAGACCGACTGCGCAGCGGCGAGGATATCCTCTCGGCTGGTGGCGAACACTGCCCGTGCCTCGGCGGGTGTTGGTATCCCCTGGCGTACGACGACGGCGGCGTCCACAAGCTTCTGTTCGAGCAGGTAAATCAGCACCTGTGACAATACGCCGCCGGAAGCGCTCGCGCGGCGGATAGTCTCATCGGTGGCATGACCGGTGCGGACGCAAACTGTCGGGCCGGTCAGCCAGTTCCGCGGCGCCGCACCGTAGAATCGTCGATGCAAGTCAGGGTAATCCAATCCTTTACCCGGACAGCAATCGAAAGCGCGGCCGTCCAGCACTATGTCGGCGGGAAATTGCGGAACCGGCCCCTGGAGTGTCTGTTCCATCGAGGCGCGCCCGCTGACATCCAGACCCACGCACGCGCCACAGCCGGAGCAAAGGCCGGCCCGAACCACCCGGCGGGTGATCAGCTCAGGGATGGGGAACTCACGAGGGCGAGGTTCCAGCGGAGGACTAGGCTGTGCTTGGTGCATCTGCGGAGTGGCTTTCGGTTCAGAAAAGTAATCTGTGAGGAATTTAGGAACTCAGTTGATAGCCGTTGCCTGGGTTTGGGGTTATTGTCACTTGGTTGACTGACAAAACTTAAAAGAATTATGACCAGTCTTCTTGCCACCTATCAGTTTAGGAAATCGCAGAGTTAACCCTTCAGAAGGTGACGCTAAGCACTTGATTTGCAAGAGCATAAAATCTGCTGAAATGCTGTGATTCCAGGGTTTGAAGCAAACTGATAGGTGGTAAGGACCAGTCTTCAACTAGGTAGGCAGATGGAACGAAAGCAGCTATAATCACTTCTGATATTATGGGACTTGGCAAGCTCTGTCAAGATACGTGGTCGAAAGATCTATTTCCGTCTTAGGCAAAAACAATGTCCAGCACACCGGTTTCAGTATATCCTTTGAAAAAAATCTGGTTGCAAAATTTTCTCTTGTGGCTCTTGTTTCTGCTAATTTGTTTAGGTTTAGGATATGCGACTCTCAGTCGTTATGATCCTAGTAAAATTCCGAGTCTATCGGATGCGGCCCAGTATGCGCGCATGGTTGATCAATCAGCCCCTGCTGGAGGCTGGTTCAGATATCGCATTCTTATTCCTTACCTTGCCAAGCCTATCTATCACTTGGTTCAGGGACATATAGGCTCTTGGTCCCCCGTATTTTTTTCTTTATTATGTGTTAATGCTTTTTTCGTGGCAACAGCAGCACTTCTTTTATTTCGGATTGGACAGACGTTACTGCCAAATCCGACTACAGCTTTAATTGGCGTGCTACTTTACCTTTTAAATTTCAATATTGTCAATTCCCAACTTGTAGGTTTAATCGATTCTGGGGAGACACTCTTTTTAATTTTAGTGACGTGGGCCTTACTAAAGGACCGTTGGTATATTCTCCCGGTGCTTGGCATCTTAGGCGTACTGGCGAAGGAAAGCTTCATACCCATTGCAACAGTTTTTGCTGCTGGTTGGTGGATCGTTGACTATCGTAATCAACCGAACTCTCTTAATAAGATCGTATGGGTCATCTTGATGGGCCTGGCAGGCCTTGCCACATACAGCAGTGTTCGTTGGATTCTCGGAGTAGGCCCTGTTTCGCCGCTCGATATCGCTGCCTCAGCGAAAACGTCACAGAGTTTCGCCCTCCCCCTGAATAAGCATATGTTGTATGGGTTCGCCTGGCTGTTGCCTCTGGGAGTGTTACGACTGCGTGATTTCCCGATCGCTTGGATTGTTGCCTCTGTTTTCGGATTCATTGTGATTCTGCTTCTTGCAGCCTGGGGAGGCGCAGTTTCTGGCACCCTACGTTATACTTTCAATCTTACGGGAGGGTTACTCTCGCTCTCGGCTGCTGTATTCTTGGAAAGTATGCTGATCCGCAACGAACCCAGGCTTGCTCGATAATCATGGCTCGCTCCGCTTAACACCTGTCCATTACACACCCGGCGCTTACGCGCCACCCCTCCTTGAAAAGGAGGGGAAAGCAGCAATACCTACCTTTGCAGATATGCAAGCAGGGGGGGCTAAATGGTTACCAATTGATCTGATTGATTTTTCTTTACAAACACCCAATTTTTTAAATCTATAAAAATCAATAACTTACTGAGTTGTGGGTAA
>CAIMUS010000045.1 GCA_903844665.1 uncultured Pseudomonadota bacterium
ATCCTTGAGGGCGGTGATGAGGGGCTCGACCGCGGGCGCACCGATCTGTGCCAGCACCTCCGCCGCCGTCTCGCGCAAACGTAGGTTACTATCCTTGAGGGCGGTGATGAGGGGCTCGACCGCGGGGGCGTCGCCGATCTGTCCCAGCGTCCCCCTCGCCCTCTCGCGCATAACTGCATTACCCTTGAGAGCGGTAATGAGGTTTGATTGTGACGGGACTGGAAAAAATCCATTCTTTTGAGAACGTGAAATATAGGCGCTAACTCGGTCTAAATATTTTTTTATTACAGTCGATACTTCTCCATCCATAAATTTACTCATCAGATCAGTATGATTATAATTCTGAAAATGATAATGGCTTACATCCACGCCTTTCTTTAACAATTGGTTCTTAAAATGAACTGCCATTTGATAGGTCAATGATTGAGGCTTTCTAACCATAAGCCCTGCTGAAATCAAGAGAAAAGGCTTGAATCTTGCATTATGATCCAAGAAATGAACTGGTGATAGTTCCATTTGTTCAGATTCTGTTTCTCCAAACAAACGGTATAGAGATCTCAGTCTTTTCTCTGTTTCCTCTTCATTAAATCCCACCTTTCCATCTCGCAACAGCTTCAAGGCCATTGGAACGTCATATTCAGGAACATCCATGGCGATCACGCCTTTCAGATCGTTCAGCGATAAGCGATTTTTTCGCAAATATCTTGGATCCGTACTTACCAACGATACTAAATGTGCTCCGGATGAATACCCCCAAAGAATAAACTCTTTCCCTTTTCCACCATAATGTCTCACATTCTTGGAAAGCCACTTTAGAGCACTTCCTATATCCAGAGCCATGTCCGAAATTTTGGTATTCGGTGATCTTGGGTTCAAAGCTAATCTAAAGTTCAGCACAATCAAAACATATCCTTGTTTTACACAATATTCTGGGATAGACTCGTAGATCAGCGTATTTAGCAAGTTAGATTTATCGCCCGCACTCCACCCTCCCCCGTGGACCCAGACAATTACCGGTCTTAAATTTGGAAATCTAATTCCATCTTGATAATAAATATCAAGGGTATTTAGACTTTTATCCCATCCCCTGGCCTCTTGATAAACTATGTTTTTCACACTCCTTACCCCAGTTTCTGGCGCATTTGGAACACCATCCTCAAGGTTCGCCTGACCCCGATTCAGAATGACCTTGTCGTTCTGTGCGAGCAGTACTGTACCGCTGAACTCACCTCGTTGCGCCATAGGCATCATATAGTCATCGACTTTCTCATTTTGCATTTACTGATCCCTCTCTTTGTAATCAGAGACCGCGAGATACTGCCTCAAGCAGTCGGCCAGGTGGCGAACATTGGGTTCGCGCACCATCGTGAAGTGGTTACCCGGTACAAGATGGCGCGACACCTGAGCAGCCACCGTGTCCCAGTCCACAAACGGCCCTCGACCATCCAGCGACCGATCTTCTGCTTCAAACAGGATTATTCTCTCCACTTGAGCGTGGGGGACATAGCGACGTCCGATTCGCACATGAGCTAAATAAGTTCGCCGGTGTTGTACCATCACCCGGCGGAAGTCATCAAACCCCAGTTCCTGGGACACCCCACCGGTTTGTTTAGCTTGGTCAAACGCACGTCTCAGGAGCTCCCGTCGGCTGAATCCCCCGGATCCGGCCGGTGGAACATCCAATCCATGTTCACCGAGGAACTCAAGTGCAAAGTCGCGAGGTCGGAGCGGGAGAAGTGCAAAGCCAGATTGGGTAAGGTAGCTGCTAAATAGCGCCAACAGCGCAATTTCTTGTCCGCTTGCGGCCAACTGCAAGGCCATCTCAAAGGCAACTAAACCGCCGAACGACCAACCACCCAGTTGATAAGGACCGTGTGGCTGAAAATCCCGCAATTCCCGCACGTATGAGGATGCCAGCTCCTGAACCGATGTATGGGAGGGTACCGTTCCATCCAGGGTCGGTGCACGGAAGACATAGAAGGGCTGATTCGGCCCTAGTTGGCGTACCAGATCACGGTAGCACGAGACGGTTCCGCCTGCCGGATGCACACAGAAAAACGCCGGGGATCCACCCCGCGTTTCGAGACCCACTACTGTCGTGCACTGCCGGTTGCGCAGTTCGTAGCCGAACGTGCGCGCCAACTGGCGAGTGACTTCCCCCAATGCCTCTTCGGGATAACGGCCCTGCCTGCGCTGGGCCGCCTCCGCTTTTATCTTACCGTGCCGGTGAAACTTGACATCGCCCAGCATACGGGCCATCGGATGGATGGCATCGGTCATCTGGGCGCGTCGATCCTGCTGGTAAGGATTAATCATATTGGGATGGAAGGGTAATCCCAGAAAATCCGCTACCCCCTCCATTGTCTTTTGAGGGTTATGTACCAGTTCTTCGAACCGAACCACATGGCTGCGCTCAGAGGGGATGGTGCGCAGGAATTCATGAATATTCTGATGGCAAATATCCCACATCAGCTCAGCCAGTTGCCAGGTCGTGAAATGATGCGGTCCGGTAAAAAAAGGCGGGAAGAATACGTGGAGTTTGGCCTCCTCAAAAGACGCGATCATGGGCGATGGATGGCGGATCAGATGAATATAGCGGGCATTTTCGAAATCTTCCTCCGCTCTTTTCAAGGTTTGCAGGTCCAGTGAATAAACCGGCGTCTTATCCACGAACATGACATCGCCCAGCCAATCCTGCATGAGCCGGTAGCATTCTTTGACGGACAGGTCGCGCTGCTCGAACTCTTCCATGATACGGGTCGCTTCATCCGCTTCGCAACGGCGAATTTCCATCAAGGCGCGAATCAGACCCTGGAGCCAAAAGCTGTCCCGCTCAGAGGATAGCGCCGCTTTACGTTCCCGCAACGTGTTGTAGTTGAGCAATTGCAGTTCCGGTGGGGCAAACAGCGCCGGATGTCCGCCCAGCATCACCCGAAACAGAGTCGATCCGGAACGAGGCGGTGAGAGGACGAAGACGGCCGGAGGATTCTTCGGCTCAACGGAGCCACTCACCCGTTCGGGGATTATCCGGATCAAACTCCTCAAGGTATCGATGCTGGCCTGATCGACGGCGCTGCCGCGGGCGGGCGCAACGCCGTCCAACGCCTCTTGCCCGAATAATCGGACCACCGATTGCGGATAATTAAGCCGCAAATAGTAGGCAAGTTCGTCGATGGTTGGAGCATCGTATAAAGCCACCGTGTATACGAACTCCTTCAAAGTCTCCTCGAGCTTGCGGGTCAGGATTGCAACATGGATCGAGTTGCCGCCCAACTCGAAGAAATTGTCGTGATCACCTACGCCGTGAACTCCCAGAACTTCCTCCCAGAGACCGGCCAGAAAACGCTCTAAAGGCCGCCCCGACCAGTCTTGAAAAGGTCGTGAAGACAGCGTGAGCCGTGGCGCGGGTAATGCACGGCGGTCCGGCTTGCCGGTGATGGTTCGCGGCAACGACTCCAAAAACACGAACATCGAGGGAATCATATAGGGGGGCAGCCGGCTACCCAGGTAACGGCGAAGCTCCTCCGGACGGGTCTCCCTGGTCCTGGCGGAAACCACATAACCAACGAGTCGCTTGTCTCCGGACCGGTCTTCCCGCAGGACAACCACACTTTCGCGCACCGCTGCGTGACTTTGAAGGACGGCCTCTATTTCTTCCAGTTCGATCCGATGCCCGTTAAGTTTAACCTGGTGGTCGCGACGGCCCACGTACTCGAGACAACCGTTCGGTAACCAGCGACAAACATCCCCGGTACGGTACATGCGCGCGCCGGCCGTCGAGTCGAACGGGTCAGACTGAAATCGTTCGGCGGTGAGCGCGGGGTTGTTTAAGTATCCCCGCGCCAAACCGGCGCCCCCAAGATACAGTTCCCCGGCAACACCCACAGGCGCTAGTTGCAACTGCTCGTCGAAAACATAAGCCCGCACATTGGCGATCGGGCGCCCGATCGAGACAGGCGTAGCCGGCGTACAGGTCCAGCAGGTCGCCTCCATGGACGCTTCTGTGGGGCCATACATATTGTGCAGTTCAATCCCCAGACGCGTGTTTATCTTCTCTGGTATATCCGCAGACAAAGATTCGCCGCCACAAAACGCAATCCGCACAGAATCACATTGCTCGAAATCCGGCTCCCCAAGCAACAAGCGCCACAATGACGTGGGCAAACCGAGCACGGTAATCCGATGGCGGCGGACCGCTTGAATTATTCGCGTTGGATCACCGCCCAACTCCACCGCAGGTATTACCAGACAAGCACCCGCGAGTAGCGGCTGGAATAGTTGAAAGATCGAGGCATCAAAGGTGAAGGAAAGCGTGAGAAGCACGCGGTCCGTAAGGTTGAATGGGAACGTTGCCTGTCGCCACTGAAGCGTATTGCAAATCCCGCGGTGAGGAACCATGACTCCTTTCGGTTTACCCGTTGAACCTGATGTGTAAATAATGTAGGCAAGATTATCCGGCAATGCTGCATTACTGATGGGTTCTGCCCGTTGGCGTGCAATATCTGCAGCGTGTGCATCAAGCAGGATCACATGGCAAGGGAACTGTGCATTGTCCTCCAGGAATCGGCTCTTAGTAATTAGGACCGGGGCACCGGTATCTTCCAGCAGAAATTGTACTCGTTGCTTTGGTGTCGAGGGGGAAATCGGATTGTAGGCACCGCCCGCTTTCAGCACCGCAAGTATCGCCACCATCAGTTCGATGGATGGTTCCAGGCAGATAGAGACCTTTGTATCCGGCTTAATGTCAAATTGCCGCAGATACCTTGCCAATTGATTGGCCCGTCGGTCCAGTTCCTGGTAAGACAACTGTTGATCCTGATAAACAATAGCACATGCCAGGGGTGTTCGTTTGACCTGTGTTTCAACAAGCTCGTGGAGACAGACGTCTCGACGGAAGCTGACATCGGTGTCGTTCCATCCAGCGGTCACCTGCAGGTGCTCCGCCGTGTCCATCAGCGGTAACCGTTCGACAGGCAGATGTGGATTCTCAATAGCGGCGGTAAGCAGGTTGATAAAGTGCCGCGATATGCACCCGGCGAAATTCGCAGAAAAAACTGTATGATTGTACACCAGCTTTGCAGTAAGTCTGTTTCCTCCGTCAGGAACTACACTCATGGCAAGATCACATGACACAATGGGTTCATCAACGTCAAGCTGAGTCAATACGAGATCTGAAAAGCTTCGTCTCGGGAGCGGCGCTTCCTGCATCGAGAACACCGCCCGAAAGAGATTGCGGTGGTTCGCTGTGAACCTGCGCTGATCCCCTTCGCCCGACGCCAGACACTTTTCCAGCACTGTCTGCAACGACAGCAGCGAGTGTTCGGCGGCACGCTTGCGGCAAGCAGAAATCTGACTGAGAAGCTCTGCAAAGGTTAGCCCGGCTGGGAATTGCATCCGCAAAACAAGGTGGTTTACAAGGCAGCCAATGAGACCCTGAACCTCGTGTCGTTGCCGCCCGGCAACCACGACACCGACAGACACTTCATCGTCGCCGCTGTACCGGTGCAAAAGCACCTGAAAAACGGCAAGCAGCGTCGTTTCCAGGTCTACGCTGTGCTTGTCGGCGAGACAGCGTAAATCTTCATACAGTGAGGCCGGTATGATGATTTTCTCCGTACCGGCTGTGACCTGGGAATGACCAGACAGAGCCTGATCACCGAAATTCCGGAAACGTCTCGACAGTCCGGCTAACTCAGTTTGCCAGTACGCAATATCGCTTCCACCCGCCCCGTTCCGCAGCCAGCGTCGATGAAGCCTGACAAAATCCCGGTATTGCAATCTATGCTCCGGTAGCATTGCCGGATTATTGCCAGCGAATGCTTCGTATAGCTGCGCGAATTCCGCACCAAAAAGCTGTGTGGAGATCGCATCACAAACAATGGGGGAAGCAGTCAGCAAGAGCAGGTGAAGATTCCGATCCAGGCGTACGAGCTTTACTTGTGCAGTCTGGTTAGCCATGAGACCGTGCTGGCACGCAGCCGCCTCATTCAGGTGCCATTCAACAGCCGCGTCTCGCTCGGATCGGGCCAGTCCATCGAGATTCACGATGGACAGAGCCGGTCGACCGTCTGTAGCGATCCAAAGACGGGTTCGATTGTCCTTGTTTGGGATTATCGTACGCAACATTTCGTGTCGGCGCCAAATCTCGTCGAGGACACGCTCGGTTAGTTCAATATTCAACGGGCCGTCCAGCTGAAAGGTGGCAAAGGTAGCTTGCAACGGACCATCATTCTCCTGCTGGTCGACGAGCCAGATTTCTTGAAACGGCGACAACGGCGCAACTTGTGTCACCGTTTGATCAGCGATACCATCGAACATAATCAACCTGACCTCGTTGCCCTACGTTGCATAAGTAATACTCCTGTCCGTTGCAGGACAACCGCCGGGTGAATGATTCGGGTAGCCAATGGCCTTACCAACGGGTTGAGGCGTTGACATGGAGTGCGGATACACGGACGCCCGGCAAGTGCAAAGGCGATTCATCGAATCCTTGCAAAAAATCTCTCGCTGCCCACTGAACAAACGGCGGATGGATAATTCCAGTGGCAATCAGCCATGCCAGCACGTGGATGAGCTAATTTGGAATGCTAAGGAATTGGCCATGGCGAGTGGATCAAGAGTTGAGGTTTTCCCAAAGACTTTAAGATGAATTTATCGGTATTAATTCCAATTACCGCCTTTGTTGTGGAAATGGATACCCTCGACGGTCCATCTCCAGAATCTCGGAGATTTGATTCTTCTCATTCAGCATTACCAAGCGCGGCTTCCAGGATGCGGGGATCGGTTCTTCGACTTCCACGTATGTCATAATGATGATGATATCGCCAACATTAACCAGCCTGGCGCCACCGCCCTTCACTTCGATTGCGCCACTGCCAGGCTCAGCTTCGATTGCATAGGTTTCCCACCGTTGTCCGTTATCGAGGTTGACAACCGACACTTGCTCAAAGGGCAGGATATTGGCTTCCTTCATCAGTTGTGCATCGATGGATATGGATCCAATATAGTTCAGGTCTGCTCCAGTTACGATTGCCCTGTGCAGCTTGGCGTTTAAAAGGGTACGTTTCATGGCAAAACTCCAAAGTTAACAATGACTCTGTGCCGAATGTAAACAGCCGGCAGCCCCCAGCACCAACAGTGCTGTCGTACTAACAATTATTTACAAATATAACGTCACATGATCCTAAAAATTATCGGCTATGATCATCTTTTGGGCCATAACCGGCGTAGCCCGTAGTGTCTGGCAGAAAACTACAAAACCTTACTCCCTGTAGGAGCGAGCTTGCTCGCGAAGGGAACGTGCGGCGGCAATTTGACCGGGTCCGCGAGCAAGCTCGCTCCTCCAGGGGATGCTGAACTAAGGCTTTCGTAAGAGACACTAACTAGCACCAAAGGTTCATGAGATGAAAAATAGCATTGAAAATTCTATCTGTCAAAGCTTAAACAACAGATTTAGAACACCAGGGCTTTAAAGATGACAAGAATAAGTCATTGATTATTTTATGAAAAATTTTGGTAATGTGCACAAAATAGCGTTGTAACCTGTTGATTTATGTAGGCCACCTTTTTAAAGCCCTGATTTAGAAACATTGAGAATACTACTCAATACGCTTAGAGGCGCTTCCCCGGCGCCTCTTTTTTCATCGCTTCCTGTTGTCTCCAGCGCTTGCACAGGGTAACCTGCCTGCCTGTCACTCCAACCGTATCGACTCATGCCAGCCAAGCTTATTTTTTCCCGCCTTTGCAGCCTGGGCTACGTGCTGCTGTCTGTGCCAATCGCGCTGAGCACCGGCTTCAGCCAGGATAGCCAGGCTGCCGGCGAAGCCGACATCCGGGTCGACGACACCCGTTTTCATATCGAAATCGCGCAAACCATCCAGGAGAGACAACAGGGATTGATGTTTCGCACCCAACTACCCGCGGATCACGGCATGCTGTTTATTCAGCCGGAAGCCGCTCGCGCCGCGTTCTGGATGAAAAACACCTATATTCCATTGGATTTGCTTTACTTCGACAGCACCGGCCGCCTGCAGGAAATCCACGCCGCGGCGCCGCCCTGCACCGTTCCCGCCTGCCCCAGCTATGTCAGTAACGGGCCGATAAAATACATCCTGGAGATTAACGCCGGCAGCGCCCAGCGGCTCGGCCTGAAGCCGGGCGCCCAATTGCATCTGCAATAGTGTTCCAGTTCCCTCCTTCCTCAGCGCTCATTCGCCCCGCTCTTCCGCCTTGGCCCGCTCCCACAGGGCGTCCAGTTCGGCCAGTCCGGCCTGCTGAGGGGTACGGCCAGCCGCCTTCAGCCAGCTTTCGAGCCGCCGGAACCGCCGCTCGAATTTAAGGTTGGCAAGGCGCAGGGCGGATTCCGGCTCCACGGCCAGATGGCGGGCCAGATTGACGCAGGCGAACAATAAATCGCCCAGTTCCTCAGCTAACCTGGCGGGAATCGCAGCGGCTTCCAGCTCACAGCGGACTTCCGTCAATTCCTCGGTAATTTTTTCCAGCACGGCCATGGGCGCCGACCAGTCGAAACCTACCTGGGCGGCCTTGCGCTGCAGCTTGGTCGCCCGCGTCATGGCGGGTAATGTCGGCGGAATCCCGTCCAGTACGCTGTCGGCGGGGGTATCCCGCTCCGCCGCCTTGAGGCGCTCCCAGGCGTGCGACTGTTCGACGCGGTCGGCGTAGCGGGCCTCGCCGAAAACATGAGGATGACGCCGGGTCATCTTTTCCGTCACGGCGGCCGCCACGTCCGCAAAGGTAAACGCGCCTTCCTCCCGGGCCAGTTGCGCGTGGAAAACCACCTGAAACAACAGATCGCCCAGTTCCTGCTTTAACTCCGCCCGGTCCCCGCGCGCGATCGCATCCGCCACTTCATAAGCCTCTTCAATGGTATAGGGCGCAATGCTGGCGTAGGTCTGGGCCCGATCCCAGGGACAACCGGCGTGTGGATCGCGCAGGCGCTCCATCAGGCTTAACAATTGTTTAACTTCTTGCATTTAAAATTATCCCGCTTAGAATAGCCGCGAAATGTTAAATTTTGAAACAGGTTGGCGCCTAATGATAAGTTATTTAATAATAACAATTATTTCTTGGAGCGTAACCTTGCTATCTCAGCCGCGATCTTCTAAGCTTTAATTTGATCCAAGGTGAACTATAGTACAGTCAGGTATATTCCGCTGGAGCCGGACTTCGTGCAGTTTCTTTATGTTTTTGATTGAAAAATGAATTATTGATTAAGAAATGTCTCCAAGGGGTTAGATGGCCACCATGACTACTCTCTATAGAATCAGGCGTAAGCAGTTGATAGTGCTTATTGTTTCCTTCTTACTGGCCAGTTCCTTTTATTTCATGCCACCGCCCAATCAGGCGAACCCGCAGCCTGCCCGGCTCGAGCAGGCTCAAGAACCGTTATCCCCGCCGACGACCGGGCAGCCCCGCCTGCCGGATCCAACGCTCGGCGCAGCCAATCTGGCCGATCGGCAAATACCACGCGAAGAAACAGGCAGCCCCGACCAGCCGTCTCCTTCCGCCGAAGCTCAGTCTCCCAAGCCAACACCCGTCACCCACACCCAGCAACCTGGCGCTGCCTCGACGCCGGCGGCGCCCACCACCCCTTCCACGGTCGAGCATCTATCCACCCGGGATTTTTCGATCCCACCCTTTCCCCTGCAACACCGTATTATTCCCGCCATTCAGGATAATCATTTTTAGTAGCGCGGATTACGCCGCAACCGCGTTCCGCGCGCCCGCCAGGAAACCGTCTTATCCTTTGCCGCCCCGCCGCTTACCGATCCCGACCGGGTTATTGCGAGTCACCCCTGGCGGAGCCGCTTCCTTGGCGGACGCCCCCTGCTGTGACAGCCATCGCGTTACCCGCCGGCTATCTTCCGGTGTCACCGGCAGACCGGTATGCCGGGTTTTGAATAACCGGGCTTTAGGCGCATCAGGACAGTTCACCACCTCATGGGCGCCGGCCGGCTGGAAAGCCGGCACCAGATGACGCTTGCCGTTGCCGATCAGATCGGTGCGTCCCAGCCGTTTTAACGCTTCCCGCAGTAGCGGCCAGTTAGCGGGATCGTGGTAGCGTAAAAAAGCCTTGTGCAGGCGGCGTTGCCTCAAGCCCTTGGGGGAGAATACCGGCTCCCCTCCTTCCCGCCGGATGCCCTTCAGGGGATTGCGGCCAGTGTGATACATGGCGGTAGCCAGCGCCATCGGTGAAGGCAGAAAAGCCTGCACCTGATCGGCGCGGAAACCGTTGGCCTTCAGCCACAGGGCCAGTTCGAGCATGTCCTCGTCGGTGGTGCCGGGATGGGCGGCGATAAAATACGGAATCAGATATTGCTCCTTGCCGGCCTCCCGCGAGTAACGGTCGAACAGTTGCTTGAACCGGATATAGGCCCCCATCCCCGGTTTCATCATCTTGCTCAATACATTCGGCTCGGTATGCTCGGGGGCGATTTTCAGATAACCGCCCACATGATGGGTGACCAGTTCCTTGACATAAGCCGGATCTCGCACCGCCAGATCGTAGCGCAGGCCCGAGGCGACCAGCACTTTTTTCACGCCCGCCACCGCCCGGGCACGGCGATACAGGCGGGTCAGCGGGCTGTGATCGGTATCGAGATTGCCGCAAATATCCGGATAAACGCAGGACAGCCGCCGGCAGGCCGCTTCGATCGTTTTGTCTTTACAGGCCAGCCGGTACATATTGGCCGTGGGCCCACCCAGATCCGAAATGATGCCGGTGAAACCCGGCGTTTTGTCGCGGATGGTCTCGATTTCCCCGATGATCGATTCCTCGGAACGGCTCTGAATGATGCGTCCTTCGTGCTCGGTGATCGAACAGAAGGTGCAGCCGCCGAAACAGCCGCGCATGATATTGACCGAAAAGCGGATCATTTCATAGGCGGAAATACGGGCGCCGCCGTAGGCTGGATGAGGCACGCGGGTGTATGGCAACTCGTACAGGCGGTCCAGTTCCGGCGTGGTCAGGGGGATGGGCGGCGGATTGATCCAGACGTCCCGGTCGCCGTGGCGCTGCACCAGGGCGCGGGCATTGCCGGGATTGGTCTCCAGGTGCAGCAGGCGGGACGCATGGGCATAGAGCACGGGGTCGCGCCTGAGCTGCTCGAAGGCCGGCAGGCGGATGGCGGTCTTATTGCGGTCGTGTTTGGCAGGCCGGTGGAAACGGACGATGGTTTCGCCAGCGGCCACGCCGCCACAGGGTGTGGCCGGCGCGGCGACTTCACCCGCATAAGGGTCTGGATGGGGCTCTATCCTTCCCGGTCGGTCGATTTCGGTCGAGTCGAGTTCCAGCCAGTTTTCCGGCAGCCCCTGGCCGATAACCGCCGTCCCGCGGATATCGTGCAGGTCGCGGGGCTGTGTGCCGGCGGCGGTACGATGGGCCACCTCGACGATAGCCCGTTCGGCGTTGCCGTACAGCAGCAGATCCGCTTTCGCATCCACCAGAATTGAGCGGCGCACCGTGTCCGACCAGTAATCGTAGTGCGCAATACGGCGCAGGCTGGCTTCGATGCCGCCGATAACGATCGGCGCGTCTTTGTAAGCCTCGCGGCAGCGCTGGCCGTAGACGATGACCGCCCGGTCCGGCCGCCTGCCGCCCTCGTCGTTAGGCGTGTAAGCGTCGTTGCTGCGAATCCGGCGGTCGGCGGTATAGCGGTTGACCATGGAGTCCATATTGCCGCCGGTCACCCCGAAGAACAGCCTGGGCTTTCCCAAGGTTTGAAACGCTTCGGCGCTGCGCCAGTCCGGTTGGGCGATGATGCCGACCCGGAATCCCTGCGCCTCCAGCAGCCGGCCGACGATGGCCATGCCGAAGCTGGGATGGTCTACGTAGGCGTCGCCGGTGACGATGATGATATCGCAGTCGTCCCAGCCCAGTTCATCCATTTCCCGGCGGGACATGGGTAGGAACGGCGCCGGGCCGAAACGGGCGGCCCAGTAGCGGCGATAGGAGAACAGGGGTTTTGCAAGGTGCATGAAAGCGGTTCGCCGGTGCAGAGAACGGATGTGCAGGTTAATAACTTAGAAAAGCTGTCGGGAATTATAGCGTTTTTCCGATGATGCGCATCTGGATTAATGAATTCTTGGCATCTGTTGCAGAAAATGCCAAGGACCAGTGTCAGAAAACTTTACACTTTTTAAAGTCTTTCAAAATCAATAGTTTGAAAATTACAGGATTATGATAATACTAGAGCCTAATATCAAGCCTTTGATTTCAAAAGGGTAATTTAAGCCACATTAACAGTGCTGTTTTATGGGAAGTCTTGTTGCAAGTGCAAAAGTGTCAGGAAATTTTACACTTATATATAATGGTTTTTTACAAGTAAATATTTGATTTGAATAATAATTTGTTAAAAAATGAATGAAATTGGTGTCTTTTTATACAAAATACTGTCAGAAAATTTTACACTTTTCTCATCACCTCAAAATGGTCTTATAAACATCTATTTGATTTTATTGTTTTTATTATTTTTGGCATGATAAATGCAATTTTATTGTTGTCTTTTTTAGACGTCCAAGCCGGTCAGAGTACGCAGCACGTACTGAACCGGCGTTAAGGTTTACAGGCCTTAAACTTACTTTCCATCATTCAAGAGGTATACTCGATGAAAACCTTGACTAAACTTGGCAGTTTTTCTGCAATCGCCCTGACGACTGCGCTGTTGGCTACGCCGGGTGTCAGTTCGGCGACAGAGATCGGTGGATCTACTGGGAATATATTTGTTACTACAGCAGAACTTGCGTCCAACCCCCAATTGTGGCAGTTCTTGGAATATGATGCCAACGGGAATGAGTATCTCGTTGATTCCGGTCACTTGATCATTACCGATGCCGCCTGGGCTACTGGCCAGGAAGAACAATGGAATATTTCTGACGGTAATGAGTCATGCACAAACGCCAATGGGGCTGACTGCAGTGATATCATCCGCAAGGTGAACTATCAGGGGCTGGCGAATATTTACTTCTGGAGCGGCACTAATGGTTTCGTACCCGGTACGGATGACGCTGGCTGGGCAGGAACGATTTGGAGCGGCCCTTCCTACACCTATGTGGAATATGATGCTAATGGTGTCATCAATCCTAACCCTCTTCTGATCAAGAATTGGCTGACCAACGGTACAGAGATAGTCGTCGAATTTAATGGTGAAGGTTCTGCCGGCTATAGCGACGTTCTCAGTATCAGCGTTCCTGAACCGGCCTCCCTGGCACTGCTCGCCACGGGATTACTGGGAATGGGTCTGTCCCGCCGCCGGCAGGTCAAGTAAGACTCAGCAATTCCCGCTCTAATGCACCGGCGTCAGTAGCTAATTGATCAGTAATTACACAAGAATCATAACGACAAAAACTACCCCTGACTTCCTCGGAAGCCATAATGAACCGCTCTCATTTTAACCACTTTCTTTCAACA
>CAIMUS010000046.1 GCA_903844665.1 uncultured Pseudomonadota bacterium
CTCGACACAATCTCCGCTGCTGCTCGATCATTTCCAACCAGAAGATGTGCTTGTTGCCGACCGGGTGGAAGGCGGAACACAGTTCACCCGCCTGGACTCATCCAAGCTGGAAACTTGGCTGAAGAATTACAGCTTAGGCCAGCTCTGGGAGAAGAACGAACTGGGCGGCCGCCCAGGAGGGGAATAATCTCATGGCCAGGCTGCATATTCACGTTGAAGGAGAGACAGAAGAAACCTTTGTAAACGAGATTCTTGGTACGCACCTTTGCCGTCGGGGTTATGTCAAGGTCAGCGCCCGCCTTGTTGGCAATGCGCGCCAGCGGGACCGCCGCGGCGGTATCCGGGCTTGGAGTTCCGTTCGCATTGATATCCTCAATCACCTCAGGCAAGATACCGGCTGCCTAGAGACAACAATGGTCGATTATTACGCCTTGCCACAAACAGGTGCAAGGGCTTGGCCTGGAAGGAAAATGGCCGGCCACCTTCCCTATGCACAGAAGGCCGCGACGGTTGAGAATGCTCTTTTGAAGGATATTTGCCAAAAAATGGGTAGTAGGTTTAATCCGGATCGGTTCATCCCGTTCGTGATGATGCATGAGTTCGAAGGACTGCTCTTCAGCGATTGCGAGGGCTTCAGCCGAGGGATTGGACGCCCTGAGCTCGTGGCCGAGTTTCAATCAATCCGGAATCAGTTTTCCTCTCCGGAGGAGATTGACGACTCTCCAATTACCGCCCCGTCGAAGCGTGTGGAAAAATTGGTTGATGGTTACGAAAAACCGCTGCTGGGGGCGCTGGCAATCCTTGAAATCGGACTCGATCCTATTCGGGCCGAGTGTCCACATTTCCATGCGTGGTTGTCCCGTTTGGAAGCTTGGCCACAGCGCGTAGGTTGGGGTGACGAAGGAACCCCAACGTAATCCCCCACCCTGAAATGTTGGGGTTCGTTCCTCACCCCAACCTACGGACCTAATTAGTGCCTGACCGAAAACTTCTTTCGGGAGCGCCAACTTTGTAGGTTGGGCACAGGACGTGCCCAACAAACTGGAGCATTGTCGGGCCATGCTGGATAGGCTGTTGGGCACGTCCTGTGCCCGACCTACGGGTTTTCGGTCAGACACTAATTAGTTTAAAGCGCCGCCAGCGTTTTATCGAGATCGCCGCTATACTGGTTGCAGATAACCGACAGCATACTCATGATTTTGGAGGAGAGCCCCGATGACCGAGCAGCCTAAAAAGCTATCTTTCCTGGACCTGCCGGAAGCCAAGCTCCTGGAAGAGACATTGATGGCGGAGATGAAATTACTGGAAGGCGCGCTGGGCGCCGAGATGAAGCTGCTGGAAGGCGCCCTGGAAGCTTCCCAACAGCAGTTGCCTTTCAAGGCATTGGATTTCAAGCTGCCGGACGCCAGCAAGCTGGCGGAGAATTTTTCCAAGATTATCGAGCATAGCCAGCATCTGATCCAGGAGTACCTCAGAAAGCAGATCGGCAGGGAGGTGTCTTTCCGGGTGCCGGATCCCGGCATCGTCGCCAAATCTTTTCTGAGCATGTTCCCGAAACTGGTGGCGGATCCTGCCAAAATCATGCAGGCGCAGGTGAGCTTCTGGCAGGATTATCTCACTATGTGGCAGGTCGCCACCCGCCGCTTGCTGGGTGAGAAACTGGAGCCGATGGTGAAACCGGACCCCGGCGACAAGCGCTTCAAGGATACCGTCTGGGCGGAAAACGCCATCTTCGACTTTATCAAACAGTCCTATCTGTTGACCGCCCACAGTATTTACCGCCTGTTCACCAGCGTCGAGGGGCTCGACCCCAAGACCGCCGAAAAAATCGATTTCTATACCCGGCAGTTCGTGAACGCCATGTCGCCCACGAACTTTGCCCTGACCAATCCACAGGTGATCAAAACCACGCTGGAGAGCGGCGGCGAGAATCTGGTCAAGGGATTGGCGAATCTGCTGGAGGATCTGGACCGGGGCAAGGGTCGCCTGCGCATCAAGCAGACCAAGATGGAAGCCTTCGAACCGGGCAAGAACCTGGCCGTGACTCCAGGCAAGGTCATTTATCAGACGGAACTGATGCAGTTGCTGCAATACCAGCCGCTGACCGAACAGGTCTATCGGCGGCCGTTGCTGATCATTCCGCCGTGGATCAACAAATACTATATTCTCGACCTGCAACCCAAGAATTCCCTGGTCAAATGGGCGACCGAGCAGGGCTTTACGGTGTTTATCGTCTCCTGGGTCAATCCGGACGAGCGCCTGGCCGAAATGAACTTCGAGGATTATATGGCCAAGGGTACGCTGGCCGCCCTGGACGCCATCGAGCAGGCGACCGGCGAGGACGAGATCAACGCCATCGGCTATTGTATCGGCGGCACCTTATTGTTCTGTACGCTGGCCTATATGGCGGCGAAAAAAGACAAGCGCATCAACAGCGCCACCGCCTTTACCACCATGCTGGATTTCACTCATGTCGGCGAGATGTCGGTATTCATCGACGAGGAGCAGTTCGCGCACATGGACCGGGGCATGGAAAGAAAAGGCTACCTGGAGGGTTACCACATGGCCGGGGTGTTCAATCTGATGCGCGCCAACGACCTGATCTGGTCCTTCATCGTCAAGAATTATCTGTTGGGACAGGAGCCCTTCCCCTTCGATCTCCTATATTGGAATTCCGACTGCACCCGCATGCCCAAAGCCATGCATTCCTTCTATCTGCGCAATATGTATTTGCATAACCGGCTGAAGGAGCCGGGCGGCGTCGCCTTCCTGGGGGTGCCGCTGGATCTCGGCAGGATCGAGACGCCGGTCTTTTTTATCTCCGCCAAGGAAGATCATATCGCCCCCTGGAAAGGCACCTATGCCGGCACCCGTCTGATCGGCGGCCCGGTGCAGTTCGTATTGGGGGAATCCGGCCATATCGCCGGGGTGGTCAATCCGCCGGCGGCGAAAAAATACGGTTACTGGACCAATGAGCAATTGCCGCCGACACCCGAGGAGTGGTTCGAAACCGCCACCCATCATGAGGGTTCCTGGTGGACCCATTGGCTGGAATGGATCGAGCAGTATGCCGGTCCCCTGGTGCCGGCGCGGGCGCCCGGCGACGGCGCGCTCACGCCCATCGAGGAGGCGCCGGGTTCTTATGTAAAGGTGCCGGGCATCGATTGAGTGATACCGATCTTGTTACCGATTTTGAGGAGCCCTGATGAAACAGCCGCTTGCCGAACTCCGCACCGACTACAGCCGCAGCGAATTGAGCAAGGCCAGTGTCGATCCCGATCCCTTCAGGCAATTCCAGCGCTGGCTGCATGAAGCGATCGAGGCGGAACTGCCGGAACCCAACGCCATGACCCTGGCGACGGTCAAAACGGACGGCGGTCCCGCCGCCCGGGTGGTGCTGCTCAAGGATCTGGATGCCACGGGTTTCGTGTTTTTCACCAACTACCTGAGCGACAAGGGGCGGCAACTGGCGGCCAATCCCCAGGCCGCGCTGGTGTTCCTCTGGCTGGAGTTGGAACGGCAGGTACGCATCGAGGGCGGCATCAGCCTGGTTACCGGTGAGGAAGCGGCGGCTTATTTCCGCAGCCGCCCCCGCAACAGTCAGTTGGGAGCCCTGGCCTCGCAGCAGAGCCGGGTGGTGGAGAGCCGGCGGCTACTGGAACAGCGTTTCGAGGAACTCGGCCGCCAATACGCCGACCATGATATTCCCATGCCGGCGCAGTGGGGCGGTTACCGGCTGGTTCCCGCCATGCTGGAATTCTGGCAGGGCCGCCCAAGCCGACTGCACGATCGCCTGCGCTACCGCTTGCAACCCGACGGCGGCTGGCTGCTCGAACGGTTGGAACCGTAAGAGACGTTCGGGCTTGTAGGTCATATTGGTTTCATTCAACATAAGGCGCCTGAAGTTTCAACGCTGTGCCCTCCCTCCTGGCCGGGTACAGGGTCGACCACATTAATCCTGGAAACTGTTGTTATGACCATTAAAGGCATCATCCTTGCCGGCGGTTCGGGGACCCGCTTGTATCCTTCGACCATTTCGGTCAGCAAGCAGTTACTACCGGTTTACGATAAACCCATGATTTATTATCCGGTGTCCACTCTGATGCTGGCGCAGATCCGGGAGATCCTGATCATCACCACCCCCCGGGACCAGGCGGCTTTCCAGTCCCTGCTGGGCGACGGCAAGCAGTGGGGGCTGTCCTTCCACTATGCGGCGCAGCCCGATCCGGAGGGACTGGCTCAGGCATTTCTCATCGGCGCGGACTTCATCGGCCGCGATCCGGTTTGCCTGACGCTGGGGGATAACATTTATTATGGTCAGGGGTTGTCGGCGTTGTTGCAACGGGCCGCCGACCGTATCCGGGGCGCTACGGTGTTCGGTTACTATGTGCGCGATCCCGAACGCTATGGCGTGGTCAGCTTCGATGACCGGGGCAAGGTCCTCGATATCGAGGAAAAACCGCAACAGCCAAAATCCCGTTATGCCGTGACCGGGCTGTATTTTTACGATAACGCTGTCATCGATATCACCAGGGACATCCGGCCGTCGGCCCGGGGTGAATTGGAAATCACCGATGTCAATAAAGTCTATCTGGCCCGGGGCGAGTTGGCCGTGGAACTGCTGGGGCGTGGTTTTGCCTGGCTGGATATGGGAACCCACGAGTCGCTGTTGGCCGCCGCGAATTTCATCCAGGCGGTGGAACAGCGCCAGGGTCAGAAAATTTCCTGCCCTGAAGAAATTGCATTACGGCTGGGCTATATCGATGCAGCGCAGTTGGAGCGCCTGGCCAGGCCCCTGGTCAAAAGCGGTTACGGCGAGTACCTGCTGAACCTGCTGGAGCCATAGTTAGTGCCTGACCGAAAACCCGTAGGTCGGGCACAGGACGCGCCCGACTTCGAACCACCCCGGCGCTGCGCGCCACCCCTCCTTATCCAAGGAGGGGAAAATCTATAACTCAAATAGAATTGCTATATGCCTGCCTGCCCCGCTTTACTGATCGGCGCCCCGGCTTCCGGCCAGGGCAAGACCACCCTGACCGCCGCCCTGGCGCGCTACCACCGCGGGCAAGGACGACGCGTCCGGGTGTTCAAAACCGGCCCCGATTTTCTCGATCCCATGATTCTGGAACGGGCGTCGGGCTATCCGGTTTACCAGTTGGACCTGTGGATGGTCGGGGAACAGAGTTGCAGGCAGTTGCTTTCCCAGGCGGCGGCGGCGGCCGATCTGATTTTGATCGAGGGGGTGATGGGCCTGTTCGATGGCGCTCCCTCCAGCGCCGATCTGGCGCAGGTTTTCGGGGTGCCGGTGCTGGCGCTGATCCAGGCTCACGCCATGGCGCAGACCTTCGGCGCCATCGCCTATGGTCTGGCCCATTACCGTCCGGGTCTGCCCTTTGCCGGAGTGTTGGCCAATGGGGTAGCCGGGCCCGGCCATGCCGAACTGCTGGCCGAAAGCCTGCCGGAGGGAGTGACTTATTTCGGCGCCCTGCCGCGCGACCCGGCCGTAACGCTGCCCGATCGTCACCTGGGTCTGGTACAGGCCGTTGAAATCGCCGATTTGGAGCAACGGCTGGATGCCGCCGCCGCCGCCGTCGGCCGGACCGGGCTGGCGGCGCTGCCGGCGACGGTGGCTTTTCCCACCGTCGCGCCGGAACCGCTGCCGGCCTTGCTTCAGGGAATCCGCATCGGCGTCGCCCGTGATTTGGCGTTCGCCTTTCTCTATCCGGCCAACCTGGATCTGCTGCGCGCTTTAGGGGCTGAACTGGTATTTTTTTCCCCCCTGAACGATAAAGAGCCACCCGCCGTGGACAGCCTCTATCTGCCCGGCGGTTATCCGGAATTGCATCTGGATACCCTGGCCTCCAATCAGACCATGCTGGCAGGATTACGCCGCCATTACCGGGCCGGCAAGCCACTCTATGCCGAATGCGGCGGGATGCTGTATACCCTGGAAAGCCTGACCGACACAGCAGGGCGCCGTGCCGAACTGTTAGGTTTGCTGTCCGGTCATGCGGTGCTGCAAGCGCAACGGGTCGGCCTCGGCATGCAAGCCGCGCCACTGCCCGAAGGGGAGCTGCGCGGCCATACCTTTCACCACTCGCGGCTGGAAACCCCGCTCGCCCCTCTGACCCATGGCGTCCGTCAGCGCGGCGAGCGGCCGGGCGAGGCGATTTATCGAATCGGCCGCTTTACCGCTTCCTATCTGCACCTGTACTTTCCCGGCAATCCGCGGGCCGCCGCCCGACTGTTCGCGCCCTGAGAATGTCGACCAAGCCGCACCGCGCCGTCAGGACGCCTCGGCTACAGGGCGAATTCCGCCACCACCGGGGCGTGATCCGAGGGGCGCTCCAGCGCCCGGGTCGCTGTATCGATGCGGCAGGCGCTGCAACGCGACGCCAGCGCCGGACCGGCCAGAATCAGATCGATCCGCAAGCCCCGGTTACGGCGAAACGCGGCGGCCCGATAATCCCACCAACTGAAATGGCCCGGCGCCTGTTCGAACAGACGAAACGTGTCGACCAGACCCAGCGCCAGCAAGCGCCGCAGGGCCGACCGTTCCGCTTCGCTGCACAACACCTGACCGGCCCAGGCGACGGGATCGTGCACATCCCGGTCTTCGGGGGCGATGTTGAAATCCCCCAGGGCGATGAAGTCAGGGTAGGCGAGCAATTGTTCCTGGATATAATCCGCCAGTCTGGCCAGCCAGTTCAGCTTATATTCGTATTTATCGGCGCCCACCGCCTGGCCGTTGGGAACATACAGATTCAGCACCCGCAGTCCGGCGATGGTGGCTCCCAGCAGGCGGCGCTGACTATCGTTCAGACCGGGCAGATCGCTGCAGACCTCAGCCGCCGGCTGCCGGCTGAGCAGAGCCACCCCGTTGTAGGTCTTTTCCCCCGCGAACACCACCCGATAGCCGGTTCCCTCCAACTCGGCGCGGGGAAAATCGGCATCGACCAGCTTGGTTTCCTGCAACGCGAGGATATCCGGCTGCCAGGCCTGCAACCAGTTCACCACCTGGGGCAGGCGGACCCGCAGGGAATTTACATTCCAGGTTGCAATTCTTAGCATAGCGTCCGAGAGGATGACTGGAAGAAAACCACAGCTTAGCACGAGCGGCCGGAAGGCCACGAGTCTGCTGTCCGGTATGGGTGCAATGCCGGTAGGAGTGAGCTTGCTCGCGAACCTGGCCGGACTGCCGCATGTTCTCTTCGCGGGCACGCTCGCTCCCTACAGTTGGTGACTTATGCGAATTCCGCGTATCTATTGCCCTGCCCCCCTCAGCATCGGCAGCCATATCGACCTGCCGCCAACCGCCCTGAATCATGTAATCCGGGTACTGCGCCTGAAAGCCGGCGCCACCCTGAGTCTGTTTAACGGCGCCGATGGGGAATTTCACGGCGTTCTGGCTACCGTGACGCGCTCCACCGCTACGGTACGCATTCAAGCCTATAGTCCTCACGAGGCCGAATCACCGCTGCCGGTCCTGTTGGCCCAGGGCATTTCCCGGGGAGAGCGGATGGACTATACCCTGCAAAAAGCGGTCGAGTTGGGTGTCTCGGTTATTTTTCCCGTGCTGACGGAACGTAGTATGGTCAAACTGGAACACGAGCGCTGGCGCCGCCGTATCCAGCATTGGCAGGGGGTGATCGCAGGCGCTTGCGAGCAGTGCGGCCGTAACCGGCTGCCGCTGCTGCTGGAACCTGTCAGCCTGACCACGTGCCTGCAAAGCAGCGCCTTACGGGGTCTTAAGTTAGTGCTCGATCCGCTGGCGACATCCACCCTAAGCACAATCGCATCATCCCCGCCCGCGGTCAGTCTGCTCATAGGACCGGAAGGCGGCTTGAGTCCGGCGGAAATCGCGCTGGCCGAAGCGGCCGGTTTTACCGCCGTGCGGCTGGGGCCGCGCGTGTTGCGCACCGAAACCGCCGCGCTGGTCGCTGTAACGGCGGTCCAGCTTCTCTGGGGGGATTTGAGTTAATGCCTTCCGCAAAGGACGGTATGATCCCATGGATGCATATATTTGGTATAAGTATTAGCTTTTATCTTGCAGTTCTGTTATAGTTTTGTATAAATTATGTACAATATTTTCACTGCTCAAGGTATACGATGGCATCGGAACTTTTTTCTGACAGCAGTATTCTGCCGGATACCGGTCTGGTGCCTATCCGCACCATTTCCAGTCTGACCGGCGTCAACCCCGTGACCCTGCGTGCCTGGGAACGGCGCTACGGTCTGATCAGACCGGTACGCACCCCCAAGGGACACCGCCTCTACACGATGGCCGATGTTGGACTGATCAACCAGGTAGTTTCCCTGCTGGAAGGCGGGATGTCGATCGGCCAGGTGGGACGGGTACTGGCGGCGGACAGCCCGAAACCCCACCATACCGTCGGGGAGGCGTTCGATCCCTGGTCCGCCTATCAGCGCCGTCTCATCGAAGCGATCGAACGCTTTGACGAAATTACTTTGAATGCGGTTTACAGCGAGGCGCTGTCCCTCTATCCCATCGATATCGTAACCAGCCGTCTGATCGTCCCGCTGCTGCAAGTACTGGGCCAGCGCTGGGAAAGGGCGCAAGGCAGCGTGGCCGAAGAGCATTTCTTCAGCGTCTTTCTGCGGAACAAACTGGGCGCCCGCTTTCATCATCACAGCCGCGATCCGACGGGACCCGGCCTGCTGGCCGCCTGTCTGCCGGGCGAACAACACGAAGTCGGAATTTTATTGTTCGCCTTGGCGGCGGCGGACCGGAATTATCGCTCGATCCTGCTGGGCGCCAACACCCCGCTGGCGGAGTTACCGCCCGTGGTGGAGCGGGCCGCCTGTCAGGGTATCGTGCTGTCCGGCTCTGCCGAAGTACCGGAGCCGGTCATCCAGGAGGAGTTACCCCGCCTGCTACATCAGGTCGAAGTGCCCGTATTTGTCGGCGGCCAAGTGACGGCGCGGCAGGCCGTGGCGCTGGCTTCTACTCGCGCCATTACGCTGGGAGACGATTTCACCCTGGCGCTGCGCAAAGTCGACAGTGTACTCAGAAGCCGCTGAGCGACGCCCTCAAGCGGTTATGCAAAACTGCAAACAGCCGGCTACCGTATAAGTCCGAAGATCGTCCACCAGCAGATTAACTACGAAAGGGATTTACAGGCTGGTTATACTAAGTTTATATTTCAATCAGTTGCAACTGGATGATGGTCGATGGGCCAGCTGCCCGGCGAGCCAAGCGTTGCAGCTTGGAAAAATCTCGGATAATTTTATCCTGACAAGAGGACCAACCAACCAGACATCGAAGCCTTGCCGTAACCACTCACTGGATCATCAATCGATTGATTTAAAAATATTTTATAATTCATAACTCGATCTCGCAGCCATGGCTGTGGGTGACAGGGGAAATTTTAAAGCTATCTTTTAGTTGATCTGGTGAGCAGTTGGGAATTACCAAAGTCACCCGCTATCAATGCACTTCAGTGAGGAGAATAT
The DNA here is from genome assembly GCA_903844665.1 of uncultured Pseudomonadota bacterium. GTDB lineage: Bacteria > Pseudomonadota > Gammaproteobacteria > Competibacterales > Competibacteraceae > CAIMUS01. Next base: position 9,475 of record CAIMUS010000046.1, read on the forward strand.
CCCGTGCCTACGAAGAAGGTAACCACTACGTCCGCTACCACCAAGAAGACCGCCGCCCCCAACCCAGCGGCGTCTTCCAAAAAACCGGCCGAACCCGCGGCGGTAAGCAAGCCCGCCGTCGCGCCGAAAGCCGCCGAACCCGCGGCGGTAAGCAAGCCCGCCATCGCGCCGAAAGCCGCTGAACCCGCGGTGGTAAGCAAGCCCGCCGTCGCGCCGAAAGCCGCTGAACCCGCGGTGGTAAGCAAGCCAGCCGTCGCGCCGAAAGCCGCTGAACCCGCGGCGGTAAGCAAGCCCGCCGTCGCGCCGAAAGCCGCTGAACCGCCAGCCTCCGCCGCCACAGCCGTGAAACCCGCCGCGGCGGCGCCGGCGGTCGCGGCCCAACCCCCGGCGGGCGCTCCTGCCCAAAAGACGGCAACGACTGCCGCCAAGAAATCGACCGCCAAAGCAGCACCCGCCAAAGCCGAGACTGCTAAAAAAGCGCTCCCCGAGAAAAAGGCAGCCACTGCCTCTGTTACCAACATTGTCGCCAGAGTGGATATCGGCTATGGCAATAATCTGTATATCCGCGGCGAAGGCGCCGAATTGAGTTGGACTCAGGGTGTCGTAATGGTAAACACGTCCGGTGATGAATGGTCCTGGTCTACCGCAACCGCCGGTGGACCCCTCACATTCAAGTTTCTGATCAATGACGAGATCTGGTCGGCTGGTGATAATCTCACGGTAGCCCCGGGGGAAACCTCGATTTCATCGCCGGCTTTTTAACGGCATCCCGGCCTGACGGGTATGACGGGGGGCGCAAGTAAAACTATTGGGTGTATGGGCCAAAGCAGCGGATAGCTGGGTTCAGGCGCCGGCAGCGTAACCCGCGGCCCATGCACCCAATTCCAGAATTGGCTCTTTCGAAAAGACCGGGCCAGGCTGGTGAATCACGCTCCGGGACAAGCGCGTTCCGGCGGCGTTGTCGATCTGTGCGCCAGCCGTTCGCGGGTATCCGGTCAGGCCGAATCGCCTGGCCGGCAGACCGGCGGAATCCCACCGGATTTTCCGCCGCCCTGTTGGCAGCTCGAAAGGTATTGAACCATGTTAAAGGAAAAATCCATGTCTTCGCCGCCCCTCTTGGTGGCTGGCATTGCCGGATTGACTCGCAAAGTCTGGCTGGCGGGCCTGGGCGCTGTCGCGATGGCCGGGGAAGGGGGCGGCATGCTGTTCGCAGCCCTGGTGGAAGAAGGAGAAAAAGTGGAGACTCAGACCCGCCAGGTTACCCAGGAAAAAGTCGAAGCCGTCAAAACCCAGTGGGAACATACCGTCGAAGATCTCAGGGATAGGGCCACCGATACCTTCGATGGGGTAGAACAGTTGGTGGAGGACCGGATGGCTCGGGTACTGCTGCGGCTGGGAGTGGCCACCAGTGAAGATGTCCAGGAATTGATCGTGCGTATAGAAAATATCAATAGCAATGTTAATGCGCTGCTCGATAAGCACCGATTGCCTTAAGCATTACCGCAGCCAGCCTCAGTCTAATCAGTCTAAATAGTCATGACTCAGTTTTTGCAATAGCTTGCGCATATCCTCTCTTAAGAAGGGTGATACCAGCGCCATCACCTGATAGACGCCCAGGCCAAGATTGTTGTCATTGCTGTTGCGGTCATCACCGCGGATATTATGAAAATTGATCCAATAGGTGGCGACCACGGCGACATTGGTAGCCAGCGCCTGAATCTCTTCGCTGGTGGCCTGAATCACTTTGGTTTGCACCAGACCTTCGAATATCGCAACCGCTGTCTTGATCTTGCGTTCCAAAATCCGTTTGAACCGCAGCCGCAGCTTCCTGCTGCGGCTTACGATATTTTCCAGGTCACGGTAGAGAAAACGATACTCCCAGATGCTTTCGAATACCAGATGCAGGTAAAGCCACATGTCTTCCATGTTGAGATCGCGGCTTTGCGGCACTTGCAAGGCATCCGATATTTTTTTCTCATAGCTCAGAAACAATTGATAGATAATCTCATCCTTATTGCGGAAATGATAATAGAGATTGCCGGGGCTGATATTCATTTCATCGGCGATATGGTTGGTCGTAATACGAGGCGCCCCATGTTCATTGAAAAGCTGCAAACTGGTTTGCAAAATACGCTCGCTGGTCTTCATACGTGATTTAGCCCCCCAGGTGGCTGTATTTTTATTTTAAAAAAGTTAAACCGGTTCCAACAATCAAGGTGTAATTCTAACACGCCCTCCGTAAGCCTTGATATTATTTGTTTTCTTTTCCGGCAGCCAGGCTGGCGGCAACCCTCTCCCCGCTGAGGGAAGGATTTCGCCTGTCCCTCAGGCGTCGTTATTGCCCAGCACCGTCCGGCCACGCTGCGCCGCGAAATCCAGTAACCGTTGAATAGGCTTTACCGCGCGCGCCCGGATGGCCTCATCGATCAGAATTTCATTGGCGCCGGTTTCCAGGACATAAGCCAGCTTGCGCAAGCCGTTCATCGCCATCCAGGGACAATGGGCGCAACTGACGCAGGTGGCGCTTTTGCCGGCGATGGGCGCCTCCAGGAAAATTTTACCGGGCGCCGCCTCCCGCATTTTATAAAAAATCCCCCGGTCGGTGGCAACGATAAATTTCCGGGCCGCCAGTTCGCGGGTGGCCTCGATCAGCGCCGTGGTCGAACCTACCACATCCGCCTGGGCGATGACATCCGCGGGCGATTCCGGATGCACCAGCACCCTGGCGTCCGGATGCTCGGCCCGTAACCGGCGCAGCCCTTCGGCCTTGAAGGCCTCGTGCACGATACAGGAGCCTTCCCAGAGCAGCATGTCGGCGCCGGTTTCCCGGCGGATATAGGCGCCCAGATGGCGGTCCGGCGCCCACAGGATTGTCTCGCCTCTGGCCGCCAGATAGCGGACGATATCGAGCGCGATGCCGGAGGTCACCACCCAGTCGGCCCGCGCCTTCACCGCCGCGCTGGTATTGGCATAGACCACCACAGTGCGATCGGGGTGCCGGTCGCAGAAAGCGCTGAAGGCGTCCGCCGGGCAACCGAGATCCAGCGAGCAGGTGGCCGCCAGGTCCGGCAGCAGCACCCGCTTCTCCGGATTCAGGATTTTGGCGGTCTCGCCCATGAAGCGCACGCCGGCCACCACCAGTGTACCGGCCGGGCACTCGGCGCCGAACCGCGCCATATCCAGGGAGTCGGAGACATAACCCCCGGTGGCGTCGGCCAGTTCCTGCAACTCGGGAGCGGTATAGTAGTGGGCAACCAGCTTGGCGTCCTGTTCCACCAGCAGACGCTCGATCCGCTCGATCAGCCTCTGCCGTTCCAGAGGGTGCAACGTTTCTTCGACCGTGGCGGGAACCTGGGCAGGCGACAGCCGTAAGCGTGGGGACAGATCGGCAAGAGAGGCGATGGCGTTCATTGATTGTTCTCGGGAATCGTAGCGTGCTACTTGATGAATTCGACCTTACCGGGCGTCCTGGCGCGGTACAGTCGGGCAGGGCGGTGATTGCCATGCCGGTCCAGCTCGCTGGTGGCTTCGAGACAGCCCATGGCCAACACCCTTTTGCGGAAGTTACGCTTGTCCAGCGCGGCCCCCAGAATGGTCTCATAGACGGATTGCAAGGCGCTCAAGGTAAAACGCTCCGGCATGAATTGCAGCGCGATAGTGGTATAGGCCAGCTTGGCCGCCAGCCGCTTGTGCGCCATGGCGATGATGTCCGCATGATCGAGCGCCAGCGGCGGCAGTCGGGTAATGGCGAACCAATCCAAGCCATCCGCCTGCCGCTCGCGCAGGCGTAGTTGTTCATCCGGCGCCAGGGCGTAATAAGCCACCGAAACCAGGCGTTGCGTCGGGTGCCGCCCCGGACGGCCGAAGGTGTAAAGCTGTTCCAGGTAAACTCCAGTGACTCCAGTCTGTTGCTCCAGGTGCTGCAAAGCCGAGCTTTCCAGATCTTCATCCGCCGCCATGCCGCCGCCGGGCAGCCTCCAGCCACCGTTATCCAGCGCCGCCAGCAATACCTCCAGGCGGTCATTGCGGATGCTGAACAGCACCACATCGGTGGAAATGGCAAGGGTATTCTGCGGGGACATGATCGGACGGGTTAGTGTAAAAGTTACACCAAATATTAGTGTCGTTACAACACTATGTCAAGTTTTTGACAGATTTTTTACAGGAGAATTTTTCATGAGTTTTAATTAGTGTCTGGCCGAAAACCCGTAGGTCGGGCACAGGACGTGCCCGACTGTCGGGCACGTCCTGTGCCCGACCTACAAGGTTGGCATCCCCGAGAGAGGTTTTCGGTCAGGTAAGCGTTCACCCCCCTCCCCCTAACCCCCTCCCACAAGGGGAGGGGGAATACGCTAAGTAGCTGTTTTGCAATAACTCCCTCCCCCCTTGTGGGGGAGGGTCGGGGAGAGGGGTCTGAACGGTTACTCGGTCAGACACTAATTACACTCCGGTTTACACAAGCGATATTCGCCGGCTTGTCACGGTGGCATAATTGCATTTTTTCAAATGATGGCGATCCTATAGGTTTCCGGCAGGGAGGGAGCGGCTCCGGTTGCGTCTTGTTCCAGGCGGGGGAGCTTTTAGACTATGCAAAATCATGCCGGACGACTACATTATGGCGCTCACATATCGCTCTCATGCAGAGGAGTTTATAGATGGCCACCTGCGAAGAGGTTAAGCTGCTGCTTGCCCAGGTCTTGCAACTCGGCGAGCGGGTGCGACAATTCGACCGTTCCACGCCGTTGATGGGCAGCCTGCCGGAATTCGACTCCATGATGGTCATAGCGCTGATCACCGCACTGGAGGAACACTTCGACCTCACGATCGAGGACGATGAAATCAGCGCTGAAATTTTCGAGACGGTCGGTAACCTCTGTGACTTCGTCGAGCGCAAGCTTGGCCGGTGAGCCGTCTGTAGAGATTCGGCCCCGGCCGGGATTTCTGCAAGGCAGCTCAGGTCCCTTGTTTATCCTGTATTATCCTCCTCTCCCGACCATCCCCCCACGCGGCAGCATTCTCTATATTCATCCCTTTGCGGAGGAAATGAACAAGTCGCGCCGTATGGCCGCCTTACAGGCCCGCCGTTTTGCCGCCGCCGGCTTCGGCGTATTGCAGCCGGATCTGTATGGCTGCGGCGACAGCGGCGGGGATTTCGCCGCCGCCCGCTGGACGGTGTGGCAGGCCGATCTGCGGCTCTGTCTGGACTGGCTGCTGGCCCGCAGCGCCACCCCCCTGTATCTCTGGGGGTTACGGTTGGGATGCCTGCTGGCGGTGGAACTGGCCACGCAGGTTCAAGCGACGGGTTCGATCTTATGGCATCCCGTCATCGATGGCGCAAAGGCGCTGACCCAATTCCTGCGCCTGCGGCTAGCCGCCGGAATGCTGGACGGAACCCAGGAGACGCTGGCCCGGTTGCGGGCGGAACTGGCTGCCGGGCGGGCGGTGGAAGTGGCCGGCTACGAGTTGCACCCTGAATTGGCCACCGCCCTGGAGCAGGCCCGGTTAGCGACGCCGCCGGCCGGCGCCCACGTCAACTGGTTCGAACTCGTGGCCACACCCGAACGGGGGCTGGCGCCGTCCAGCCAGCAGTTACTGGCGCAATGGCGCGAAGCCGGAGTGGCGGTCAGCGCCCGGACCGTGGTGGGCGAACCGTTCTGGTCCACTCAGGAAATCACTTCCGTACCGGCGTTGCTGGAAGCCACCAGCCGCAGCCTGGATCGATAGCTGATGCCGGAGCTGGCGTTTACCTTTCCCTGCCAGGGCGCCGAACTCGTCGGTATGCTGCATCCCGGCGCCGCCCAGGCGTCACGGGGCGTACTCATCGTGGTCGGCGGTCCCCAGTACCGCGTGGGCAGCCATCGCCAGTTCCTCCTGTTGGCCCGCGATCTGGCTGCCGCCGGGGTTCCGGTACTGCGCTTCGACTATCGCGGCATGGGCGATGGCGGTGGCGAGGTGGTCGATTTCGAGCATTGCAACGATGACATAGCCGCGGCTGTCGATGCCTTCTTGGCGCGCAGTCCGGGCTTGCGCGAGGTGGTTATCTGGGGATTGTGCGATGCGGCGTCGGCGGCCTTGTTCTATGCCTGGCGCGATCGCCGGGTGGCAGGGCTGGTGCTGTTGAATCCCTGGGTGCGAACCGAGGCGGGCGAGTCCCGCGCCTTTCTCAAGCACTATTACCTCAAGCGGCTGTTCAGTGCCGAATTGTGGGCCAAAATCCGGCGCGGCGATTTCGATCTGGCAGGGTCCTTGCGATCATTCTTCGGGATGGTGAAGACAACTGTCGCCCCAAGCCGGCAAGTCCAGGGCGCCAACGGCGCCGACCGGCCCCTGCCCGAGCGCATGGCGGATGGTTTGGCCCGCTTTACAGGACCGGTATTGATTATCCTGAGCGGCAACGACCTGACCGCCGCCGAATTTAACGATACGGTGACGGCATCGGCAATCTGGCGGCGCTTACTGCGCCAGCCGCGCATCACCCGGCGCGATTTGCCCGCCGCCAACCATACCTTTTCCCGCCAGGAGTGGCGGCAGCAAGTGATGGAGTGGACCTTGCAGTGGCTACGTTCGTGGTAAACGTGTAGGGCGCATTAGCGCAACGTAATGCGCCGCATGCGCCGGGAAACCGACAGCATGCGGCGGAATACGGCCTGACGGCCTATTCTGCCCTACGGGTCGATGCCAGGGCGCCCATAAAGAGAACGCTGAAAAATAAAACAGTAAGCCTGGGCGCGTCGAACACGCTGTCAACCAGTCCGACCGCGAGAAAGGCGGCTGCCGCGGCCAGCAGGGCGGTGGCAAAGGCATCACCGCGCCAGAGCGCCGCCGCCAGCCGGCCGAGCAGGACGGCCAGCAGCAGCATAAAAGTCAACACGCCCAGCCAGCCCTGCTCGAACAGCATCTGAACCCAGAGATTTTTACTCTGCCAGGGCAGAGAGTCATAGCTTTTCCCAAACCAGTAATCGCCGCCTCGCGAGAAATCCCCGTTAACCAGCAATTCCTGACCCTGTTCGTCCACCAGGCGGATGTTACCCACCTCCACGATGGTTCCCCGCGCCGGGTTATACAGCAACAGTTCCACCGGACGCCGGGTCAGTCTATTGCCGGCCCCCATGGTGTCGCTGTCGAAGGCAAGCTCGTGCGGGCGCCAGTCAGTATCGCCGGCGGGAACCTCGATCCCGATCCAATGGCATTGGGAGGAATCGAGCTGCCGGACTTCACAGAGCGAGGCATCCAGACGGGTGGCTTTCCGGCTGCCACGCAGATCGAGGTAAAGGATATAGCGCTGCTGCGGTGTGACCGGTACCCGCTGTGACAGATAAAGGGTTTCACCCGAACCCAGGCGCAGAAAGGTGTTGCCCTCCTCATCCTGTTCAAAGCGGTAGGTCGTGGGGGTGACGCCTTCGAGATTGCGGTACAGATAGGTTTCCGGGAGACGCCCCAGGCCCATGCCGAACCAGCGGGTGGTCCAGTTCCGGTCCATCATGGCCACAGTATGGTTCCAGTGTTTAAGATAGGTCCGCCAGTCTTTAGTCGCTTGCAAGTCGCCGCCCTGGAGCATAACACTGCCGCCGATCCCGGCGCCCAGCAGCAGTAAGGCTCCGAGTTCCGCCAGGCCCAGCCGTTTGGTCAACATAAAGCGGCGCCAACTGCCCAGCGCCAGAACGCCTGATGCCGCCAGCAGAGCCAGCAGGCCGACCGGAGCAACTGTGGTCATGAACTGCCAACGTTCCCGCAAACTCAGCAGGACCACCCCCAGCAGCCCGATCCCTACGCCGGTCGCAAACAGGCGTTGCGCTGTGCCAGGCTCGGGCAGCCGTCCCCACCGTAGCAGGACAAGCACCAGCAGTGACCAGAGCATTCCCTTGCCGACCCGCAGGCTGTTGTAATGGCTCCAGTAATTGCTGAAGGCATTGGCATCGAGTTCCTGCCAGGGTAACAGCCCAAGCAGCAGGCTGATCAAATAGGAGCCGACGAACAGTGTCAGGATCAGAGGAAGTGGCCGCCCCAGCACCGGACCGGGCTGAGGACGTCGACCGTGCCAGAGCGCCAGCGCCAGGGTGACCAGCATTACCCGGTCGAATTCATCGAAAAAGAAACGGCCTGTCCAGGGGGCGAAGTCCAGAACCGGCAGCACTGCCGGCACAAGCAGCAGCCAGGCGTAGGGAAACCGCCATAGCAGCAGAGCATAAGCCGCCAGCCCCACACCCAGCCAGGGCGCCAGCCGGGGAAAGTGCTTTAGCAACAAAACCAAGCCCAGCAATAGGCCAAACGCCAACGTCCGACGCAGAAGGGTCGGCGCCAGTGCCCGAAAATTGACGGCTGGCTGTGGCGGCGCCGCGACACGTGCGGCCATCTTGGCCGAAAAACCGGCTGACCACCGCGTCCGGGCGCCGATCGCACCGCCCACTCCTGTCCCTACCAGGGCGCAAATCACCTCCAGCACATCGCCTGCCTTCAAGTTGCTTAAGAGCGGCAATCCCAGCAGTCCGAAAGTGAGCGCAACAGCCAGCATCCAGACCTGTAGCGTTTGCCGGTAACCACCCAGGGTGTAGACAAGGCCGATGGGCACCCAGAGCATGCCGACTTTAAACAGGTAGGCGAGATGGCGCTGCAGGTCTTGCAGGTAAGCCCCCAGGGAAGCGGGTGGCCAGTGCGCGGCCAGATTGTTTAGCGGCTCCGCCGGGTCCACGGGAAAAAGCAGGAAAGGCAGCACCCCTGCCAGAGCAACGTAATGCCAGAACGGGCGTTGGTGGGACCGGCGATCCGTTGCACCCAGGGCGGCGGCCAGCCGGCTGCCTGCCGACCACCACAGTGGGATGCCGAGGATGATGCCCGTCTGCTGCGCCAGAAGATTGACCGGTGGCGCCAGTTTGGGCGGAAACAGCAATTGCGCATAGGCAAGCGCCAGGCTGATCAGGCTCAGGCCAACCCAGAGTAACAGGGTGTTCAGCCAAGGTGGAATCTGCTGAAAACGGCGCTGGAGGGCGCCCTGCCCGAAGCAGGCGACCGGCACCAATAGCAGCAGATTGCTGAGAAAAGCCGCTGATGGTGCCGCTGCGGCGAACAGGGACTGGAAGGGTGGCCAGGGCTGCTTTCCGTTGTACTGCCAGGGAGCCAGGCTCAGATAGATCAGCCAGCCCAGACAGCAGACCGCCAGCGGCAGCAGCCAGTCCTGCTGGTTGGAGGAAACCTTAGGGGCAGGCAGCGATTGGGGCAGGCGGGTGGAGCCATCCGTGTAGACGGGAACACCCTCTTAGGCAACGTTACGCTTTGCCCAACCTACAAAAGCTTGTGAATGGGTTACGGAGGAGGCTGAGGACTAACGTCAGAGTCCGATGATATTAGTGATTGTCCTGTACCGGTACCATTACCGTTAACTCCAGGAAAAGGACCAGATGAAGCGCTACAACCTGCATATCCAGTTCTGACGGTGGGGGATGAACTACCTGTTTTTATACCGGGAGCTGAACCACTGGTGCAGCCGCATCCAACGTATGTTACCGAAGAAGTCAGCTTCTGCGCGTTACTATCATAGTTAGCGCCACACGATGTGCCGCACGTGGCAGTACACGTAGTATTAATAGGATCCGATACCTTATAACACGTCAATGGTCCCAACGTAACACCCTTGGTCCCTGAACAGCTCGGGCAATTGAACGTCGCAAAACAGTATGTAGTAGGCGAAGCTTGAGTGGAAAAATAGAGATTAACATAATAAAGTCCTGCTGCACTTGCCGAAGCCCACGGCCAAACCGCTCCAAACGTCAAAAGAGACACAAAATAAATGGTTTTCATCAGATTTTTCTGGTTCATAGCTGTTGACCTCGTTAAGATTTGAGAATGTATCAAGTTACCCTGTTCTTCCCCGGTATAGAGCCGCTGATTGACAACCGGACACACAAATGAGCTAGATCAGTGGCTTATGCGCAGGAAACGCATTTATGTCACCTCACGGACCTATATCAGAACTGGCACGGCGGCCGCTGTGCCTGCCGAGAACCCGCCTGATCCTGGCCGGATACTGGCGATCCGGGCTACCTCGGCCAGAACAAACTGCCTGAGCAAGACCGCAATCACTACCAGTTGATACAAAATATCCCAGTAAGCCAACTCCTCGAACAGCGCACCAACCGCATAGCCGAGAAGCGAAGCGCGCAGCATCAGACTGTAGTCGCCGACCCAGGCCAGCGCTGGGGAGCGCCGACTCAGCCAGGCCAGATGCGTCAGATTGACTATAGTACCAAATAACAAGGAACACCAGAGAGCAAAAGCAAACAGGCCATGTTCCGCCATGATGGCCACATAGGCGTTATGCCAGTTCATCCGGTTATTATTCCTAAGCGTGGTAATAACCCAGCCATCAAACCCGATACCGGTCAATGGCCGCTGCAGGGCATGGTCAAGGCCGACTTCCCACAGCCACAGACGGCCAGTGGCGGATTCATCCTGCTGATAATTTACAATGGTTTCCATGCGCGCAAACCATGCCTCCGGGAGGTGGACGAACGTCAGGCTAATGGCGGCCAGCAGAAACAGCAGAGCCAGGAATTTACGCTGGCTGTGCCAGAGCAGCAGCAAGATAACTATTCCCAGGGCCAGCAGGCCACCGCGCGACCAAGTACCCAACACTGCCGCCACGCTCAGCGCGAGCGTGATCATCAACCCATAGCGCAGTGTCTCGTTGCGTGTTTCCCGCAGCCACAGCAGCAGCAGCGGTATGTTCATCACCATCAGGACAGCGAAGAGATTGTTATCGAAATACTTTATGGTCGGCGGGCCGTAGACGGAATCCCTGAAACCGGTCATGATTGCCCAAAGACCCCCTTTAACCGTTACCAGGGCGATGCAGGTCGCTATCGTGACGAGCAGATAAAACAGCTTCTCGCGGCTGTCGATCAGCAACAGGATAAGGACGAGCGGCGGCAGCACGGTGGAGACTTCCCAAAACTTCTTCCAGGCTCCTGTAGGGTAAATAGCAGTGAACCAGGTGGTGAATAAAAAATATCCCCATAGCAGCAGCAGCACCGTCAAGCGCCAGTCATACGACGGCCATTGCCAGTCCCGGCGGACCAGGGCTGCTATAGCCACACCCAGGGATAGCACCGTATAGGCCGGTAAGCTGCGTATAGACCCGTCGGTATAGATGGAGGGCGTCAGGTAAGCGACCACAGCCAGCGCCAGCACCCCCATCCAGGGCCTGCAGAAAGCGGCGAAGAGAAGCGCTGTTAGAATGCCAATGATTGCCAGATCGTGCATTGCAACAAAATCAGTTTGATAACTTTTGCCCAGTGTAAATTTTCCTGTGATAGAAACCTTTAATATACACTATATAGGTTTTCATGTCTTGTTAAGGTACAATATGTTGTGTTTGCCGTCCGTTCATCACAGAATTTTTTACAGTAGGAAAATTTTGGCGCAGCGCACAAAATAGCGTTGTAACCTAATTAGATTTATATAGGCCACCTTTAAAGCTCTGGAACTAAAGGGTAAAGTGCCGGCGACAGTGCACACAGCCCGCCGGAAACAATTGTGTTAGGAGTAGCTAAACCTAGCCACTGACGATTATGGCTTTAGTATTGCTGTCTACGGCTAGATTCGGTTTACAAATTAACTGGTTATCGAAGGCCGTCACGCCTTGCAACGCCGCCTCGCCCCAAAGGCGGCCAAGCCGATGCCCAGCAATCCCAGCGTGGCTGGTTCTGGGACGGCAGTGAAATCGCTGATCACGGTAATACCGGGCCCATCTAAGCCATCTAATGATTGCTGCTCGAATCCGAATGTATCGCCAGCGCTTACTTGAACAGAAACGCTACCCAACTGCGTAGAAGGGCCACCGTCTATGGTTAACTGTTTGAATAGTCCATTTAAAAGATAGCCAAAGGGATCAAAAGTGGGATCATCATTGGAAGCTGTATCCAGGCTCTCGTACTCCCAGTCGAAAGATATAGTTTGACTCCCCGCTACGGGGATGGTGAAATCTACATATGAAAAAATAGTCAAATTGGAAGGGCCTATCAGTGTGACTGAAGCAGGGGCATTTGTGGTGTCCACGGAGCCGTTATTAGGATCCGGCACGTAGGTCGTGGCCCAGTTGGCGACATCGTAGTAGCCGGTGAAGCTCGCGGATGCCGGGAATGTGCTTGCCAATGCAAGCGCGCCTAAAACAAAGGAAAATTTGTTCTTTTTAGCCATAGCAGACCTCTTTAAGTGTTTGAATCTACTCACGATTTTATTCAATATAACTTGAGAAAATTGACACATGACCATCGTGACCTCCCAACTTTAGGTCATCCTTTACAGGTTAATAGATTACTCTCTAAGAACAGTACAGGCAAGACCATGCTTGGTGATAACACTAAAATTTAATGAATTTATTGCATAAAGACTTTTCCAAGTTCGCTGGTTTGCATCGGGTTAAATTAAAATTTTCGAATACAATCAATTACTTATTATAGAAAAACAGCAGATTTGGATTTACCATGGCTTCGACTTCTCTCACCATAATTGCATCCTCCCAACAGTCATCATCCACTTTTTTAATAAGTAATTAAAATCGACGGCAAGAAAACCGGTCCCGAGGCGGCCAACAGCAACAGAAGGTTTAATAGCGCCGCATGATAACCCGTCCAGCAGGCTGCGGCGGCGCCGCTGCCTGATTCCAGCGCTGCATCCAGGCCATGATGCCGTAAATCAAGGTCGCGCTGCAGCCGGCGATCAGGATATTGGTCGGATCCGGCCGCAGGGACAGGAACAGCTTACCCGCTTCGATCAGCAAGGCGCAGCCACCGGCCAGCAGCGCCGGCAGGAGCAGGTGATCGGCCCGGCCCGGCCTGCCCCGCCAGAGCCAGACACCCAGACCCAGAGGCATGTAGCTGCAGGCCACCAGGACCAAGCTGGCCATCGCGTTGGTTTCGGGAGTGAAATAATGGTAGTAGAAAGGCAACCAGTTCAGACTGGACAGTTGCTGTCGCGCCTCGCGCCAGGAAAGCCAGGACTGGCTGGACCAGCCGTTCAATCTCGCCAGCAATAGCAAGTAGAACGGCAACAGCAGGACCAGAAAGGATCGGATGGCTGTTGGAGAAACCCTGAGTGGCTGCTTTTTCAGGCGTTGCAGCAGCCAGCAGCCCAGGCCCATGCCCACGGTCCGGTTCAATACCGAGATACCCTGGCTGATTCCCGATGCCTCGAAAAGCTGGATCGACTCGATGCCACTGCCGATGATAAAGCCGGTGAACAGCACCCGGCGCAAGGTGGTCGGCTTATCGATCCCCCACAGCCAGGCGAACAGGATGCCGGGCGGCATACTGATTAGGACCTCGACAAGCTGCTTAACCAGGCAGCGTAGGCTGGAACCACAGCCGATTCCCGCCAACCAAATACCCACGGCATCGCTATCAAATTTGGCACGCAGTTCCGCTAAGGAAACGATAAAATCGTAGGGAAACAGGCAAATAATTAAATAAGTCAACAAATAAAAAAGAAGCGCTGCCCGCATTGCAGGTTTACCGCCTGCATAAATAGATTGCCAAGTAATATAGAAACGTTTACCAAAAAGATACCAAAAAAATATTCCAAGTAATATGCCTATGAATTGAGCAAGTAGATCGTTTAGAGAACTGGTGCGCGATGGCAGATAGCTCTGAGTGAATTCAACACCAACGCTCACCAATCCGCATAGCAACAAGGCGATAACCAAGCCTTGAACAGACAATATATTCGATCTTCGCACATTCCACCAACCGCATAGAAAAAAGGCTGGTGGAATACACATAATCAAGTTGACCGACCAGTCCAGCTTGGACTCATCACCCGGTCTTAGATGAGAAAAATCGATAAAATAATTCCAAGCTTCATACAAGCTGAGACCCGGTTTGAAATCGAAGGGTATGAGGCTACCATAAATAATACCAATAAGGCAGAATAAGCCGACCCATAAAAAAACGGAAGCACCTCTGCCGGCAAGGCGATGTACTGTGTTAACAAGATGATGTGGATTAGGCATAAATAACGCTGGCAATGGTAAAGTATCTGTGCAATCAAACGACGGCAGTTCCATCGTGCTGAATATGACCTCCGGCCACCAATTCGGCGACCAGCAGCTTTTGGATCAACTGTTCTTTCAAGGTCACCGGTTTATCCAGTTGCAGCCGTTCCAGATAAGGCCGGGCCGCTTCTGGAATAGACAAGCTTTCCATCACTTTAAAGAAATTTTTCACCATGCCGCCGGGCGTGGCCATGCTCGATTTAATCGCGTTCAGCGCTTTGCCCAGGGTAATTTCCACTTCCGTAAGGTCGGTGCCGAAAGGAAAATCCGGGAACAAGCCTTTATCCCGGTAAGATCGATATAGCGCTTCCAACCGTTGCGGGGTATTGTTTCTGAACTGAGAGGGAATTTGATAATCTTTCGGAATTTTGCCGACTTGTTTGGCTTTCTCCAGCAGTTCGTCCTGAAACCTGGAATCTGCGATATTGAGCAGGGCGGCAATCACTTCCTTATCCGCCTTGCCTCTTAAATCGGCAATACCATACTCGGTCACCACAATATCTCTAAGATGGCGGGGAATGGTGATATGGCCATAGTTCCAGACGATATTCGAGGAAACGACGGTCCCTTTCCGCCGGGTGCTTCGAAGCATCAGGATGGAACGGGCATCCGGCAGGGCGTTGGCCATGGCCACGAAATTGTACTGGCCGCCGACACCGCTGATGACTTGGCCGTCATCCAGCCCGTCGGAGACCGCGGCGCCGATCAGGGTGACCATAATCGTGGTGTTGATAAAGCGCGCCTGTCGGCGTTGCAGGCTCTTCAGAGTTTCGTCGCCGTAGAGCTGATTGACATTGGAAACGCCGGTCATACAGAAACGCTGGTTTTCCTCCTCGTCCAGGCTGCGCAGCCCGGCGTACAGACTCTGCGGTCCCAGGAAAAAACCGCCGTGCATGACGATGCCATTGCCCAGCCGAGCGCCCAGACAATGCTGGATAATCGGCTCGCGTTGTTCATTCAGATCGGCCGGTATCTGCATGGCTGCCGGAGTCAGAATATAACCATCCTCATAATTCAGCTCCCGCCGGAAAATGCCGAACCGCTGGAGAAAATCGAAATCAGCCCGAGTCAACTGAATCTGGATCGCTCCCCGTTCCAGCAACAGATCGATCAACTCGGGCTTGATCTCCTCGGTAATTCTGCCTTCATTGATAAGACTCTGCAACACGACATGATCGTAGACCCGGCGCTTCAGTATCTCCTCCTGATAAAGATGCCAGAAACCGTTAACCAGCATCTCGCTGGAGCCATATAATCCCTCCTGGAACGGCGCTGTGCCGCCAACTTCCTCGATAAGCGGAGAATATTGCTGCAGCAGTCCCGATTCAGCGAGCAGGGTCTGATAAATTTCATTATGTCGCTGGCGCAATTGGCAGGCATAGACGATAGCGTCACCCAGACTGCCGATACCGATCTGCAAGGTGCCGCCATCCTTGATCAGGGCGCTGACATTAAGCCCGATCAGATAATCGGCGCTGTCCACGGCCATATTGGGCGTGCTGAACAGAGTAAAATCATAGACGGGATTGTCGATAATCATATCGAACGTTACCGCTTCGACCAATGCATCCCGATACATAAAGGGTAAATTCGCGTTGACCTGCCCGACACAGACGATTTTTCTGCCTTGCCGGCGTTGCTCCATGAGCAGCGGCAAAAGATCGAGCGTCACATCGGTGTTACCACTCAGACTGTAATAAAGTCTATTATCGATAGTCTTTTTGGCAATCATTTGCGCAATGACATTGACGCCATGATCGACAAAGACCCTGGCCGCGTCGGTATAGTTACAGCAGATGTAATTTTGCTGTTGTACCGGCGAATTCAGAAAAGCGCCCGGTTTGAAATAGAATTCCTGCAACCTGATATTGTCGGGGAGTTCCCCCTTTCTGAGATCGACGATGTAATCGAGATCAGGATAGTCGCCGAATATCCGCTCGACCAGCGGCCCCAGAAAGCGTTGTTCTATGTCGTTGGAACCCTTCGGTTTTTCCAGGGTCAGGGCGGTCATTATAGTAAGCTGGATGGCGGCATCCTGTTTCGCTCTCCGATACAGGGCATTGACAAAATGATTGGGTTTGCCCAGGCCCATTGGTATTCCCAGCACAATCTCCTTACCGATCCGCTCGATAACCTCGGTCACACAGCGTTCTACGTCGTCATAGTCATCGGGCTTACTCATGGGTGATCATCTCGCAGCGGCTGATCGGGTCACTTTTTGGCATGGGGGCGGACACGCCGGCTGTCGAACAATGGTACTTCAACGGCTCCACTCGACTAGCATACCAGCAGTCGAGTGTCTAAACTAATATCAGCATCTTTCGTTCAACCCGCAAACCAAGCTCACTCAGCCCATGTCAGACGCCAACAAAGCCATCGTCCGCCGCAACTTCGAAGAGGTCTGGACCAAGGAAAACCTGGCTGTCGTCGATGAACTGCATGCTCCTGATTATGTCGGCCATATCGCCTCCGGTGGCGGGGAAATCCAGGGCGCCGCCGCCTTCAAGCAGTTTGTGATGCTGCAACGCCTAGCCTTCCCGGATGTAAAGTTTACTATCGAAGACCAGATCGCCGAAGGCGATAGGGTCGCCACCCGCTGGACGGCGCGCGGCGCCCATAAAGGCGCCTTCCGGGGTATCGCCCCCAGCGGCCAGGTGATGCAGATTGCCGGCATCAGCATCCATCGCTTCGTCGCCGGCAGGATTCGGGAGTCCTGGGATAACTGGGATGCGCTGAGCATGCTGCGCGGCATCACCGAGGATGTGTTCGAATCCCTGTCCATCCGCTTCTAAGCCGGCTGGAGGACGCCGCCATGCAGCGGCCGTGGGGGATGCTCATTCTTGGCGGCGTCGTTCTGCTGGGATGGATGGTGTTATGCACGGCCGGGAATCCGCCGGATAATCGCGTAGTATGCGGCGCGCCAGCCACGCCGATCCACACGGTTCAAGGCAGCGGCGCCGTCAGTCCCTTCGCCGGGGTTGCGGTCACCGTGGAAGGTCTGGTGAGCGCTTCCTTCCAGGACAGCCGCAAGGGTTTGCGCGGTTTCTTCGTCCAGGAATCCGCCGACCGGTGGGATGACGATCCGGCCACTTCGGAAGGAATATTCATCTACGACAACGGCTTCGGTGTGCCGGTCGGCGCGGGCGAGCGCGTCCGGGTCACCGGAACCGTGGCCGAGTTCAACGGCCTTACCGAACTGAAGGACATCACGGCGGTGCAGCCCTGTCCAGGCGGCGCCCGCCCGACGCCGGCGCCGATCAGCCTGCCGGAACTGGCCGCTGGCGATCTGGAACGCTATGAAGGCATGCTGGTGGCAATTCGCGACCCGCTGACCATCAGCCAGAATTTCTTCCTCGGCCGCTATGGTCAGATGACGCTGGCTGCGCCGGATGAACGGGGCAATCCCGGCCGTCTATACCAGCCGACCCACCAGTTCCCGCCGGGATCGGCGGCGGCGCGGGCGTTGGCCGCGGGCAACGCCCGCCGGCTGCTGGTGCTGGATGACGGTCAGGAGGTGAATCCTCGGGGCGACAATCCCAACCCCGTGCCCTATCTCGGCCCGCCCCCGCCACGGATCATTCGCGCGGGCGATACCGTTACCGGGCTGACCGGCGTACTGGATCAAGGTCGGATCGATTCGGCCAGGTCGCCGACCTTGGGCTACCGCCTGCAACCCACCATCCCACCGGTGTTCACTTCGGCCAATCCGCGCCGGCCCGTCCCACCGGCGGTAGGTGGCACGCTCAAGGTGGCCGGTTTCAATGTCCTGAATTACTTTACCACCCTGAATAACGGCAAGGCGGTTTGTGGTCCGGCCAGGCTGCCTTGCCGGGGAGCGAACAGCGGCGGCGAACTCGAGCGCCAGCGCGCCAAGATCGTGGCGGCATTGAAGGCCCTCGATGCCGATATCGTCGGCTTGATGGAATTGGAAAACAACGGTTATGGCGCCGGCAGCGCCGTCCGCGATCTGGTCGAGGCGCTCAATGCGACGCTGGGGCCGAATACCTATGCCTGTATCGACCCCGGCCTGCCGTTCCTGGGCGTCGATGCTATCGCCGTCGGCTTGATCTACAAGCCGGCCACCGTCAAACCGGTGGGAGCGGCGGCGGTCCTGACCACAGGCGCGTTTTCTCCCACTCATGCCGAATCACAGGGCGGCGACGGCGGTTACAGCCGCCCGCCGCTGGCGCAGACCTTTCAGGAAATCGCCGGCGGGGGACGCTTCACCGTTGTCGTCAATCACTTCAAATCGAAGCGCGCTTCCGGCCGGCCTGTCGACGGCAATGACCCCGAAGTCAGCAACGGTCAGGGCGCCTGGAATCAGCGGCGCAGCGAGGCGGCGCGGGAGTTGGCCGACTGGCTGGCTACCGACCCGACGCGCGGCGGTGACGGGGATTTTCTGATCATCGGCGATCTGAATGCATACACCAGGGAAGATCCAATCGCCATCCTGGAGCATAACGGCTATATCGATCTGCCGCGGCGGTTTATCGGGGAATCCGCCTATTCCTACACCTTCGACGGGCTGGCGGGTTATCTGGATCATGCTTTGGCGACGGCTGCCCTGACGGCCCAGGTCAGCGGCGTCGCCATCTGGCATATCGATACGGACGAGCCCGCGGTGCTCGACTATAACCAGGAGTACAATCCGCCCGGCTATTACAGCCCCGATCCCTACCGAGCCTCGGACCATGATCCGGTGCTCGTGGGGCTGCGCCTGGCGCCCGGTCCTAAGCCGCCGTGATAGTGTTGGTGCATTACGCTGCGCTAATGCACCCTACGCCGGTTAAACCGCATCTATTTTGAAACCCATAGTTTTCCCTTAACTGTTACCCTTCCGTTCCCTCCCCCCTCAAGGGGGAGGGAATCGGTGGCTATAACGACCGCACCGGTTTGATTCCCCAGAACTCCAGTTCTCAAAGTGGATGCGGTTTAGCGGGAATATTCCGGCTCGTTGCCCGCCTTCCATTTGATATTGCAGCCCATGCTGGGCTTCTGCTCGGGAGAGACAGCCCTGCCGGCCAGCAGCGCGTCCGCGGCGGCGCGCAGATCGGCGCCGGTCACGGGCACATTATTACCGGGCCGGCTGCCGTCGAACTGTCCCCGGTAGACCAGCTTCAAATCCTGGTCGAACAGATACAGATCCGGCGTACAGGCGGCATGATAGACCCTGGCCGCTGCCTGCGTCTCGTCGTACAGGTAAGGGAAGGTGTAATTTATCGCCTTCACCTCTCCGACCATTTTCGCCGGACTGTCATCGGGATGATTCGCCACGTCGTTGGAATTGATGCCCACGATTTTCAAGCCTCTGGCCTGGTACTCGCGGGCGAACTCCGCCAGAGCGTGGCGGATATGCTTTACATAGGGGCAGTGATTGCACATAAAAATCACCAGCAGGCCGGGGGCGCCCTTGAAATCCGCCAGCGTTACCGTCTTGCCGGTGGCCGGCTCCGGCAGGCTGAAATCCGGCGCGGTCGCGCCCAGTTCGAGCATCATGGTGGAAGGTGTCAGAGCCATGGCAGTCTGTTCCTAAAAACTTGCGCAAAGTTGCGCGTTACCGTTTTTAAGCGCTTCGCTCTCCGTTGATACGCCATTAGGCGTGCAACTGGAGTCCTGGTTGAGCAGTCCCAACCGTGGGGAAAGAACATCCTTCCCCGAAGATCAGGCTTTACCCGGCGCGGGAACCCCCGGTTGGGTAAAAGCGCCCTGCCGACCTTCCTTGGGCAGAGCCACTTTGTGATCCGGCGCCCGGAAACCCGACCCACCACAAAACTTCTGTGGCTGTTCGGAAACATTCCGAACTTATACAATATACCAAATTTTGCTCATAACGAGCAATTATACAAAGGGTTGCTGAATAATCAATTATCAGTTTTTAGCTCCTCAAGGGTGAATAATTAAGTCGATTAAAACCGACGAGAAACACTGTCTCTAAGACAACGCCGGAAATTTAATGGCGCAACATTCTCACAGTAACCCCGAACCCCGATGGGTACAGCAGTTTCTCAATCCGGCACATTCCGCCGTAATTCCTCCAGCCAGACCTCCGCTTCCGCATCGCTGGGCGCGCGCCAGTCACTGCGCGGCGATAGTGAACCCCCGGAACCTACCTTCGGCCCGTTCGGCAGGCAGGAGCGCTTGAACTGGCTGATCTTGAAAAAGCGGTATAAAAACACTTCCAGCCATTTTTTAATGGTGGCCAGATCGTATTCATTGCGCTTTTCCAGGGGCAATACCTCCGGCCAGGCCCCCCGGTTCTTATCGCCCCAGGCGTGCAGACTGAGAAAGGCGACCTTGCTGGGACGAAAGCCGTAGCGGGTGATGAAATACACATTGAAATCCTGCAATTCATAGGGCCCGATCCTGGCTTCCGTGCTCTGGGCCGGCTGCTCGTTTTCGTCACCGCTGTGCGGGATCAGTTCCGGCGAGATTTCGGTATCGAGAATGGATTGCAGCGTGAGGCTGGTCCGGGGATCGAATTGCCGGCTGTGGATAATCCAGCGGAGCAGATGCTGAATCAGTGTCTTGGGCACCGAGGTGTTGACATTGTAATGCGACATGTGGTCGCCGACGCCGTAGGTGGCCCAGCCCAGCGCCAGTTCGCTCAAATCGCCGGTACCCAGCACCAGCGCATGGTGAAAATTGGCCAGCCGGAACAGGTGCGAGGTGCGTTCTCCCGCCTGGACGTTTTCAAAGGTAATGTCGTGCAGCGGTTCGCCCGCCACGAAAGGGTGCCCCAGATCCTTGAACATCTGCATACAGGACGGCCGGATGTCGATCTCCCGGCCGGTGACGCCCAGGGCGTCCATCAGGGCGTGGGCATTGCCCAGGGTGATCCGGCTGGTGGCGAAGCCCGGCATGGTATAGGCCAGGATATTCTGCCGGGGTAGTCCCAACCGGTCCATGGTCCTGGCGGCGACGATCAGGGCGTGGGTGGAATCCAACCCCCCGGACACGCCGATCACGATCCGTTCGATGCCCGAGCTGGTCAGGCGCTTCATCAGGCCGTGCACCTGGATGTTGTAAGCCTCGAAGCAGCGCTCGTCGAGCCTGGCCGGATCGTGCGGCACATAAGGAAAGCGCTCGACCTGGCGCCGCAGTCCGATCGCGCCGGCGGGAATCTGGAAGTCGAAACCCACCCGCCGGATCGCCCGCACCTGATCCCGGTGATACTGCACCGAGTCGTTGAAGCTGCTCAGCCGCATCCGATCCTGGGCCAGGCGTTCCAGATCGATATCGGCGACGATCACTTGCTCGTCGGCTGGAAACCGCTCGGCTTCCGCCAGCAGTTCATCGTTTTCATAAATCAGCGCATAGCCATCCCAGGCCAGATCGGTGGTGGACTCGCCCGGACCGGCGGCGGAATAGAGATAGGCGGCGACGCATTTACCGGAGTGAGAGGCGCACAGATTACGGCGGTATTCCGCCTTGCCGATGGTGATATTGCTGGCGGAGAGGTTGGCCAGCACGGTGGCGCCGGCCAGCGCCGCGTAGGTGCTGGGTGGAATCGGCGCCCAGACATCCTCGCAGATCTCGGCATGAAGGACGAAGTCATCGATATTATTGGCCTCGAATACCAGGTCGGCGCCGAAGGGCACGAGTTCTCCCAGCAAGCGCACTTCGCGGCCGACCGCCGCCCGGCCCGAGGTGAACTGGCGCTTCTCATAGAATTCCCGGTAGTTCGGCAGGTAAGTCTTGGGGGTGATGCCGAGCACCCGGCCCCGGTAGATCACCACCGCGCAGTTGAACAGCTTGCCCTCGAAGCGCAAGGGCGCGCCGACCAGCAGCACCGGCGTCAGTTCGCGGCTGGCTTCGAGCAACCGGGCGAGCGCCGCTGCGGTGGCGTCCAGCAGGGCATCCTGATGGAACAGGTCTTCGTTGCTATAAGCGGAGATACCCAGTTCGGGAAACAGGGCGACCGCGGCGTGCAGATCGGAAGCGCGCCGGGCCAGGCCCAGGGTCCGCTCCAGGTTATAGGGCGGATCGGCCACCCGCACGAAGGGAATGCAGACCGCCGCGCGGATGAAGCCGTGGGAGTAGATGGAGTGAAAGGGACGTTGCGCGTTCACCGTACCGGTTCCTGATGTGGGCCGATATCAGTCATAGTGCACCGCCAGCCAGAAAGTCTCCTGATCCTCATCCGTCCACTCCACCCGGTGTTTGACATGAGCCGGGATGTTCAGGTAATCGCCGGCGCTCATAAAAACCGGATCTTCTTTGCCTTCGAATACCAGATAGGCATGGCCGTGCAGCACGATGACCCACTCGTTTTGCGGCTGGTCGTACCAGAAGTCCTCCGGCGTGGCGTGGCCGCGCGAGACGATACGCTCCATCCTGAAGCCGGCGCCTTCCACCAGGGTCTCGACCAGTTCGGTCGGCAGATCGATCGGGATATTCTCAAAGATGTTTCTATGAATCATACAATTATCCTTTCCATTTTGAACATGGTTACCGTTTCAATAACCCCTGACCCGATCCACCGGATTCAACAGGGGCAAACCTTCCGACAGCCGGCGGATATTTTCCACGATTTGCGGCGCCGTCGTGCCGGGATTGGTTATCCCGGCGATATGGGGTGTGACCCGGACCTTGGGATGCGTCCAGAAAGGATGCTCCGCCGGGAGCGGTTCCCGCTGGAATACATCCAGGGTGGCGCCGGCGATATGACCCCGGTCCAGGGCGGCGAGCAGGTCCTGTTCCACCAGATGACCGCCGCGCGCGCAGTTGACGACATAAGCCCCCACAGGCAGCAGGGCCAGCGTGACGGCGTCGATAATTCCCTTCGTTTCTCCGGTCAAGGGCAGCAGGCAGACCAGGACGGTGCTGCGGCGCAGCAACGGTTCGAAACCCTCGGGACCGTGAAAGCAGTCCACGCCCGCCAGCGTTTTCGAGCTACGGCTCCAGGCCAGTACCGGGAAACCCAGCGCCGTCAGTTGCCGGGCGGTATGGCTGCCGATAGCGCCCAGTCCGAGTAGTCCCACCGTTCGCCTGGCAGTCTCCGCCGGCGGCAGCCGCCGCCAGCGTCGCTCCCGCTGCTGGCGCTCATAGTCGTCTATATGGCGATGGTAATGCAGCACCGCCAGGCATACATATTCGGCCATCTGGGTGATGATGCCGGGGTCCACGATACGGGCGAGAGGCACGGACGGCAGCGCCGGATCCTGGAGCAGATGATCGACGCCCATTCCCAGAGAGATGATCAGCTTGAGCTGAGGAAAACGCCGCAATTCCCCCGGCGGCGGTTTCCAGGCCAGCGCCACATCGATATCCGCCGCCGGGCCGGTCTCGGGCCACACCCGGATGTCGAGCCCGGGCATCAGTGCGCTCAGGGTCCGAGTCCAGACGCCAGGGTCGTCGTTGATGCTGAGAAAGAGAAGCGCCATAGTGTCACATCAGAGTGAGAATGAAGTCAGTTTGTAACCGTTCACCGGGGTCAACAAATTGTTGATTCTTCAAGTGATGATTTTTCAACCAACGATGACTGTGGTTGCTTAACCAATTGAAAAACTTAGACTTCATGATTAATCCCGGTGAACGGTTACGTCAGTTTAAACCATTCCCGGTGACGAAGGGATGAAAGCGGGTGATGCTGCGCTGGCGGGGGCGTGAATGGGCTCGCGCCATCGGTGTGAATTTAACTTGATGGAGTGGCTGAGAACATTGTGTGAGGGCTTGCCGATTCAAATCCTTTAGGACTTACGCATTGACAACCGGTTGAAATTGTAAGTTAAGATTTTCCATGCCAGGGATGGTTCATGCCGCGATGATGCCTGCTGAGCCCCCTCCGGTCAAGTTGACCATACCGAGCCCAAAAATAGCCTGAAAATACCTGTTGCAATCCCATTTTTTTGAGCTTATAGTCTAACCAATTATAATTTATACATTGCTAATAGTTAAGTTGATTTTAGTTTTTATAAATCAATAGCTTAGCATTAGATGGGTAGCCACTTAAGCCGGGACGCTTTGCATCCTGACCACAGAGGGGTTCACCTGGGAGCGCTGGCATCCTGCCGGCTGTTGACTGGCGCCGACGCCCTCAAGCCGGCGGGGACGCCGGCGCTCCCAGGGTCGAATTGCCCCGCCTTAAGTGGGTAGCCAAAAGGATGTCCTGATCTAAATTAGCTGGACTATAGCATTGAAACAGCAAATTCACATGGACTCAATAAGCCGTATCCATGGCCTTTTGCGCAACTCCATTCAACTGAAGCGAGTTTAAGAATGTGATCAGGACTGCATTGCAATTTATCAGGAATGCTTTGGAATCCTATATAGTCGAAAGGGAGCAAGATTCTACTAATAACTATACTCTTGGGAACGTAGTCGATCTGAAATCGGTCGTGCAACCGGACGGCACTATTAATGTCACCGACACGACCCACGTGACAGTGATGCTTGTCGGTATCGACGAAGAGCGCCGTGAAGGTAAGCGCCCATATTATGTGCCGACCGAGGATAAGCAATTCTTCCGGCTAAATCCCCCCATCGAGCTAGACCTCTTCGTCCTGTTTGTCGCCCATAATAAAAATTATGATACGGCGCTTCGCGATTTATCCGATGTGCTCGGGTTCTTTCAAGCCCACCCTGTATTCGATGCAAAAAAATATCCGGCCTTAAATGAATCGGTCAGCGAACCGGATAAAAAACCCTGGCAGTTAATTACCCGGCTATCCGTCACCCTGCACAGCCTGACCTTCGAACAGCAGAATAATCTCTGGGCCTTGCTCGGCTCCAAATACCTTCCAAGTGTCGTGTATCGCGTGAGGATGCTCACCCTCTTCGAGACGACGAGCGATGACAAGGTGGCGTCAATCGATGAACTCAATTTCCCCAAAGGCTAAGGGACTACCATGAGTAACGACTCTTTCACCTATGTCGAACTGGCCAGCGTCTCGGTCAAGCAACCCTTCTATGCAAACAAGCTGTGCAAAAAATACCTGATCGAACCGGAATTGGACTTCGAATTTCTGCCGACTGACGAATGCCTTTCGATAATGCGCCGACTCAATCTCGTATTTCGCACGTTCGGCCCCATCGCTGGATTTATCATTCTGGCGAGGGTGCTCGGCAAAAACGGAGGGGGGGACGACCTGTTGCGCTTTCCTCCAAGGCAGGACGACAAGCTGAGCTTTTGGATGAAGCTTCGCAATCCGGAGGTGTTGAACTTCGACGACCTTCCCACAGGCAGCGCCCCAGGCGACATCTACTATTTCACGAACCGCCAAACCGATGGGTTGGCGCCCCGGAACAATCTTCATCTAACCGCTGCTTCGGTCGGCTTCAGCGGATCGAACGATCGGATCAAGAAAGCCTCGGCGAATTACCGCTACCACCACTTGGGCCCGGCGGCTGCCGACAGCGCCTGGGTCGAGCATGTTTTGAGCGGCATTAAAGTGGCGCCGGACTCCATCATCAACGAGGCAGGCCAATGCGATCTCAGCTTCAACCTGGCCTCGCTCCCGCTCGGGAAATGCCGGCTCATCATCGATGGGAGCGTGGAAGAGGAGTTTTTCTGTGTCGGAAACGCCGAGCCCGGCCTGTTCGGCGTAATCGAGCTTGCGCTGGCCAATACGCTCATGTCGAACTATCGGATCGTCGAGCCTGACCGCTCGCTCGCGAGGATCCGGCCTGGCTATTCCATCCTGTTTCCAAATCGGAAGACGCACTGGCGCTACACCGTCCATTTGCAACCGAACAGTCCTCTCGCTCTTGAAATGGCCGCGTTGAGCGCTGCTGACAAAACCGATTTTTTGAACCGGCTCAATGTCGTGACGAATGACACGACGCTTACCTTCACACGCGCCCCGACCAGCGATACGGATATTGTCTTCGTGTCCGATACTGACCTGGCCCTCCAGGAGAAATACATTTCCAGCACCAGTACGACCCACGACTCGCTCAGCCTTACACTCAAGAAGTACATCGGTGTAGCGGCGAAAGAAGCCGAAGTGCGTTCGGATCTGTCTTACCCAACGACAGCACTGATCGATGCGACGGCATTGTCTTTGATTTATTCGGACGTTTTCATAACCCTCTGACTTGAGAGAGAACCTACCATGGCTGTATTAAAACTATCTACGCCCGGCGTGTACGTGCAGGAAATCTCCACGCTACCGTCGTCAGTTGCCGAGGTGGAAACAGCGATTCCGGCCTTCATTGGCTATACCGAAAAAGCCGACTACCTTAAGGCAGGTGATCTGATCTGGATTCCGACGAAAATCGCCAGCCTCAGCGAATACACGCTGTATTTCGGTAATCCGCAAGCAGAAACCGACGATAGCATAGCGATCAACGTCACCGACGACGGCAACGGAAACTACGGCGTCACCGCCACTCCAGATGCCAGCAAGCAGTCGAAATACAACTTGGCCTATGCCATCCAGCACTATTTCGATAACGGTGGGGGCTCTTGCTATATCGTATCGGTGGGGGGCTACGCAGCCGCGCCAGGAACGATAGCAAAGGCTGATTTGACCAAAGGCTTGAGCTTTGTAAAAGACGTCGATGAAGTCACGCTATTAGTCATCCCCGAGGCCCAGGTTTCCGACGACTATGCCACCGTCGTGGGGCAGATGATCGCCCAGGCGGCGACCTTGAAAGACAGGTTTGCCCTCATCGACCCGCATACCGTCACGCTCAAAGACCAGATCAATCCGCAAGGGAAAATCGACTCCGACGTCCAGGAAATTAGAGACGCCGCCGCGGGAGGGGTCGAGTATACCCGTTACGCCGCCGCTTATTATCCAAACCTCACCACGGCTTACGGGCGGAACTTTAAGTTCGACGACCTCAAGATCGACATTTACACTTACACCGGCTCCGGCACAAGCCCGGCACTGCAAGGTAAAAAGATGAGCGAGATTGGGAATGGATCGGCGCTCTATGGAAAAATCAAAACCGAGATAGGGAAGCTCAGGGTGGTATTGCCACCCTCCGCCGCCATAGCCGGCTTATATGCCCGGGTGGACAACAATAAAGGGGTATGGAAGGCGCCGGCCAACGAATCGCTTTTCTCGGTGGGTGGCCCCACCGTCCCGATTTCCGACGCGCAGCAAGCCAACCTCAACATCGATCCGAACACCGGGAAGTCCATCAATGCGATCCGCACCTACCCCGGCATGGGCACGCTGGTCTGGGGCGCGCGCACGCTGAACGGCAACGACAATGAATGGCGCTACATCAGTGTCCGCCGCTTCTTCAACATGGTCGAGGAATCCGTCAAAAAGTCGAGCCAGTGGGCGGTGTTCGAGCCGAACACCCTCGACACCTGGATAAAGATCAGCAATTCCCGCTCTAATGTACCGACGCCGGTAGCTAATTGATCAGTAATTACGCAAGAATCATAACGACAAAAACTACCCCTGACTTCCTCGGAAGCCATAATGAACAGCTCTCATTTTAACCACTTTCTTTCAACAC
>CAIMUS010000047.1 GCA_903844665.1 uncultured Pseudomonadota bacterium
CTCGACACAATCTCCGCTGCTGCTCGATCATTTCCAACCAGAAGATGTGCTTGTTGCCGACCGGGTGGAAGGCGGAACACAGTTCACCCGCCTGGACTCATCCAAGCTGGAAACTTGGCTGAAGAATTACAGCTTAGGCCAACTCTGGGAGAAGAACGAACTGGGCGGCCGCCCAGCGCGTAGGTTGGGGTGACGAAGGAACCCCAACGTAATCCCCCACCCTGAAATGTTGAGGTTCGTTCCTCACCCCAACCTACGGACCTTCCTCGTCCGCGTGCCCCAGCGCGAGGCGGAGGATGACAAACCGGAATGCCCGGCTTTCACCCTGTTCCCGCGCTACCACCAAAGCCGCACGGTGCGGAAGGTGGCGGACGACATCTCGGCGCAGTTCACCGCGCAGGCCGACATCGGCCGCAAGTATCTCATCCATCATTCCGCCGGCAGCGGCAAGACGCTCACCATCTGCTGGCTGACTGACCGCCTCCACAGCCTGTTCAAGCCTGGCGCCAGCGAAAAGCTGGTGGACCAGGTGTTCATCCTCACCGACCGGAAGTCGCTCGACACGAAGATCAAGGACGACATCGAGAACTTCACGCACCTCAAGGACGTCGTCGGCCTGGCGCGGAAGAATGGCGCCTTGTGGTTAGAGCTTAAATAGCCGAATATAACCAAGCATGAACGGGAATGAACTGCTGCGTAAACTGAGGAAAGTCGCAAAGCAACGCGGCTTAGAGTATCGGTTCGTCATCGAGCGTGGCAAGGGCAGCCACGGTACAATCTACATCGGTTCCCGATTCACCGTGGTCAAAGACCGTACTAAGGAGATCGGTCCTGGCCTGCTGAAGAGCATGTTGTCCGACTTGGGCTTAACCAAGATCGACATTGAGGGATGAACCATGAACCTTGCCTATCCAGTTGACATCGAGCGTGACGAGGCCGGCTTCTGGCTGGTGCGCTTCCCCGATCTGACAGGGGCGGCCACTGACGGTGAAACGCTCGAAGAAGCGCTCGCCAACGCCCGCGACTGTCTGGATGAGGCGCTGGCCGGTTATCTCAACCGCCACCAGCCCCTGCCGCTATCCAGCGAGGCCCAGGGCCGCCAACTGATCGCCCCGAGCTTATTGTTGGGGGCCAAGGTTGCTTTGTGGTCAGCGCTGGTGCAGAACGGTATGAATGCTTCCCAGTTTGCCGAGCGGCTGGGAGTGGATGAAGAGACCGTGTGGCGGATGCTGGATCCGCGTCATCGGTCCTCTATCGGCCGCATCGAACAAGCCCTAACGGCATTGGGCAAGCAACTGGTCGTAGACGTGCGCGAAGCTGCCTAAACCGCGTCCATTTTGAGCCGCGTAGCCGCGTAGGTTGGGGTGAACCACGTGAACTCCGACATCACACTCCAACAATATAGGTCAGATCTTGTCTTTTGCCATCAAATCTTTACGAATGTTATGCTGGGCAGCCTTTGCCGTAGCTATCATTCTGGCCGCTTTATCGGGAAACATTATGAGCAATGTGGATGAACCAAAATATACCGTGATCGAATCGCAAGACCACATCGAGATTCGAGAATATGCGCCCATCATCGTGGCCGAGGTGGAAGTTACCGGCGAGCGCATGAAAGCGATCAAGGAAGGATTTCGGATGATTGCGGATTACATTTTTGGCAATAATGCTCCAGCCCGGAAAATTGCGATGACTGCGCCTGTAACGCAACAGCGCGGCGAGAAAATCGCCATGACCGCCCCCGTCACCCAGCAGGCCAGTGGTGATGTGTGGAAGGTGCGGTTTGTCATGCCGGATGGCTCTACACTCGAAACATTACCAGAGCCCAATAACCACCAGGTAAAATTGATTCAAATTCCTGCCAAGCGTTTCGGCGTTATCCGCTTCTCCGGATTCAATACCGATGGTAACATCGATAGCCACCGCGAGAAATTATTGCGCTATGTCAGCGAGCATAAGCTCGCCACCATCGGCGAACCGACCATGGCCTTCTACAACCCTCCCTGGACGCTGCCATTTCTCAGGCGCAACGAAGTGATGATTGAATTAAAAAAGCTGGTCGTCAGCGAATAGCCGTAATTCATCCGTTAGTTATGCACATATATTATGCACAGAAAAAGCCTTTCGGAATCAACGCTCTAATTTCTGTGCGAAAGTCTTCATTTCTATAAAGGCAGTGATCAACCAGCAAATCGCCACCCTCACCGCCTACCGCAAGTCGCTGATTCACGAATGCGTCACCGGCCAGCGGCGGGTAACGGAGGCGGACATAGGGCGATGGGGAATATCGGCACACAACGATCGAGGTATGACATGACTGTTACTACACAGGAACTCGACTATATTTCGGTCAAAGGGTTCAAGAGCATTGCTTCGGTAAAAGTGGAGTTGATGCCGA
>CAIMUS010000048.1 GCA_903844665.1 uncultured Pseudomonadota bacterium
GCGGCGCTGCACCGGTTTCAAACCGTCGCCGAGATGCGGCAGGGCGCGGTCCAGGATCACGTACATGGAATAATCCAGGTACGCCTTCTCGGTGAAAACCTTGAGCGGAATCTGCTCGACGCCTTCGGGGGCGAAGGGGATGACGTTGGACATAGGCGTTGCGTGGACCGGACGTTGGCAATACTGCTGTTAACAGGGGGGATATTATAGCGTTGCGGCTGATATTCTGAGCCGTAGGTCAGGCAAAAGCGCAAGCGTTGCCCGATGGTTCCCGGTTCATTATGGTACCTGTCGGGCACATTCGCGCCCGACTTACCGGGCTAACCCGACCTACGGGGATTTTCACGGCAACCGACGAGCTAAGATACCGGAAAAGCTGGGATACTATAATGAGCGGCGGCGATCGCCTGGCGATCATCCAGAGTCGCCAGGCTGGCCCGCAAGCGGCGGGCGATGGCCAAGTGCAGGGCGTCGCCGGCGCGCAACGCTAACGCAGGCGCGTCCAGCAGCGCGGCGGCAGTACGGAAATCGCCCGGCTCGACCTCGGCCAGTGTCAGCGAGTCGGAAACAAAACGATTGAAGGCGGTCAGCCCCGCCGCTCGGCCCGCCGCATCGATACTCCCGGTGCGCTCTTTGATCGCCCCGACGCTCGCCATCTCGGTCAACGTCCAAGCTGAAATGCACAGATCGCCATCGTCGACGGTTTCCAACCGGGCCAAGATGGCGGACGCGGTCGGCTCGCGAAAAAACAGTGCGCCTAGCACCGAGGTATCGAGATAGATCACAGGAGATCTTGCTCGCGCATATCCACGACGGACAGGCTCTCGCGGCAAGGCTGCGCCTGCACGAAAGCCCGCAGTGCCGCGAGATCGAACACCGGTGACGCCGGGGCGGGCTCCGGAACGATCCTTGCCACCGGTTTGCCGCGGCGCGTAATGACCACTTCCTCGCCCGCTTCGACATCGGCCAGTAAAGCGGAAAAATGCGATTTTGCTTCGGCTATATTGGCTGTTTTCATTGGCTCGCTCCTGATCTGGTCAGATCATTCTAGCATTTGACTTGGAGTTGGTCATATTGGCTTCAAGGGTGATATCGGCAGGCATAAGGGATACTCTCGAATGGCATCGACAGACGTTAGACCAAAGTTTACTTGCCACAATACAGAAAGACGCGAAAATCCGCCCCAACAGGTCCCTCGCTGGTGAATTCTCCGGTAATCCTTTGCAGGCGGCTTTGCTAAACTGGACGGCAACATTCCGCGAGGTTGACACCATGGCAGAAACGGCCCTGATCGAACCTGTTGCGCCCGGCATAACCCTGCCGCCCACCGAGGACGAACTCCCCTGCGATGATGGAGTGCCTATGGAGACCGAACGCCATAAACTTCAGATGGATTTGCTGATCTATCCCCTCAAATCATGGCTGTACCGGCAACCCGAAGGCGGCTACGTCGGCGGCAATATGTTCGTGTACTTCAGCCTGGAACAGGTGCGCAGGCAGGACTTCCGGGGTCCGGATGTCTTCGTGGTGCTGGGAGTTCCGCGGCGGGAACGGAAGAGTTGGGTAGTGTGGGAGGAAGGGAAAGGGCCGGATGTAGTCATCGAACTGTTATCCGAGCGCACCGCCGCCGAAGACAAGGGCAGGAAAAAGACGATCTATCAGGATCAGCTCAAGGTGGCGGAGTATTTCTGGTTCGACCCCTTCAATCCGGATGACTGGGCGGGATTCTATTGGCAGCGAGGGGTCTATCAGACTTTGCCGCCTGACGATCAGGGTCGTCTGGTCAGCAAGCGCCTGGGTCTGGCGCTGCTGCGCTGGCATGGGATTTACGCCGGTGTCGAAGCCACCTGGCTGCGCTGGGCCACGCTGGAAGGGACCTTGCTGTTGCCCACTCCACAAGAAGCGCTCGAAGCGGAAACGCGGCGGGCGGAGGCGGAAAAACAGCGGGCGGAGGCGGAAACGCAGCGGGCGGAGACGGAAACGCAGCGGGCGGAGGCGGAAAAACAGCGGGCGGACGCGGAAGCGTGGCGCGCGGCGGCGGCGGAAGCGGAAATCGCCCGGCTGCGGGCGCTGCTTGCCGGCAGGGACGGTTCTTCGACCAATCAGTCGACCCAACATCCATCCGGGAATACCCGATAAATCGTTACCAGAGAGTCAAAATCAGATGAAATTCCAATCGACCCGTTTACTCTACCTGCTATCCGGCATCCTGGCGCTGCTGCTTAACGGTTGCGCAACCGTCGAAAAGCAGGGTCCCGACAAAGACGCGCAACTCGCCGCAATACAAAGCGCCGCCGTGGCGGAGCAGGCTTACCGGCAGGGTCTGGCGAGTTATAAAAAGGGTGACTATCCCGCCGCGGTGCAAGGGTTCCGGCAAGCCGCCGACCTGGGCTATGCCAAGGCTCAGTATAACCTGGGTATCGCCTATGTTCAGGGTCAAGGCGTAACGAAGGATTACCGGCAAGGGATTAACTGGTTCCGCCAGGCGGCTGACCAGAATTTTGCACCGGCCCAATATAATGTGGGGATCGCGTATGCGCAGGGTCAAGGGGTGGAAAAAGATCCGCGGCAGGCGGTGGAATGGTACCAGAAGGCGGCCAAACAGGGCTTTGCCCCGGCCCAGTATAATCTGGGGACCACGCTCTACCAGGGTCAAGGGGTAGCGAAGGATCCGGTGATGGCCTATGTCTGGTTATCGCTGGCCGCCGCGCAAGGCGATAAGGACGCCCAAATCGCCCAACAGAAAGTGGCCAAATCGCTAAGCCCTGAGCAAAAAGCGCGCGCTCAGCAGCTCATGCCGGACTATTCCCGCCAGTATGGCAAGCCGGCGCAGGCGTAATCCGCGCGCTCCATTTAGCCGTAGTTGACGCTGTTCCGATGGATATGCTCGAACTGGCTCGTCAGGCATTGCAAAGCGCTTATGCCCCCTACTCCCATTTTCCGGTGGCGGCGGTGGTGCGTGGCGGGTCGGGGCGTTTGTACGCCGGCTGCAACGTGGAAAATGCCGCCTATCCCCTGGGATGCTGCGCCGAAACCGCGGCCATTGCCGCTATGGTCATGGGTGGCGAAACCCGGATTATCGAAGTGGCGGTGCTGGGACAGGGCGGGCAGTTGATCACGCCTTGCGGTGGTTGCCGCCAGCGGCTGCGGGAATTCGCCGCGCCGGATACGCCGGTCCATCTGTGCGGACCGGAGGGAATTCGCAGAACCGTGACCCTGGGCGAATTGCTGCCCCTGGCTTTCGGCCCGGAGCAGTTACCATGAATGAACCGGCCCGCCGTCTTCTGGCTGTGTTGGATCTGACCAGCCTGAACGATAACGACGACAAAGCCGGCATCGAGCGCCTGTGCGCGCGGGCGGTAACGCCGTTCGGTCGGGTCGCCGCGGTCTGTATCTGGCCCCGCTTTGTCAGTCTCTGTAAAGACCGGCTGGCGGATTCGGGGGTACGGGTGGCGACCGTGGCCAATTTTCCTCATGGCGCGGGCGACCCCGAGGCCGTGCTGCTGGAAATCCGCCAAGCCATCGCCGCCGGCGCCGACGAGATGGATTTGGTGTTTCCCTACCGAAGCTGGCTGGCCGGAGAACGGGACCAGGCTCATGCTCTGGTCAACGCCTGCAAGCAAGCTTGCGGTTCCGACGCGAAGCTCAAAGTCATTCTGGAAACGGGTGAGCTGGTGACGCCACACCACATCGCGGAAGCAAGCCGGGACACCATCGCCGCCGGCGCCGATTTTCTCAAGACCTCTACTGGGAAAACCGGTGTGGGCGCGACCCTGGCGGCGGCGACCGTGATGCTGGCGGCGATCAAGGAATCCGGCAAAACGGTCGGCTTCAAGGCGGCGGGCGGGATTCGCACGCTGGCGGACGCCCTCCCCTATCTGGAACTGGCCGAGGGCATTATGGGCAGCGGCTGGACCGTTCCGGCGACTTTCCGGATCGGCGCTTCCGCCCTGCTGGATGATCTGCTTGAGGTATGGTCCCAATAATGGTTATCCAGACATTCGTTGCCGCTGGCGCCCTGGGAGCGCCGCACCCCAGTGCGGCTCTCGCCATTGCCACTGGCGTCATTACAATGCCGCACTGGGGTGCGGCGCTCCCAGGGGTGGTATTTGCGCGGCTACCCACCACACCCTGCAATGTCTGGATAATTATTAGCGGAGCTATACTACGACATGACTGCTCTTCTGCCCCAGGAAATTATCCGCTGCAAGCGTGACGGCCATGTCCTCAACCCGGCTGAACTGGAGTTCATGGTGCGGGGGATGGTGGATGGTTCGGTCGGCGAAGGGCAGATCGCCGCCTTTGCAATGGCGGTCTATTTTCAGGGCCTGAATCCAGCCGAGCGGATTGCCCTGACCCAGGCCATGACTCACTCAGGCGCCGTCCTGGACTGGTCGGATCTGGCGCTGGACGGACCGCTGCTCGACAAGCACTCCACCGGCGGCGTGGGCGATAAAGTGAGCCTGATCCTGGCCCCGTTGGTGGCCGCCTGTGGTGGCTACGTGCCGATGATCTCCGGGCGCGGCCTGGGACATACCGGCGGCACGCTGGATAAACTGGACAGCATTCCCGGCTATAACTCCACGCCGGACATCGCACTGTTCCGACGGGTGGTCAAGGAATCGGGCTGCGCCATTATCGGCCAGACGGCCGACCTGGCTCCCGCCGACCGCCGCTTTTACGCGGTTCGCGATGTGACCGCGACGGTGGAATCGATCGGCCTGATTACCGCCTCCATTCTGTCGAAAAAGCTGGCGGAAGGTCTTCAGGGACTGGTAATGGATATTAAAACCGGCTCCGGCGCTTTCCTCAGCACTCTCGATCAAGCCCGCGCTCTGGCGGAAAGTCTGGTGACCGTGGCCCGTGGCGCCGGTCTGCCCACCACCGCCCTGCTGACCGATATGAATCAGGTGCTGGGGCGCAGCGCGGGCAATGCGCTGGAGGTGGCCGAGGCTGTGGCGTTTTTGAACGGTACGGCGCGCGCCCCGCGCCTGCATGAACTCATGCTGGCGCTCGGCAGCGAAATGCTGTTACTGGGCGGCTTGGCCAGCACCCCGGAACAGGCGCATAGCCAGTTGCAGCGTGCGCTGGACAGTGGTCAGGCCGCCGAGCGCTTTGCCCGGATGGTCCATGCCTTGGGTGGGCCGGCGGATTTGTTGCAGCAGCCGAACCGTTACCTGCCGCAAGCAGCGGTTATCAAGGCGGTATCTCCTCGCGTCGATGGATTTGTCCACCAGATGGATACGCGCGCGCTCGGTCTGGCCATCATCCAATTGGGTGGAGGTCGTCGGCAACCCAGCGATACCATCGATCACGCCGTGGGCTTAAGCCAGGTGGCGCAGATCGGGGAATGGGTCGATGCGCAGCGTCCTCTGGCTCTGGTCCATGCCGTAGATGAAACGCAGGCGGACAATGCGGTTGCAGCAGCGCAGGAGGCGATCCTGTTAACGGCGAACCCACCACCGGCTGGCCCGGTGATTTACGAGAAATATCCTGCCGATAACCCCCCCTTCAGATTCCTAAGATCGACCGCCGCGCTCACGGTAACAGGGCGCAGTGCAGATAAAGAATGCTAAAATGCAGATGATAACAAGCCGGCAAGAGCACTGGAAAGAACTTATGCTGCATAATTTTTGCACAACAAGCAGATGGCATTGCTGCGGGACTTGCTCAAGCGTAACCGTTCACCAGGGCGGCTTGGCAATTCACCGCAAAGAACGCAAAGATCTCAAAGAAATCAAAATATCGAGCATTTTTTATCTTTTACGTTCTTTGCGTTCTTTGCGTTCTTTGCGTTATCTGCGGTTCAATCCACTTCCGCTGTTGAACCGACCGGCGCCAAGCGCTCTGGTGAGCGGCTTGCTCCCATCCAACGACGGGTAAGCACAGAGAAGCTGTGCCCGCTACGTGCAGACTACAACCCAGTAACGAGATTCCCGACAGTGAATTGCTTTAGAACCTGTTTGCTCACGCTCCTCATGGCCACCTGCCTGTTCACGGCAGCACCCGTCACCGCCCTGACGGTCGAACCGCCCGCCGCCAGCCCGGACGCCCCCAAGCGGTTTTCCTTTGCCGATGTCCGGCGGCGCGCGGAAACTCTGGCCGCCAGTCCGTTCGCAGCGCCTTCCGAGGAACTGCCCGCCGGCCTGAAGGATCTGAATTTCGAGCAATATTGGGATATTCGCTATCGTCCCGAAAAATCCCTCTGGCGGGATGAAGGACTATCCTTCGAGGTTCAGTTCTTCCCGCGGGGTTTTATCTTTGCCAAACAGGTAACCATCAATATCGTCGATGCCGGTGAAGTCAAGCCGGTGGCTTTCTCGAATGAGTTATTCGATTTCGGGCGTAACAAAGCGCCTGAAAACCCACCCGCCGAACTGGGTTTCGCCGGTTTCCGCCTGTTATATCCCCTGAATAAGGACAGCAACTTCGACGAGTTCGCCGTTTTCCTCGGCGCCAGTTATTTCCGCGCCGTCGGCCAAAACCAGGTTCAGGGCCTGTCGGCGCGCGGTCTGGCGATCAATACCGGACTTACCTCCTCGCCGGAAGAGTTTCCGGTCTTCCGCGAATTCTGGATCGTCAAACCGGATAAGGACGCCACCGAACTGACCGTCTATGCCCTGCTGGACAGCGCCAGCGTGACCGGCGCTTACCGTTTCATCATTCACCCCGGGCGGGCCACCGCAATGGAAGTGAAAACCAACCTCTTTATGCGCAAAGCCGTCGAAAAGATGGGCATAGCCCCACTGACCAGCATGTACCTGTCCGGTGAAAATATGGAGGTTCGCTTCGACGATGTCCGGCCCGAAGTCCATGACTCCGACGGCTTACTGCTCAACACCGGCACCGGTGAATGGATCTGGCGGCCGCTGAGCAATCCGCCCAAATTGAACATCAGCTCCTTTCAGGACACCAATCCACACGGCTTCGGCTTGCAGCAACGGGACCAGAACTTCGATCATTATCAGGATCTGATAACCAACTATGAAAAACGTCCCGGCGCCTGGGTCGAACCCATCGGCGACTGGAGCAAGGGTGTGGTACAACTGGTTGAAATCCCTAGCGATTCTCAAAAGTATGATAACATGGTGACGTTTTGGGTGCCGGATAAAACCACGGACGCCGGGCAGGAACTGGATTACGAGTACCGGCTGTTCTTCGAAACGGACGATCCCGGTCGGCCACCCGCCGGTAAAACGCTGTCCACCCGCATCGGCGCGGGTGGCACGATCGATCGCATCGAGCCCTCCATTCGCCGGTTCGTATTGGATTTCGGTGGCAAAACGCTGGAAACTCTCGCCCCCGAAGCGCCGGTAGAGGCCGTGGTCAACACCTCCTCGGGTAAAATTCGTAACATCACCGTGCAAAAGAATGGAATCACCAATGGTCGGCGGGTGACATTCGAACTGGTCCCCGACGACCGCAATCCGGCCGAACTGCGCACTTTTCTCAAATCCCAGGAAAACGTGTTGACTGAGACTTGGAGCTATCATTGGGAGCCACGATGACCTCAGTTCACGACACTGGCCCGGCAACCGGCGAGGCAGTCCCGGCGCCAGCGGTCGACGACTCCAGCGCCCCTCCACCACCACCAGGATGGGAGGGAGCCGCCGCTCAGCTCGGCTCCTATTTTCGGGCTTTCGGTCTCGATGACGCCGGGCGCCTGCAGCGCCTGACCGGACAGGTGCGGCAGAGACTGGCGGCCAGACCGGTAGCACCTGAAAATCTACCGCAGGCGACCATGGAGGAAGCCCAGCAGTTGCTCGATGAATGGCTGGCGCAGTTATTGGACCTTGCGGATAGCCGGCAACGTCAACCGTTAGCGGCGGCCCGCGCCGCCTTACGGTTCAACCAGGGGCTGACCGATTGGCCGGAAGCCTTTCTCCAGAAAACCATCCCGGCCCGGTTACGCTCCACCCTCCAGGCGGCCATGGCGCCGCCGGTCCCGCCTCCCCGGGAGCGGGCGATGGCGCCGCAGAAGATCGATTTCTGGCATCCGCTGACCGGTCCGGTTCATGGTTTTCTTAAGCTCATCAAACGCCTGTACCGGCGCTAACTCTCCGGCATAAGTCATGGCATTCTCCATACACCTCAGACGCTACCTCCTGTTCTTCCTGATCGCGCTGACCACCCTCAGCGCCATCGGCCTGTTGACCAGCGTGTTTCTCAAGGACGGCATCACCCCGCTGGAATTGTTGCTGATTATTCTCTATGCTGTTTTGTTTGCCTGGATCTGTGGCTCTTTCTGGACCGCTACCCTGGGTTTTCTGGTCTGCTGGTTCAGGCAGGATCGCTTCGCGATTACCCGCACCGCCCCCGCGGGCGAGGCCATGGCCACCCTGAGCCAAGCCAAGACCGCCATCATCATGCCTATTTACAATGAAGATACCCGGCGGGTATTCGCCGGGGTCAGGGCCATGTGTCAGTCGCTGCTCGAAACCGGCCGGTACGATCAGTTTGCTTTCTATATCCTGAGCGATACCCGCGCCCCGGAGGTCTGGCTGGAGGAGGAGATGCATTGGCAGGCGCTGGCCCATGAAATGCAGGGCAAACTGGATATCTTCTACCGCAATCGGGAGCGCAACATCAGCCGCAAGATCGGCAATATCGCGGATTTCTGCCAGAAATGGAGCAGTTATTACCGTTACATGATCGTGGCGGACGCCGACAGCATCATGAGTGGCTCCACTCTGGTCGAAATGGTGCGCCTGATGGAATGCAATCCCAAAGTGGCGCTGATCCAGGTGCCGCCGGTACCGATAGGGAAAGAGTCTCTGTTTGGCCGTATCCTGCAGTTCGCCAGCGGCATTTATGGGCGCATTTTCACGGCCGGCCTGAGTTTCTGGCAACTGGGGGAAAGCAACTTCTGGGGCCATAACGCCATCCTCCGCGTCGAACCCTTTGTCCAGCATTGCAGCTTACCCAAACTCTCCGGCCAGGAACCCTTCGGCGGCGAAATTCTAAGCCATGACTTCGTCGAAGCCGCCATGCTGAGACGCGCCGGCTGGCAGGTCTGGCTGGCCTACGATCTCGGCGGCAGCTACGAGGAGATCCCCCCCACCCTGATCGATTACGCCAAGCGGGACCGGCGCTGGTGCCAGGGCAACCTGCAACATCTAAGGCTGCTGTTCGCCCGTGGCTGGTATCCGATCAGCCGCCTGCATTTCGCCATGGGCGTCATGTCTTATCTGGCCTCGCCGCTATGGCTGTTGTTTTTGATCGTCACCGGTATCGAAGCCTTCGTGCAGTCCCGCACCGAACTGACCTATTTTTTCGGGGATAATCTTTTCCCTGTTTGGCCGGTTTCCTACCGCGTGGAAATGACCACCGTGCTGGCGGTCACGCTGGTGATCCTGTTTCTCCCCAAGCTCCTGGCGTTGATCTTATTATTGACCGAGCCGGCGACGCTCAAGCTGTATGGCGGCGCGGCCAGGGCCAGCCTGAGCGTTTTTCTCGAAACCGTGTATTCAGCCCTGATCGCCCCGGTTCTCATGCTGTTCCAGAGCAAATTTGTGTTCGCCATCCTGATGCGGCGCAGTATCGGCTGGCCCGAGCAACAGCGCGAAGACCATGCCACCGGCTTCAAGGAGGCGCTGTATGCGCACGGCGGCCATACTCTGCTGGGCATCATCGTGGGCACGGGAGCTTACTGGTATATTCCTAATTTTTTCTGGTGGTTTACCCCCGTACTGGCGGGATTGATACTGTCCATTCCACTGTCGATGCTGTCCAGTCATGCCTCCCTGGGCAGGAAAGCCCGCCAGTGGCGATTGTTTCTGACCCCTGAAGAGACCCATCCGCCGCGCGTTTTGACCCTACTGAAAAACTGTTTGGAACAGGATACCGAGTTGACCTATGGGCAGGGCAGCGGCTTTCACCGCGCCCTCGTCGATCCCGTCGTGAATGCACTCCATCTTTCGCTGCTGCCCCCGCCAGCCGTCAGCAAGCGGCAGAGGCACTATCTGGAGAGCCTGATTTTCAAGCTCCTGGAGGAAGGTGAAGAAAGTTTGAGCGTGGCGGAGAAGAGAGAGCTGTTATCGGATCGCGAGACCGTCTGGCGGCTGCATAACATCGCCTGGAGCCTGCCGAACCGGCGCCTGAGTTTATGATTTCTTCAGATGCTGGTTGATGGTGGCCGCGGCTCGATTCTTGGGGTATCCACTTAAGTCGGGACGCTTTACAGGCTGAGCCCGTAGGGGCGGTTCGCGAACCGCCCCTACGGGGTTTCCCTGGGAGCGCCGGCATTTTGCCGGCTGTTGACTGGCGTCGATGCCCTGAGGCCAGCGGGGACGCCAGCGCTCCCAGGGTCGGATTGTCCCGCCTTAAGTGGGTAGCCGATTCTTGCAATAACCGCCTGAAACGCGCCATGATGGGCGCATCCAACACAGTCCCCAGGAGAACGCATCATGCCCATGCTCAAGCTAAAGACTTCCGTTCCGCTCTCCGACGAGCAACGTAACACCTTGATTCCCACCCTGTCGAAATTGCTGGTGGAAGGCATCGGTAAACCGGAGCAGTATGTGATGGTTATCGTGGAAACAGCCAGTATCCTGATGGCCGGTAAGACCGGCCCGGCCGCTTTGGCCGAAGTGCGCAGTATCGGCGGGCTGAATGGCCGGGTAAACAGCCAGCTCTCACAAAAGCTTTGCACTCTTTTAGAGCAAACCCTGGGTATTCCAGCCGGCAGGGTCTATATCAATTTTGCCAATGTCGCCGCCGATCATTGGGGCTGGAATGGCAATACCTTCGGCTGATTCCTGTCTGCCGCCCTCCCCCAACTGACTGGGGTCGATGCTTAAACTCCCTCCCCTACCACAGGGGAGGGCTATAATGTCCTGGTTGTTAATCGCCCTTGCCAGTGATGTCTTATGTCGAAAGCCAAACCGCTGCTATTCGTTGATTTTCCCCGCCAGGATCCGGAAAAAGAGACCGCACCCATGCGCATCGCCGGGTTCAAGGAAATCTACGGTCAATTCGACGCCGCGACCGCCGCCACCCAGGCCGGTCGCTGCCTGCACTGCGGCAATCCCTATTGCGAATGGAAATGTCCTGTCCACAATTACATCCCCAACTGGTTACAGTTGATCGATGAAGGCAATCTGTTCGAAGCGGCGGAACTGTCGCACCGCACCAACTCGCTGCCCGAGGTGTGCGGGCGGGTCTGTCCGCAGGATCGGCTCTGTGAAGGCGCGTGTACCCTGAACGATGGCTTCGGCGCGGTCACCATCGGCTCCATCGAGAAATATATTACCGATGAAGCGGTCAAGCGGGGTTGGCGGCCGGATATGTCCAAGGTCGTGGTCACCGGCAGGCGGGTGGCCGTGGTGGGAGCAGGCCCGGCGGGTCTGGGCTGCGCCGATATCCTGGTGCGTAACGGCGTCAAGCCGGTCGTCTACGACAAGTATCAGCAGATCGGTGGTTTGCTCACTTTCGGCATCCCTCCCTTCAAACTGGAAAAGGAAGTCATTCAAACCCGACGGGACATCATGGCAGGCATGGGAGTGGAATTCGTGTTGAATACCGAGATCGGCCGTGATATCCCCTTCCAGCAGTTGCTGGATGAATACGATGCGGTTTTCCTGGGAATGGGAACCTATACTTATATGAAAGGAGGCTTCCCCGGCGAAGATCTGCCCGGCGTCTACGACGCCCTGCCCTACCTGATCTCCAATATCGACCGGCTGCTGGGTATAGCAAGCAATCCCGGCGATTTTATCGATATGAAAGGCCAGCGGGTGGTGGTGCTGGGAGGCGGCGATACCGCCATGGACTGCAACCGTACCGCGGTTCGCCAGCGGGCCGCCCGGGTCATCTGCGCCTATCGCCGGGACGAGGAGAATATGCCAGGCTCCAGGCGCGAGGTCACCAATGCCAAAGAAGAAGGCGTGCAATTCCTGTGGAATCGGCAGCCGATCGAGATTATCGGCAGTGACAAGGTGGAAGGCGTCAAGGTCTGCACCACCCGGCTGGGCGCTCCGGACAGCCGTGGCCGGCGCAGCCCGGAAGTGGTTCCCGGCTCCGAGGAGGTCATCTCCGCCGATCGGGTGATCATTGCCTTCGGCTTCCGCCCGAATCCGGCGCCCTGGTTCCAGCCATTCGGCATCGAAGTGGACGAACGCGGCCGGGTCAAGGCGTCGCCGACAGGCCGCTATAAATACCAGACCACCCAGCCGAAGGTATTCGCCGGCGGCGATATGGTCCGCGGTTCGGATCTGGTGGTTACCGCCGTGTTCGAGGGCCGGGAGGCCGCCGCGGGGATTCTGGATTATCTTGCGGTCTAACCAAGGTCACCTGCCCGATACCGGTTGCTTCCATGACGACCCTGCCGAATGACCGCCTGCTGCGCGCTCTGGCGCGCCAGCCGGTCGATGTGACCCCGGTCTGGCTGATGCGCCAGGCGGGTCGGTATTTGCCGGAGTACCGGGCAACCCGCGCCCGCGCCGGCAGCTTTATGCAACTGTGTCAGACTCCGGAACTGGCCTGCGAAGTCACCTTGCAGCCGCTGGCGCGCTTTGCGCTGGATGCCGCCATTCTGTTTTCTGATATTCTCACCATTCCGGATGCCATGGGACTGGGACTGTCTTTCAACGAGGGTGAGGGACCCCGGCTGGCGCACCCCATTCGTTCCGCCGCCGAGGTGAAGCGGCTGGGGGTGCCGGATCCCGAAACCGAGCTGGGTTATGTGATGGCCGCCGTGCGCCTGATTCGCCGCGAACTGGCCGGCCGGGCGCCGTTGATCGGTTTTGCCGGCAGCCCCTGGACCCTGGTGACCTATATGATCGAAGGTGGCGCCAGCCGTGAGTTCGCCTGGTGCAAAGGCATGCTGTATGCCGAGCCGGAATTGCTGCACCGATTGCTGGATACCGTCGCCCGCAGCGTGCTGGTCTACCTCAACGCCCAGGTGGCCGCGGGCGCCCAGTGCCTGATGATCTTCGATACCTGGGGCGGAATCCTGTCGCCGCGCGCCTATCGCGAGTTTTCGCTGCGTTACCTGGAGCAGATCGTAGCCGGCCTGGTACGGGAACAGGAAGGACGACCTGTTCCGGTGGTGTTATTCACCAAAGGTGGCGGAGCCTGGCTGGAGGCGATGGCGGCAACCGGCTGTGACGCCCTGGGGATCGATTGGGCGACCGATCTGGGCGACGCCCGGCGGCGGGTCGGCCGGCAGGTTGCGCTGCAAGGCAATCTCGACCCCTGTGTGCTGTATGCGCCGCCCGCCAGGATCAGGCAGGAAGTGGCTACCCTGCTGGCGGATTTCGGCGCGGGCAACGGTCATATTTTCAACCTGGGGCATGGCATCCATCCCCTGATCGACCCGGACCATGTCGCCATCATGGTCGATGCGGTACACGAACTTAGCATCCCTTACCATCGGTCGACCGATTAGCGCACGGCGACAGCCATGGCAGCCGACCAGAGCAGAAGCGATGATGGCCAACAAAATTCTGTCAGCCGGCGTGGTCGTCTTGTACTGGAATCGTGATCACTATGATTATTTATTACTGCGCGCCTATAATTATTGGGATTTCCCCAAGGGCATCGTAGAAGCGGGAGAAACGCCGCTGGAAGGCGCTGTTCGCGAAGTACGGGAGGAAACGGCGATCGGCGAGTTGCGGTTTCGGTGGGGCCATGTCTGTCGGGAGACACCCCCTTATAATCATGGTCGCAAGGTGGCGCGTTACTATATCGCCGAAACTCCCGACCAGGGCGTGCAACTGCCTGTCAATCCGTTGTTGGGGCGACCCGAGCACAACGATTACCGCTGGGTCAGACGGGCGGAAGCCTGGCGCTTATTGACCCCTCGGGTGAGGATCATCCTGGAATGGGCGGATAAGGTACTTGGCCTGAATCCAGTCATGCGCAAACCGAATGCATAAAGATTCCCAGGGTTGGCTTTGCGCAAGCCGGGCGCTGGGTCGATCGAGCAGTTACCACTTCCAGCAGCGGAGGAACATCGTGGAAAAGA
Source organism: uncultured Pseudomonadota bacterium (assembly GCA_903844665.1). Lineage (GTDB taxonomy): Bacteria > Pseudomonadota > Gammaproteobacteria > Competibacterales > Competibacteraceae > CAIMUS01. The sequence goes on from CAIMUS010000048.1 coordinate 13,967, forward strand.
ACTTCAAAGCCTTGAAATTCCAACATCTGGATTCCAGCATCAGCTACTTTCGACCGCGGCAGGAATTGCCGGATCGGATCAAATTGACCAGCCCGGCCGTCGATACGATGACCGATCTGCGGCAAGCCACCGCGATCATGGTCTCTCTCACCACGCCTTTGGATATGGCTTTGGAACGGATGATTAAAAGCAATGTGCGGATGCTGCTGGTCACCGATGCCGACGGTAAGATCCAGGGCCTTATTACCAGCCGTGATATCCAGGGTGAGAAGCCCATGAAGATTCTGGAGAAAACAGGCGGCTCTTTCCGGGATTTGCTGGTAGGCGATCTGATGACCCTGAAGAGCAAGCTGGAAGTGCTGCTGATGGGTGACGTGTTGCGCGCCAAGGTAGGCGATATCATCGCCACCCTCAAAGAGGTGGACCGCCAGCATGCCATTGTGGTGGATACCGACCCCCACAGCGGGGAACTGGCGGTACGCGGCATTTTTTCCCTGGCCCAGATCGGGCGGCAGTTGGGCCTGGAAATCAGTCCCACTCAACGGGCCACGACTTTTGCCGATCTGGAATGGGCCATGCACCATCATTCCTGATCGGCCTGGTTTATCCCGACTGGTTCTCCCTTAGCCTGCCTGCGGGCGCTCCCCTGAGCGCCCCACGCCGGCAAGCCGGCCACGGTTCACCGTCCCGGTCCCGACTGCGCCAGCACCCTGGCAATCCCGCGTAACTCCATCCACCACTGCTCTGCCGGCCGTTGGCGCCGCAGATTCGCCAGGATAGGCAGATCCTGCAGGTTATGCACCTGGATATCGCCCTTCTCCAGACCGATGAACACGGCATCGGTCTGGCCCTGCCCGGCTTTATCGATCAACAACTGGATGGCGCGATTGGCCAGCCGGGAGGCCTGAATGCGGTCGAACGGGGTGGGGTCGCCACCCTGCTGAATATGTCCCAGAATCGCCTTGCGCACCGAGAACAGCCCTTTCCCCTCCTCGGTGAACAGGGCGCACATGAAAGGGGTATCATAGGTCGGATTGGCGCGCTCGTTACGGATGAGCAGCCCCAGCCGCTTGCCGTGGGCGAAACCGGCCTTGAGGTGTTCCACATCGGTTTGCAAATCGTGCAAGGTCACGCCCTCTTCCTGCAGATAGACCCGTTCGGCGCCGGTCGCCAGACCGCTCATCAGGGCCAGATAGCCGCAATAAAACCCCATCACCTCGATCACGAACACCCGATTGCTGGCCACCGCCGATTGCTTGATCTTGTCCACCGCCTGCACGATGCTGTTCAAGGCCGTATCGGCGCCGATGCTCAACTCCGAACCGGGCAGGTTGTTATCGATGCTGGCCGGCAGGCAAATGACGGGGATATCGAACGCCGGATAGTGCTTGCGCCTTTCCCAAAGCGAATAGGCCGCCTCATAACCGCTCCAGCCGCCGATGATCAGCAGACCTTCGATATGGTTTCTTTCCAGATTGTGAGCGATGGCGTTAAAGTCCACCTCGGTTTCAGGCAGCCGGCGATTGGTTCCCAATTCGGCCCCTCCCCTGGAAGCCCAGCCCGCCACGCTCTGCCAGTCCATCTCCTGAATCAGGTTGTCGATCAAACCCTGGAAACCGTTATGTGCGCCCAGCATGATATGACCCTGGTCGACGCCGATTCTGACCGCCACCCGCACCGCCGTGTTCATACCCGGTGAAGGGGCGCCGGCATTGAGTACCGCCAGGCGCAGACGGCGCTGTCCCGGTTTGGGTGGATGCGGCAGGCTGCGGGCCAGGATATGAAAGGTGTGCCAGGACTCTCTAAAGCTGCTGCCCCGCAATTCCATCGCCCGGTCGTAATCCCCGGCGGTGACGGTGTTGGCGACTTCGTGAGTTTTTCTGACACATTCCAGCAGCGATGATTTGCCGATGCGATTGCCCCTGAGGCCGATCACGCAGGGTTCGGCCTCGGGCGTGGCGTTCAACACCTCTTCCACCGCCGCGCTGCCCACCAGGGTGCTCATATAACGGTCGAAAGCGGTCGGCGCGCCGCCGCGCTGCACATGGCCCAGAATGGTAACCCGCACATCGGCTTTCAACCGCTCCTTCAGTACCTGGGCCACATAGCTGCTCGCTATCGGCTCGCCATGGCGATCGCAGGCGCCTTCCGCCACGACTACGATGCTATCCCGCCGGCCCGCTTTACGGCCCAGGTCCAGGGTAGCGCACATCGCCTCCTCCCAGTTGTCCATCCGTGGTGGATTCTCGGGAATCAGCAACCAGTCCGACGCCGTGGCCAGTCCACCCATCAATGCCAGATAACCGCAGTGCCGCCCCATCACCTCCACCACGAAGGTGCGCTGATGGCTGGCGGCCGTACTGCTGATCGCGTCGATGGCTTCGGCGATGCGATGCAGGGCGCTGTCGGCGCCGATCGTCATATCGGTACCGAACATATCGTTGTCGATGGAGCCGACCAAACCGACGATGCCCAGATAGGGATGCGCCCGGGCCTGCTCCGGCGTAATGGCGCCCTTGTCGAGCAGTTCCTCCAGCAAGCCGGGCCATTCCTGGCGGAACAGGTTGGCGCCGGTCAGGCTGCCGTCGCCGCCGATGATGACCAGCCTGTCGATGCCCCGTTCCAGCAGATTGCGCGCCGCCAGCAGCCGTCCCTCCCGCTTCTGAAAAGCGGGGCAGCGCGCCGTGCCGATCACGGTGCCACCCAGGTGCATAATCCCGCCGACGGCGTCCCAACTCATGGCGCGGATCCGGTCGCCGCCGTCCACCATGCCCTGGTAGCCTTCATAGACCGCATAGACCGGCACGCCGCGATCCAGCGCGGTGCGCACCACCGCCCGCACCGCGGCATTCATCCCCTGGGAATCGCCGCCGCTGGTCAATACGCCTAAGCTCTTATCGTTATTCGACATGGGATTTCCTCTGCATGGTTGCTGTGATCTCGCGACCTCAGGAAGCCGCCAGGTCTGGGGACGCGCAGTAGGGGCGGTTCGCGAACCGCCCCTACGTAAGCGTTCACACCCCTCCCCCTAACCCCCTCCCACAAGGGGAGGGGGAATAGGTTAAGCTGCTGTTTTGCAACAACTCCCTCCCCCCTTGTGGGGGAGGGTTGGGGAGAGGGGTCTGAACGGTTACGCCCCTACTGCTTATGGATTATTAAAAAAATTATAAAGCAAATCAGAGAGAAAAGCCCACCCTTGCCTAAGTAGGGGCGGTTCGCGAACCGCCCCTACTGGTTCCCGGCGCTACCCGACCGGCCGGCCTGCTGGAAGGCGGTACGCATCTCGGCAAACGTGGTGGTCACCGGAAAGTGGGGAAATTCCCGGCTGACTCTGGCGGGCGGGCGGAACAGAATACCGGCATCCGCCTCGGCCAGCATGGGTATATCGTTATAGGAATCGCCCGCCGCGATGACTGTGAAATTGAGTTCATGCAGGGCTTGCACGGCGCGGCGCTTGGCATCGGTTTGCCGCAGGCGATACCCCACGACGCGATCCTCCACGATGTCCAGATGGTGGCAGAACAGGGTGGGCCAGCCCAACTGGCGCATGAGCGGAGCGGCGAATTCATAAAAGGTATCGGACAGAATCACCACCTGGAAGCAGGTGCGCAGCCAGTTCAGAAACTCCAACGCTCCGTCCAGTGGTCCCATGTCATCGATCACCGCCTGGACATCGGCCAGCCGCAGATCGTGCTGCGCCAGAATGGCCAGACGCTGGCGCATAAGCACATCGTAGTCAGGGATATCACGGGTGGTGACGCGCAGGGCTTCGATACCGGTACGTTCGGCCACATTGATCCAGATTTCCGGGATCAGAACTCCTTCCAGATCCAGGCAGGCGATTTCCATTGAGATCTCCTCGGGCTTTGCCCTCGATCGGGCAGAACAGTGGTCATGGCAGGGCAAACTTATCTTTTTCCATCGGGCTATCGCAAGTCCCCATGATCAGGATATTGACTTCTATCAACAGTTCGCCATCCTGGCAGCCTGGATACCTTATAACCGGTGGCTTGCCGACCGCAAGTTAACTGGAACCGATCCAGGGGTAATAATGAAAATACAGCAGCAACAGCCCGCCGAAGACGATACGATAGTAGGCAAAGGGAATAAAGCTATGCCTGCCGACATAAGCCAGCAGAAATCTGACCACCGCCAGCCCGCCCAGGAAGGCGGCCACGAAGCCGACAGCGAACAGGGGAATATCGCTGGCGACCAGATCGTGCCGCGCCTTGTAGAGGCTGAAGAAAGTGGCCGCGAACATGGTAGGAATGGCTAAAAAGAAGGAAAACTCGGTGGCGGCGAAGCGGGACAGGCCCACTACCATGCCGCCCATGATCGTCGCGCCGGCCCGCGATACGCCGGGAAACAGCGACAGACACTGGGCCAGCCCGACTTTGAGCGCCGCCCGCCAATCCATCCCGTCCACGGTCTGAACCCTGGGCGCGCCGGCATAATGTTCTATCAGCAGAATCGCGATTCCCCCCGCCACCAGCGCGGCGGCGACGGTGACCGGATTGAACAGATAGTGGGTAATGTATTTATGCAGGAAGAAACCCAGCAGCGCCGCCGGCAGGAACGCCACGGCGAGATTGACCGCCAGCCGGGAGGAAGCGGTATCGGTGCTCAGGCTGCGAACGACATGGAGCAGCCGGTGGCGGTAGATCCAGACCACCGCCAGAATGGCGCCCAGTTGAATAAAGATCTCGAAAGTTTCCGCGCGCACCCCGGTAAATTTCAGAAAATCGCCGACGATGATCAGATGGCCGGTGCTGGAAATCGGCAGAAATTCGGAAGCGGCCTCCACAAGGCCCAGGATGATGGCATCCAACAGCAGGATGATATCCAAGCAGGCTCCTTCATAGCGAGAATGGAAAGGGCGCTTAGTTTACGCATTCTCCGACCGGGCTGGCTAGAGAGGACGGGGAATTTCCTGGGAGCGCCGGCGTCCTCGCCGGCCAACAACCGCCTGGGAGCGCCGGTATCCTCGCCGGCCAACAACCGCCTGGGAGCGCCGGCGTCCTCGCCGGCCAGTTAACCTCCGACTCCTGGCATATGATTTGACCTCTTGGGATGGCCATGATACAAGGGTAGAATTTAATCTTTCCAGGTGCGGCGCACGGCGCCGTAAGAATTTGATCTACTGAAACTTATATTTGCCATCATGCAAAAGTTTTGGAGAAATCAGTGGAAACAACAGCAATGAAACCGATTCTCGAAGGTCTGCGGATCGTGGAAGGCTCGGCGTTTGTGGCCGTGCCGCTGGGCGGCATGTCGTTGGCGCAGATGGGCGCCGATGTGATCCGTTTCGATCCCATAGGGGGCGGACTGGACTATAAGCGCTGGCCGGTAACTCTGGACGGCAAGAGAAGCCTGTTTTGGGCCGGACTCAACAAAGGCAAGCGCTCCATCGCCATCGACTTTCGCAAGCCCCAGGGCCAGGAACTGCTCACCCGGCTGATCTGTGCGCCGGGTGAAAATGCAGGCATTTTCCTGACCAATTTTCCCGCCCGCGGCTGGCTGGACTATCAAACCCTGAAGGCTCAGCGGGAGGATCTCATTATGATCAACCTGATGGGCCGGCGCGACGGCGGTTCCGAGGTCGATTATACGGTCAATCCGAAAGTGGGCTTTCCGCTGATCACCGGCCCACGGCTGTGGCCGCGTCCGGTCAATCACCTGTTGCCCGCCTGGGACTGCATCGCCGGGCAGATGACCGCGGTGGGTTTGCTGGCCGCCGAGCGGCACCGGCGGCTGACCGGCGAAGGGCAATTGGTCAAATTCGCCCTGAAAGACGCCGCCCTGGCGACGCTGGGTAACCTGGGCTATATCGCCGAACTGACACTTAACGACATCGACCGCTCCAAGGATGGTAATTACCTGTACGGCGCCTATGGCCGTGATTTCGGCACGCTGGAAGACAAGCGGGTCATGGTGGTAGGGCTGACGCCGACCCAATGGTCGAGCCTGTGCAAAGCCACCGGACTCGGTGAAGAGCTCGATGCGATGGCCAAAAAGCTGGGCCTGGATTTCAGCAAAGAGGGAGACCGTTTCCGGGCGCGGCGGCAGATTTCCCAGGTGCTGGAGCCCTGGTTCCGTACCCGCACTCTCGCCGAGGTGCGTAAGTCCTTGGACGAGCATCGCGTCACCTGGGCCGAGTACCGCAATATCCGGCAGGTCATCGAGGATGACCCGGATTGTTCGCTGGATAATCCGATGTTCGGCATGGTGAACGATCCCGGCATCGGCTCCTATCTTGCGCCCGGTTCGCCGTTCTATTTCGGCGCCACCGCCCAATGCCCGGTCAAGCGTGCCCCCATCCTTGGCGAAAATACCGACGAGATTCTGCTGGAGGTCCTCGGTCTGAGCGAGAGCGAAGTGGGTCGCCTGCACGACGATGGCATCGTGAATGGTCCCGAGGAAGCCGGCGCAGAGTAAGGCTTTGGCGGCGCGGGCGGGCAACCTGCCCGCGCTACTCGCTGCAATGACAGGGTCTTAGGGGAATTGCTGGAACGATCCCGGCGGATTGCCCTTTGGGCCTCCGCCCTGTACCTGGGCTTGGCTACCAACTTAAGGCGGGACAATCCGACCCTGGGAGCGCCGGCGTCCCCGCCGGCCTCAGGGCATTCGACGCCAGTCAACAGCCGGCAAAATGCCGGCGCTACTAGGGAATCCCCGTAGGGGCGGTTCGCGAACCGCC
>CAIMUS010000049.1 GCA_903844665.1 uncultured Pseudomonadota bacterium
ATAAACCCCCGCCTGAAACGCTTCGCAGGCGGATTGAACCGCCGCCTGAAGACGCGACGTCTAAAGACGGTGGTTTGCACCACGGGCTGCCGCCTTCGAGGCTAAAGCGGCGGACTAAAGTCGCAGCCGTGGAAATCAATACCCAGGATATTTGAAACGTCGATGGATGGTGCTTAGCCTATGACTATGCCTAAGAATCCGTTAACTTCAGATGAGGTCGAAGCCGCTCGTCGTTTACGTCGTATTTGGGACTCTAAGCGCCGTGAGCTTGGCCTAACCCAAGAGAAGGTTGCTCATCTGTGTGAGTGGAGTACGCAAGGCGCCTTTGGCCACTATCTGAATAAGAAAAATGCCCTCAACGTTGAGGCTGTTATCAAGCTCTCCTGCGCCTTGCAGGTCTCGCCTGATGATATTTGGCCTGGTCTTGTTCCTGTACCTCCGGCCCCTGCTGGCGTTGTGAGTGATGACGCTCTTCGGCTGGCCCTTGCCATCGAGTCTCTGCGCCCCGAAGATCGCGCTGCTCTTCGGGCGGTTGTTGATGCATTTCTTGAATCGAAGGGGGTAAGTCTTTATGGCTGCACCTCGTGAATGCCTTTTCGTGCTTTTCCTGCTGGCCTGCTGGTTTGGCATGGGCATCGCCCGCTCTTCGGGGCGGGCGTGGATTGAAACGTAGTACCTGCGTCTCGTGCATGATCTCCCGCAGGCGTCGCCCCCTCTTCGGGGCGGGCGTGGATTGAAACAATAGTGTATTACCCTGGGATAATGCGTTTATGAGTAATGTCGCTCGTATTCTGTTGTCGCTGATGCATCGTGCTGATGGGATCAGCGAGAATGAGCTTGCGCGGCGGACGGGGGTGCCCCAGTCGACGATTAATCGCATTCTGTCGGGTGTGAGTCGTGATCCGAAGACTGGCACGTTACAGCCGCTGGCTGACTACTTTGGGGTTACTGTTGCGCAGCTGCGGGGCGAGGCTTCGCTGCCTGGTGGTAAGGATGATCCTCTGGAGCGTTTGCTTACTCCCCGTGAGTTAGCGCTGCTGCGGCTATTTGGTGTGTTGACTGATGGTCAGCAGGATGAGGTGCTACGCTCTCTTGAGGTTGAGAAACAGCGTAATGAAGCTATCTATGTGGCCTTGCAGCGTAGAAAGGAACGGGGCGCTGCGTAAGGCACTGGTCTGCATCGCCCGCTCTTCGGGGCGGGCGTGGATTGAAACGACGAACTCCGCGATTGGCTGGAGCCGCAGCCACACCGCATCGCCCGCTCTTCGGGGCGGGCGTGGATTGAAACTCGATGCACGTGGGCTGGCCCATGGTGATGCAGGTCGCATCGCCCGCCTTTCGGGGCGGGTGTGGATTGAAACGGGTTATGACGTACATAGCACACGAAGGCTGGCGCATCGCCCGCCTTTCGGGGCGGGTGTGGATTGAAACTTCTCTGCTTCCTCATCAGCCTTGCGTCGTCGCTCGCATCGCCCGCCTTTCGGGGCGGGTGTGGATTGAAACTTTGGCGTCTGCGAGTTGTACTGCCTGCTCCAGCGCATCGCCCGCCTTTCGGGGCGGGTGTGGATTGAAACAGCGACGACTGGAATGCCAACATCATGCTGCCTGGCATCGCCCGCCTTTCGGGGCGGGTGTGGATTGAAACCGGATTAGTCCGCTCACAATAGCCGGCACACCACGCATCGCCCGCCTTTCGGGGCGGGTGTGGATTGAAACTCGACCGGCTCGCTGGTGCTCAAGACCGATCCGGGCATCGCCCGCCTTTCGGGGCGGGTGTGGATTGAAACCTCAGTTGGGTTGGGGTTGGGGCCGGGGGAGCGTGCATCGCCCGCCTTTCGGGGCGGGTGTGGATTGAAACACGTTGCAGCAGTTCAGCCGGTGGCGGGATGAATGCATCGCCCGCCTTTCGGGGCGGGTGTGGATTGAAACGGTCCGAATCAGACGGTGATCCCTCCTGGCGGGAAGCATCGCCCGCCTTTCGGGGCGGGTGTGGATTGAAACCGTATAACTGGGTGCAGGAGGTATGATATGCACCCGCATCGCCCGCCTTTCGGGGCGGGTGTGGATTGAAACGCTGGCTACAATGCGGGCGAAGGCGCGGTCGACAGCATCGCCCGCCTTTCGGGGCGGGTGTGGATTGAAACCTGTTAACCGGAAATCCGGGCGGCCCAGGGCAGTTGCATCGCCCGCCTTTCGGGGCGGGTGTGGATTGAAACGCTCCGTGTCAGCCGATGACGAAACCCGACCCAGGGCATCGCCCGCCTTTCGGGGCGGGTGTGGATTGAAACCGTATAACTGGGTGCAGGAGCAAAATGATTGAGCCGCATCGCCCGCCTTTCGGGGCGGGTGTGGATTGAAACGAGGCGAAACACGGTGATTGACGCGGACGTTTTACGCATCGCCCGCCTTTCGGGGCGGGTGTGGATTGAAACTGTCTGGGATGAACATGGCAGACCTGATCGAGTTGGCATCGCCCGCCCTTCGGGGCGGGCGTGGATTGAAACATTGTCAGCTAACGATTCGCGCCGATAGGCATCGGCATCGCCCGTCCTTCGGGGCGGGCGTGGATTGAAACCCTCATCATATCCGCGGCGAACCATCCGCCTTTCGCATTGCCCGTCCTTCGGGGCGGGCGTGGATTGAAACATTCTAGATGATAACTATGTCTTTTGAACCGCCCAACCGTTCCGAGTCGAGAATTTTAAAAGTGCTCTTCAGCAGCCGGATGCTGGTAGCATTGATGATGGGGTTTTCCTCCGGCCTGCCGCTGCTGATCACGGTTACATTATTGCAAGCATGGATGAAAGAAGAGGGCGTCGAGCTCGGCACGATCGGCCTGTTCTCTCTCGTCGGCCTGCCTTACACGCTGAAGTTCCTGTGGGCGCCGCTGCTGGATCGTTTCACTCTCTATCCCCCTTTGGGCCGACGCCGTAGCTGGCTGCTGCTGATCCAGATTCTGTTGATGCTGGCCATTGTTGGACTCGGGATGACGCAGCCGGCTGTAAATCCTTTGCAAGTAGCCCTTGCCGCGCTGCTGGTCACCTTCCTGTCCGCCTCCCAGGATATCGTGGTCGATGCCTATCGGCGCGAGTCGCTGGCGGATGAAGAGCAGGGTTTGGGCGCTTCGCTCTATGTTAACGGCTATCGGGTGGGGATGTTGCTGGCCTCCGGCGGCGGTTTGATTCTGGCCGATCATATGCCCTTTTCCAGGGTTTACCTGCTGCTGGCGATCACTCTCCTAATCGGCGTGGTGACCACCCTGTTTTGCCGGGAGCCGGAGGTCGCGGCAGGCACGCCCAGGACGCTTTACGAAGCCGTGATGCAGCCGTTCGTGGATTATTTTTCCCGCCAGGATGCCGTGTTAATTTTGCTGTTTATCTTACTCTACAAGTTAGGCGATATGATGGCCAGCACGATGACGACGCCGTTTTTTCTGGATCTGGGTTTCAGCAAGACCGAGATCGGCGCCGTGGTCAAATTGTTCGGTTTCTGGGCGCTGGTCGGCGGCGGTCTGTCGGGCGGTGTGCTGATGTTGCGGCTCGGTATTTACCGTTCACTGTGGCTGTTCGGCATCTTACAAGCGGTTTCCGTCAGCACGCTGGCCGTGCTGGCCAATCTCGGCCACAATCTGGTCGGTCTGGCGACAGTGGTGACTTTCGAGAACCTGTCCTTCGGCATGGGAACCACCGCCTATCTGGCGTTTATGGCCAGCCTGACCAATAAGAAATTTACCGCTACTCAATATGCCCTGATGAGCAGTCTGATGGGCATTCCGCGGGTGATTCTGGCTGCCCCCACCGGCTACCTGGCTGAACTGATGAGTTGGGAAGCGTATTTTATCTTTTGTACCCTGTGCGCTCTGCCGGGCCTGTGGTTGCTGACCCGCTTCCGGGGCTGGCTGGCGCAGGAAGTCGAGACGTCGGGTCGGCGACTGAACGAGGCGGTCGACTGAGTAATTTATAAGCCGGAATAAGGCCGCAAGGCCGTTTCCGGCTTGCTCGCGAAGACGATGTACGGTGGTAGCCCGGCCGGATTCGCGAGCCAGCCCGCTCCTACCGGATAATACTTTCAATTACACTCTTCATGAGAAGGATGGGTCGATGATCGAACGCACTGAACGCCTGCCGGTGGGCGCCGGCCTGCCCTGGGCGGAGGTACTGGACAGCTTGCCGTTCAACGAGGCCGGCCTGTTGCCGGCCATCGCGCAGCAGCACGATACCGGCGAGGTCCTGATGCTGGCCTGGATGAATCGGGAAGCCATCGCAGAAACCCTGCATACCGGCCGGGTCTGCTACTGGTCCCGTTCCCGCCGCCAGTTCTGGCGCAAGGGCGAAACTTCGGGACAGATCCAGCAACTGGTGGAGATGCGCCTGGACTGCGATGGGGATACACTGCTGTTATTGGTGGAGCAGAGCGGCCCGGCCTGTCATACGGGACGGCGGAGTTGCTTTTACCATGCCGTGCGCGGCGACCGGCTCGAGGTGATTCAGCCGGTCGTGCTGGATCCCGAGCAACTGTATCGCAATTCCTAAATTGGCAAACGGAGACTGTATTCATGAATTCATTTTGGACAGCTTCCCTGCGCATCATCGGTAAAGCCTGTTTTGCGCTGATCAGTTTCCTGGTGCTGGTGTACCTGGCGGGTGTGTTTTTTGCCAGTCTGGGGCAGGGTATCGGGGCCGCCCTGTTCAAGGAAGAGAGACAGGCGGCCAGGGATCCCTATACCTATGTCGCCGGTAATAAGGACAGCAAAAATCGCCTGCTTTACCTGCCGGTGGAGGGGATTATTCTCGGCAGCGCCCCCCCTTATCTCAGCTCCAATTTGAGCCTGCCGGGAGTGACCTTTGGCTATGGCGTCAAGGATTTATTGCAGAAAGTCGCCAAGGACGACAGCGTCAAGGGTGTCATGTTATGGCTGCAAACCCCCGGCGGCACCATCTTCGGTTCCCAGGCGATTTTCGATGGCGTCAAAGCCTATCGGCAAGCAACCGGCAAGCCGGTCGTCGCCTATATCGAAGGGTTGTCCGCCTCGGGCGGCGTGATGGCGATGGTCGGCGCCGATGCCATCTATGCCGATCAGGGCAGCGCGGTCGGCAGCATCGGCGTGCTGGGGCCGGCGTGGTTCTTCTACGACAAGCCGAAAGCAACCCAAGGCGGTTTGTTCGGCGGCGGCGTGGTGACCGAAGGCGGTATCGAACGGACGATCATTTCCGCCGGTCGCGGCAAGGATCTGGGCAATCCGTTTCGCCGGCCGACACCGCAGGAAATCGGGAACCTGCAAAAAGGAGTCGATATCGAATATGGTCGTTTTGTGAAGCACGTCGCCGACAACCGGAAAATGAGTGAGTCCCTGATTCGCGAGCAGATGGGCGCCCAGGTGTTCGATAATCAAACCGCTCAGGATTACGGTTTGATCGACGGGACTTTGAATCGTGACGACACGATCGCCAAGTTGGCCGAATTGGCGAAAGTGGGCGAGGATTATCAACTGGTGCGTCCCAAAGTGGACCGCGGAGTCTTTTTCGACCGGCTGTTCGGCGCCCTGGGACTGCAAAGCCTGGAGCAAACCCAACTGCGGCAGCAGGTGCAACGGGATTTTTGTGAAACCGTCGCGCGCTTGCCCGTAGCTTATCACGGCGATATTGCCAGGCTTTGTTGGTAACGGTGCGTTACGCTTCGCTACCGCACCCTACGCTGGCTTACCCCCCACCTCAACCCTCCCCCACAAGGGGGGAGGGAGTTTTTATACAGCCTCTAAGACCGCCTGCCTCATGGCCGCCAGCGAGGCGGCGGCAAAGCGGCGTTGCAGGCTGCGCGCCAGCGGATAGCCGAAGCGGGCCAGCTTTGCTGCGCGAGGAAAGCCTGGATTCGTGCCGAAGAAGGGGGGATCAATAAGTACATGCGTTATCGCTGCGCCAAGTGGCAACGGCGTCCCGCCGTTGAGGAGAAGATCAATAGGTACATGCGTTATCGCTGCCCATACGCCGCCGATGAGTATAATGGCGCCCTTTGAATGTAGAGAGGATATCCCATCGATGTCAACTGCACCGAGCACCGCCCTGCCGCTTGCCACGCCCCGCTGGCCGCCTTCCCGACGGCTGATCAATCTGCTGGGCTTTCTGGCCTGCGCCGCCTTGCTGGGCTTTGGCTACTATCTGCAATTCGGCCTCCATCTGGAACCGTGTCCGCTGTGCATTTTGCAGCGGCTGGCGATCTTCAGCACCGGCATCGTGTTTCTCCTGGCGGCCGGGCATGATCCAGCCGGCGGCGGCGCCCGCGTTTATGCGGTCTTGCTGGCCCTGACGGCAGGCATCGGCGCGGCTGTGGCGGCGCGTCATGTCTGGTTGCAATACTTTATGCCGGGAGCCGATAAACTCGCCTGTGGTATGGATCTGGCCTCCATGCTGGAGGTGCTGTCACCCTGGGAAACCTTGCGCCAGGTATTGCGAGGCACCGGTGATTGCACTCAGATCAACTGGTCATTCCTGGGCCTGAGTATTCCAGCCTGGGCACTGATCTGGCTGGTTTTCTTGGGGGTCGTGGGAGTCGAGCGCAATTGGACGCGGGCTTGAGGGGGCGCCCGGCCCCCATGTCGGGTTACGACGCGCCCGTCACGTCCCTGCTATTTCCTGGCTCGGTAGAGGGCGCGTCTAACCCGACCTACGGGGATTGTCACGGCAACCTTAAAACTCGAATTCGACCGGCTTGGTGACATTCAGCAAGGGCGGCAGTTCGGTATCGAACAGGCTGTCGCTGGCCCATTCGTGCTCGCCCATCCGGGTAATCAGCAAGGCCTCCATCACCGGCAATTCTCCCACCACGACGAACAGTCGGCCGCCGATGGTCAACTGCTGCGGCCAACGCTCGGGCACGGTGGGCAGGGAGCCGGTGATGGCGATGGCGTCGTAGCGTTGCCCGCCCCAACCCAGAGCGGCATCGCCGCCGTGCAGGACAATATTTTTAATGCCGTGGGCCGACAGTTTGCGCTGGGCGGCCTGGGTAAATTCCGGAAAAATATCCACGCTGACTACGCTGTCTCCCAGACGGGCCAGGCAGGCGGCGGTATAAGCGCTGCCGGTGCCCACTTCCAGCACCCGTTCGGTCGGTTGTATCGCCAGGGCTTGCAGCATCCGGGCTTCTATTTTCGGCAGCATCATGAACTGACCGTGACCTAAGGGAATAGCGACATCGGCAAAGGCCAGCTTACGATACGGTGGGGGGACAAAATCCTCACGGGGGATTTGCTGCATCACATCCAATACCCGCTGGTCCAGCACCTCCCACGGCCGGATCTGTTGTTCAATCATATTAAAACGGGCTTGCTCGAAACTCATCTCGCTCATGGTGCGCTTTCCAGGGTCGTTAGGGTATTGGCGGAAAGGATGGATGCCGGGCGTCGGCACGGGCGAAATTGTAGCATACCCCTTAAGCGGAATTCGTTACCCTTCGGGCTGGATGTGATTCGCTTTGGAGGAGAGAAGGCGGTGTTCGGCGCCAACCTGGAAACATTCGCGAGCAAGCTCGCTCCCACCAAACTGAGATCATTGTTTATAACCAAATATAATAAAGATATAGGTATTAATTCCTTTTTGATTGCTTCGAGGGCTGTTAACTTTAGCGCCGAGGGTTAACCAAGCTACACCAGTTTGGTTGCCGATCGGGTTTTTGACAGGGGACACAGGTGATGACTGAGATTTATCCGACAACGGCGAACAGTGTAAGCGCTGACGGGTCAGACTTCGATCTGGGGAAAGCCAACCGGATGCTGGAGACCATGGACGCGGAACAGCGTGTCGCCTGGGCGTTGGAATGTTTTGCCGGTGAAGTCGTGATGTCATCCAGCTTCGGCGCCCAGGCGGCCGTTACCTTGCATATAGTCACCCGGCAGCAACCGAATATCCCCGTCATTCTGGTGGACACCGGTTATCTTTTCCCCGAAACCTATCGCTTCGTGGAGGAACTGACCGAGCGCCTGTCTTTGAACCTCAAGATCTATCAGCCCGAGTTCAGTCCCGCCACTCAGGAAGCGCTGTACGGCAGGCTCTGGGAACAGGGCTTGGCGGGTATCGAGTTTTACAACCGGATCAACAAGGTGGAACCGATGCAGAAGGCCCTGCAAGAGTTGGGGGCAAAAGCCTGGATCGCCGGTCTGCGGCGGCGGCAGGCGCAAAGCCGGCAGAATCTGGGGGTTCTGGTAGAGCGCAACGGCCGGACCAAAGTCCACCCCATCATCGACTGGACCGATCGGGATGTTTACCGTTATCTGACCCTGCACAAGCTGCCTTACCATCCGCTCTGGCATCAGGGTTATGTCTCCATCGGCGATGTCCATACCACCCGGCGGCTGGCGGATGGCATGGCCGAAGAGGAAACCCGCTTCTTCGGGTTGAAGCGGGAGTGCGGGTTGCATGAATATGTTTAGCGTTTGTTGTGGCGGTAATGCTTTAAGAGTGTTGCCAAACCATAAAAAGCGATTGATTTAACTCATTAAAATTTGTCATATCAACATTCCTGCAACACTACCAGTTTTCCTAAGGCTAAACCTGTTCCACCTGCAATTGTCTCATAGCACTTCTCAACAGCATCGAAACTTACCATTTGGCGATTGACTCGGCCATGATCATCGTTTCGGCCAGCACCCTCCTTTGCATCGTTATCAACTTTGGCAAGCTGGCTCTCCTGTAGATTGCTATGGCCGAAACGATGATCATGGCCCCATTGAGGTGATGCAGATGTGTTTCATCTGACTCCATGAAGTAGTGTCCACAGGCTAGACATTTGCCGTTTTGAAATTCGTAGGGTACGCACCGCGTACCATCGTTCCCCACGTAAGACCGGTAACGCAGCATACCGGGTAAGGCCCGGAAAAGGTACGCAATGCGTACCTACTTGGCTTTGACACTGGATAGCCAATTAAAGCATGCTTCATAGCGTATAAGGTGAATCTCTATTTTGTAGGAGCGAGCTTGCTCGCGAATTCGCCCGGTCCGCGGCTACAGGTGGCTTTCGCGAGCAAGCTCGCTCCTACATCCGGTGGTCTTCGCGAGCAAGCTCGCTCCTACACCCAGTTTCGGGCGGGAACTATGCCCCCCAAAAGGACACCAACTTTCGCTATGAACCGCCTCTATTCCGAAGCGGCCTTGTTTGCATTCTCGAGGTGATTATGCGTAACAACTGGAACAAGCAGATCGGTTTTGCAACCATCCTGACGGTAATTCTCTGCTGGGCCGCGGCGGCGCTGGCTGCGCCCAGCGCGACCGATATCGAAACCCTGATCAATAAGGGTGACCTGACCGGCGCCCGCAGCGGGATCGAGCAGGTTATCCGGGAGAAGCCCAACAGCGCCAAAGCCTATTATCTCTATGCCCAAATCCTGCATGCCCAGCGGCAGGACGCGCAAGCGCGCCAAGCTTTAAGCACGGCGGAGCGGTTGAATCCCGCTATGGATTTCGCCAGCCCCGCCTATCTGACCAAGTTTAAGGCGGAACTCGGCTCGGCGGGAACCGCGGGTGCATTGGCGCCTCATAGCCCCGCCATTACCCCCCGACCAACCGGCGGCGGTGGTTGGGGGCTGTTACCGTTGGTCGGGCTCGGTATTATCGTAGTGGGTGTAGTGGTCTATATGCGGTCCCGCGGGCGGCAACGGCGGTGGCGCGAACAGCAACTGGCGGCGACCGGCAATCCCCTCACGCCCCGCCGCGACGAACCCCTGGATCGCTTTGCCGGAAGCGGTGGTGTCGGGCCGACCGGCCCGATGTCTGTGTCGACTCCTCCTCCTCCTGCCGGCGGCAGGCCGGGACTGACGGGCGCCGCCACCGGTTTCCTGGCGGGCCTGGCGGGTGGCGCCCTGGCGGACAGCCTGCTCAACCGTGGTCATGCCTCCACCACGCCGCCCGCCGGGCCGACGCCGACCGAGTCGCCGCTCAATCCTGCGCCGGACCAGGAGTCCAAGCCCCCTGCCACCAATTTCGATACGGCCGGTCTGGGTGATGACTGGGGCGGATCGGATTCCAATGCCGCTTCCGATACCTCATCGAATTTCGATACTCCGTCGGATTTCGATAGCGGGAATGATTCCTGGAGTTAATCGGCGCAGCGGAACGACGCCGGAGGCGGTGCGCCTGCGGCAGCTAAGAACTATCGACAACAGCCTCCTCCAGTACTATGACTCCTCTGTACACCCGCCGGGGGCGACTCGGTCGACTGCTTATCCTGTTTATTTTGCTGGGGGGATTGGCCGCTGTCGCCATCGCCTGGCGGCTCGGCGGACAGCTTTACGCGCCGAATAATTATCGGGTCGGTCCACCCCCGGCCGACCTGGGCGCGGAGGCCGTCACCTTTACCAGCCGCTCGGGCGCTACCCTGCACGGCTGGTGGTTGCCCGGCCCGAACTCCCAGGCCGGGGTGGTGCTCATGCACGGCTCCGGCACCGATCGCCGTTCGATGCTGGAACGAGCCCGTTTCCTGAAGGCGGCGGGTTATCCGGTGCTGCTGTTCGATTTTCAATCCAATGGCGAAAGCGTAGGCAGCCATGTCACCGATGGCTATCTGGAAGCGCTGGATGGTCGCGCCGCAGTAGAGTTTATGCGCCAGCGCGGCATCGAAAAAGTGGGGATTATCGGTTTCTCCCTGGGCGCCGCCGCCGCCGTGCTGGGACCGGATGGACCGCTGCCGGCTGACGCCATGGTGTTGGAGGCGCTTTACCCGACCATCGAAGAGGCGACGGCCGACCGCATCCGCCTGCGTCTGGGCGCCTGGAGCGGTTGGCTGTATCCCTTCTTCACCTGGCAGTTGCAACCGCGCCTGGGGGTAGCCCCGGAAGTGCTGCGGCCGATTGACCGCATCGGCGAGGTCAAGGCGCCGATCCTGTTCATTGTCGGCGCGGAAGATCGCCACACCACCCTGGCCGAGTCGGAGCGGTTGTACGCCAGAGCGTCGGAACCCAAGCAATTATGGGTGGTGCCGGGCGCCCATCATGAAGATTTCTACGAGCGCGCTCCCGATGCCTACCGCCAACACGTGCTGGACTTTTTCGCCGGCGCCTTGCGACAACAGTCCAAACAAGTTGAACTGAACAGGGCGCACTGATACCACAACGATGTTAAGCAGGCCGCAATTTACCTGCCCGCCCGCAGTTTACGCACCATCCGGATGGCTGCTTCCCGGTCACCGTAATAGCCCGGCAGGAAAGCGCTGTCGCTGAAACCGAGCCGCTGATAGAAACAGTGCGCGCCGATATTGGCGGTGCGCAACTCCAGAAAAATCGCCACGATACCGGCGGTGCGGGCCGACTTTTCCAGCCAGTCCAGCAGGCGGCGACCGACGCCGCGGCGCTGGTGCGACGGGCGCACCGCCAGCAGATTGAGATGGGCCTGTTCCAGACCGAAATACATGATCGCAAAGCCGATCATCTGCTGCTGGGCGGCGGCCACCAGGGTTATCGTATCGCGCTGATGGATACTGCCCAGTACCCTCGCGGGCGTCCAGGACCAGCCCAGGCCGGGTTCTATCAACTCGCGGGACAGCAGGGCGATAGCTTGGGCGTCGACAGGTTTGCCCAGGCGTAGAACGATATTGCTGGAATCCATCATGGCGATAGGAACTCCCGAAACCCACCCGGTTGTCCGCCGGTCCGCGCGACTGCGACCGGACCCGCACCTCGCTCATGGGCGATCGGAGGAAAGACAGCTTCGATCGCCGGGCACGAACCGGCTGACAATACTTTGACAAAACTCATAAACTGCATCCTGCTTACCCGGTAAACTTAATTTTTTTTTAAAACATACTCTAATAAGGATTAAACCGCCAACTATGGCGCATTATCCGTTGCCGATCACCCTGGAGGGCTTGGCATCGAGCGGATCCGGTTCTGCCGGGAAGAAGCTTCGCCCGGCGTGACGCCTCCTGCTTTCATGAATATAACTGGGCTGGGAGAAGAGATATCTCATGAGCAACACCTGCAATAATCCGTATGAGTTGGGTCTGGATAAGAACGCCGCCAATTTCATCCCGCTGACCCCTTTGACCTTCATCGAGCGGGCCGCTTCGGTCTACCCCGATAAGATCGCCACCGTTCACGGCCCGCTGCGGCGCACCTGGGCGGAAACCTACCGCCGCTGCCGGCAACTGGCCTCGGCGTTACAGCAACGGGGCCTCGGTCTGGACGATACAGTGGCGGTGATGCTACCGAATCTGCCGGAAATGTTCGAGGTGCATTTCGGGGTGCCGATGGCCGGGGTGGTGCTGAACACCCTGAACGTCCGCCTGGACGCGGAAATGATCGCCTTTATGCTGCAGCATGGCGAGGCCAAACTGCTGCTCACCGACCGCGAGTTCTCCGGCACCATTGCCAAGGCGCTGAAACTGCTGCCGGCGGACAGCCGGCCGGTGGTGATCGATGTGGACGATCCCCAGTTCGCAGGCGGCGAGCTACTGGGGGAGAAAGACTATGAAGCGCTGCTGGCCGAAGGCGATCCGGACTTCGCCTGGGAGTTTCCCGCGGATGAGTGGCAGTCGATTTGCCTGAACTACACCTCCGGCACCACCGGCAACCCCAAGGGCGTGGTCTATCACCACCGCGGCGCCTACCTGGATGCGGTCTGCAATGTGATGGCCTGGGGCATGGGGCTGCATCCGGTGTATCTGTGGACCCTACCGATGTTCCATTGCAACGGCTGGTGTTTCCCCTGGAGCATCGCCGCGGCGGTGGGCGTCAGCGTCGCCCTGCGGCATGTGCGGGCCGATGCGATTTTCGATTCGATTCGCGAGAACAAAGTCAATCACTTCTGCGGTGCGCCGACGGTGATGAATATGCTGAGCAATGCGCCTGCCGAGCTGAGAACCGGGATCGACCACGTCGTCAAGGTTTTTACCGGCGGCGCGCCGCCGCCCGCCGCAATACTGGAAAACCTGGAGCGGATGGGCTTCGATATTACCCATGCCTACGGCCTGACCGAAACTTATGGACCTGCCCTGTCCTGCGCCTGGCATGATGAATGGGATGAACTGCCACTGGAGCAGCGGGCCAGGCTCAAGTCCCGCCAGGGGGTGCGCTATCCGATGCTGGACGGGCTGATGGTGGCCGATCCGGTAACCCTGCAACCGGCGCCCAAGGACGGCAGGACCCTCGGCGAGATCTTCATGCGCGGCAATCTGATAATGAAAGGATATCTGAAGAATCCCAAGGCCACCGTGGAAGCTTTCGAGGGCGGCTGGTTCCATTCCGGCGACCTGGCGGTCTGGCATCCCGATGGCTATGTCGAGATCAAGGACCGTTCCAAGGATATCGTGATCTCCGGCGGGGAAAATATCTCCACCGTGGAAGTCGAAGATGTGCTATACCGTCATCCGGCGGTCATGGAAGCGGCGGTGGTGGCGCGTCCCGACGAGAAATGGGGCGAAACGCCCTGCGCCTTTATCACCCTGAAGCCGGAGGCGCCGCCGGTGACCGGGGAAGAGATCATCGAGTTCTGCCGCAGCCAGTTGGCGCGCTTCAAGGTGCCGAAGACGGTGGTATTCGGGGAACTGCCCAAAACCGCCACCGGCAAGGTGCAGAAGTTCGTCCTGCGCGATAAAGCCAAAGCCCTTTAAACAAACAATCGAAGCGAGGAGTCCTTGCATGAGCAATCCCCACAGCAATCCCTATGAACTGGGTCTGGACAAGAACGCCGCCAATTTCACGCCGCTGACCCCCTCGACCTTCCTGGAACGGGCGGCGGCAGTGTATCCCGAGCGCATCGCCACCCTTCATGGCCCGGTGCGGCGGACCTGGGCGGAAACCTACCGCCGCTGCCGGCAATTGGCCTCGGCGCTGCAGAGACGGGGCATCGGCCTGGGCGATACGGTGGCAATCATGCTGCCGAATCTGCCGGAAATGTTCGAGGTGCATTTCGGGGTGCCGATGTCCGGGGCGGTGCTGAACACCCTGAATATCCGTCTGGACGCGGAGATGATCGCCTTTATGCTGCAGCACGGCGAGGCCAAGCTGCTGATTACCGACCGGGAGTTCTCCGGAACTATTTCCAAGGCGCTGAAGTTGCTGCCGGCGGACAGCCGGCCGGTGGTGATCGATGTGGACGATCCCCAGTTCGCGGGCGGCGAGCGGCTGGGTGAGAAAAACTATGAAGCCCTGCTGGCCGAAGGCGACCCGGACTTCGCCTGGGAGTATCCGGCCGACGAGTGGCAGGCGATTTCGTTGAACTATACCTCGGGCACGACCGGCAATCCCAAGGGCGTGGTGTATCATCACCGCGGCGCCTATCTGAACGCGGTGTGCAATGTGATGTCCTGGGGCATGGGGCTGCATCCGGTCTATCTCTGGACTTTGCCGATGTTCCACTGCAATGGCTGGTGTTTTCCCTGGAGCATCGCGGCGGCGGTGGGCACCAATGTCGCCTTGCGACATGTGCGGGCCGACGCTATTTTCGAGTCGATTCGCGAGAACAAGGTGAATCACTTCTGCGGCGCGCCTATCGTGTTGAATACCCTGATCAATGCCCCGGACGAGATGAAAGCTGGTATCGACCATCAGGTGAAGGTGATGACCGCCGGAGCCGCGCCACCCGCCGCCATCATCGCCGGGATGGAACAGATGGGGTTCGGGGTGACGCATGTCTACGGTCTGACCGAGACTTATGGTCCCTGCGTGGTCTGCGCCTGGCACGATGAGTGGGACGAGTTGCCACTGGAACAGCAAGCCGCGCTCAAGTCCCGCCAGGGCGTGCGCTATCCGATGCTGGACGGGTTGATGGTGGCCGATTCCAGAACCCTGCAACCGACCCCCAAGGACGGCAAGACCATCGGCGAGATCTTCATGCGTGGCAATCTGGTGATGAAGGGATATCTCAAGAATCCCCACGCCACCGAAAAGGAATTCGAGGGTGGCTGGTTCCATTCCGGCGACCTGGCGGTCTGGCACCCGAACGGCTATCTGGATATCAAGGACCGCTCCAAGGACATCATCATCTCCGGCGGCGAGAATATCTCCACCATCGAAGTCGAAGACATCCTCTATCGGCACCCGGCGGTCATGGAAGCGGCGGTGGTGGCGCGTCCCGACGAGAAATGGGGCGAAACCCCCTGCGCCTTCGTCAATCTGAAGCCGGGCATGGAACAGACCACGGCGGAGGAGATCATCGAATTTTGCCGCGGCCAGTTGGCGCGCTTCAAGGTGCCGAAGATGGTGGTGTTCGGGGAATTGCCCAAGACTTCGACCGGCAAGATTCAAAAGTACGTGTTGCGCAGTAAGGCCAAGGAGATTTGAGCCGGACCGTTAACCGCTGTGGGGTGGGTGGAGCGAAGCGCGATCCACCCCATTGGTTTTAACCATAGCAATGATAAGAGAGCATGATCGAGTGGTATTGAAAACAGCAGTGCCCACCGAGGGGCTCGAAGCCGGTGATGTGGGTACTGTCGTCCATATCTATCGCGATGGCCTGGCCTATGAGGTGGAGTTCACTCTACTGGATGGCAGGACTGCGGCTGTGGTCACGTTAGAAGCATGGCAGGTACGACCCATAGGCCACCGGGAAATCGTGCACGCCCGTGAATTGGCAGCTTTGTAAGGTGCGTCCTACGCACCATCGTTTCGATCCAGCAGGGAGGCCGGGTATTGGTGCGTAGGACGCACCCTACGAATCCACATTGAGCCAAACTCTCATGCACCAAAGGGGCGACCCATGAGCGGAGAAAAATATACCCAAGTACGACTGCAACGCGAACGCCAGGAAAAACTGAATCTGCTGCAAAGTCTGCAAAGCCTACAGTCGGAAAGCGCGGCGCTGCAAAAGCAATGGACAGATCAGATCAATGGCATGTCGGAAGGTCTTCGTTCTACCTTCGATACCGAAGTGGCGGCCTCCCGGCAATGGCTGCACGGAACGACTCCGGTCGATACCTACAGTATGGACCATAGCCTTGATGATCTTCGCCAGACGCAGCGTCGGCAGGAACAAGTCACTAACTCTGGGCGAACCTGTCTGAGAAATTTGCAGCTTGCACTGACCCAAAAGGCCGACGCCATCGGCCGAGCGGTGGCGGAACAACGGGTCGCCATAACCCAGGATGAACCTATCGGCGAGAGTCCTATCCCATCGCAAGAGGAAACCCTGCTCGATGCCTTAAAAAGACTTCGGGAACTCGGCACGTTCAGCAAAATCGATGATCCCGTCGCCTGGCAACGGGAAATTAGAAAAGACCGTCCGATTCTTGGCAGGGATTAAGGCGAAAACTGCTATGGACTGCTGCTTTGACCGCACCGGCTTTCCGTACCTTGAACTGCAAGACCCGGCTTTGGCCGTGAGCCTGCTGCCCCTGACCAAGCTTCAGTTCGAGTATTACCTGGCCGATCTCACCCCGCAGGGAGACAACTGGTATGAGGAACTCCTAAACCGCATCTATTTTGAAACCCATAGTTTTCCCTTAACTGTTACCCTTCCGTTCCCTCCCCCCTCGTGGGGGAGGGCTAGGGTGGGGGGGAACGTGGGAGTTAGAACCAACCGCCGCCGTTTTACCACCCTTCACCCTCACCCTAACCCTCCCCCGTCAAGGGGGAGGGAATCGGTGGCTATAACGACCGCACCGGTTTGATTCCCCAGAACTTCAGGTCTCAAAATGGACGCGGTTTAACACTCAATCCCCGCGTCTCGCCGCAACGCTTTACCCCGGAGCAGCGGGAGCGGCTGTTTCTGACCGGACTGTTGGCTGCGGAAGCGGAAGCCTACGCCGCCTGGTTGGGGGACGGCTACCGGCTGCCGACCGTGACGGAATGGCGGGCCATCTATCGGTGTTTTCAGTCCATCAAGTTAAATTGTCATTCCGGCAAGGATGCCGGAATCCAGTCACAAGGATGTGAAGCTTTGGGATCAAGTGGCAGCTCTGCCGTAACCCATAGCTTGCCATCCCTGGACGCTGGATTCCGGCTTCCCTGCCGGAACGACGGGGTCTTGAGCCAAAACGAGAATTCTTGGCCCACTCCCTGCGCCGCCGCTTTGCTGCGCCGCCTGGAGGCGCAAGTGCGGCCACAAACCCTGTTGGATTTCAGCCTGCTGCGCGGCGGAGTGGTGGAATGGGTGCGCGACGGCAATACCTGGACTGGACTGGGCGCGCCGCGGCCCAGCTTCAAGCCGAATCTGTGGAACCCGCTTAGCGACACCGTGCCCCCTATCAGGCCCAACCAGCGTCTGGCTTTCTTTGGCGCGAGATGGGTACGCAACATGGTTAAAATCCCATGAATAAAAGATTATCACCGCGTGTATACACCGAGCCTCCCCCTGGCCGGTACGCTGGAGCGGGCGGCTGTTGATGGTTGAGGAACCCCGCCAGCATGAGGATTTCGCCGACTATTTCGTCTGCCGGTACTGCGGCGACCACACGAAGTTTGTGACCGCCCAGCGCCTCACCGGAGTCATCGGCGCTGTGCCCTCTGCCACCGCGCCCGGCGAACTGAGCATTTCGCTCTTTGATTCGGCCAGTCGTCAGGCGCGTAGCGCCGATATCGACCGCCTGGACCTATACCCACCGTCGCTGGGTCAAACTCTTGACTACGACTATGCGGTAAACTCCGTATTGAACGCCCTGAGCGAGGATCATCACCGCAGCCGGCCCTTGAAGAAAATCCCGGTGCGAATTCACGATCAGCTATCGCTACCCGAAAACACCCGGCGCATGTTGGCCGACCGCTTCAACCTCACCACCCCTTAACAACCTCCTAACCTTTTAATGGAGCCAACCGATGAGTACGAAAAATTTACTTACGACGAAGGGACCTTTCAAAGCCGAACAAATACGTTCAGGGGATCCCTACGAGCTTTCTGATGGTCACGCTATCCTGTGTCTGCCCACCGGGGGACGTGGGTCGCGCGCCAATTTGCTGGGAGGATCGATGCTCGACAGCGACCCGGCTGCAGAGGCTGCCGGGGTGGATACCGGTTTTTCTCCCGAACCCGGCACCTTGCGCGCGCCGGACGTCGCGGTGGGCGCGATTCCCGATACGCCCGGCTGGGTCAAGGGCGTGCCGGCGCTGGCGGTGGAGTACGCCGATTCCGGACAGGACGAAGTGGCGCTGGCCGAAAAGATCGCCGACCTCCTGGAAGCGGGAACTCGCATGATCTGGGTCGTGCGCCTGAGTGGGCCGCGCTGTGTCGAGGTCCACCAGCCACAGCAACCGGTGCAACTGTACCGGCCCGGACAACTGCTGGAGGCACCCGGAGTGCTCAAAAATCCGGTGCCGGTGGAGGCGCTTTATGACCGCGACGCGGCGCATGAGGTTACGTTGCGCAATTTGCTGCAACGGCGGGGATATGCCGACTTGGAGGCGGTACGCGCCGCCGGCGCGGCCCAAGGACAGATCGACGGCAGGATAGCCACTCTGCTTGAGCAATTAACCGCCAAGTTTGGTCCTTTGCCTGCCGAGACGGTAGCACGAATCGAGACTGCTTCCCTGCAAGAACTGCAGCTCTGGAGCATGCAATTGCTTACCGCGACCACGCTTGAAGAGGCGCTTGGCGCGGAGTAAATGAGATTGCTCATGTTGCTCGACATAATTGCTGTTTTACCTCGATCTGGGTTTCAGCTCGATCTCGAATTCGAGAATGGCGAGCGTCGCCGTTTCGATATGCGACCGCTCCTTGCAATGAAGCCATGGAACCGAATTGCGTCGCCTGCCGTGTTCGAGCGGGTACGGGTGGATTACGGCACAGTGGTGTGGCCAGGTGATATTGATGTTGCGCCCGAGACGCTCTACGACGATTCAGTTCCGCTGGTGTAATTGGGGAGCATCCATGTCTGAACTTCGGCATCATTAGAGATAAAGAGAAAACAGCCTGAAGGAGAAAAACTCCATGCCGATCACCGCCGCGCAACTGCTGTACGCCAATGTCGAGAAAGACCGCTCGCCCCATCAGCGGAGCGGCTTTCAAACCCTGTTCTACAGCCGGTCGCGGCTTAGCGAGGCGGAGGTGGCGCCCGTGATGTCCACAGAGTCGCCGCCTAAGGCAGGGATGTTGAACGTGGCCGCCTGGCAAGCCCGTTCGGTGGTGAACGGTCCCGGCGAGCGCTTTGTGCTGTGGCTGCAAGGCTGTCCCCGGCGTTGTCCAGGGTGTATCAATCCCGAATTCCTGCCCATAATCCCACGCCACCTGATCGCTGTCGAGCAGATGGCGGCCCGAATCCTCGCCGTTACGGGGATCGAAGGGGTTACTTACAGCGGGGGTGAGCCTTTCTTGCAGGCGGCTCCGCTGGCGGTGCTCAGTGCACATTTACAGGCTAAGGGATTAGGGATTGCCTGCTACAGCGGTTACAACACTCTGCAGGAACTGCAAGACCACCCCGACCCTGGAGTCCAGGCGCTCCTGGCGCGGCTGGACCTGCTGATTGATGGGCCTTATATTCAGGCTCAGACTGCCCCCTTGCGCTGGCGCGGCAGCGCCAACCAGCAGTTGCACTTCCTGAGCCCGCGCTATACCGCTGATGCCGATTCCCAACCCGCGCCGGCCGCTGAGGTTGAATTATCCCTTGACGCCAAGGGTCTGGCCGTGACAGGCTTCTGGCCGGAAGAACTACTGCGGCGGTTGAAACAAGTCCTGGAAAATTAAGCCAATGTTATGTCCTTTCTATCTGGAGCAAGTAGTTCAATTCACCAAAAACGCTGATACCGGTTATACCTGCCCGGAATGCAAGGAATCTGTTCCTGCCTTATACGTGAAGGGTTATTCCGAGTTTCCGCCGGTGGTATTGAGTTCCGTCGGCTTTCGCGGGCATGGCAAAACCGTGTATCTGGCCGCGTTGTTCCATGTCCTGGCCCATCACGAACTGCCGCAGCATTGGCATGGTTTTTATAAAACGGCCCCCGGCGACCGCAGTCTGGAAATTCTGGATTTCAATATCAGGATGCTGAAGGAAGGAAAGTTGCCCGATTCCACAGCCCAGAACTTTCCCAAACCCACCCTGGTTCAGGTGAAAGAAATTCCGACCGGAAAAGGGGCGACTTTGCTCTGCTACGACGCCGCCGGGGAAAGCTTTGAAAAGGTCACTCGAATGGTGACTTATGCAAAATTCCTGGCCCGTAGTACGACGGTTTTGTTTTTACTGAGCATTCCGGATCTGGAGCGAGAATGTGCCGACTTGGACCAAGAGAAGAAAAGGGAGTGCATGGCCCAACAGATGGAAAGACTGTTGACAGTCTACAGAAATGGCATCGCAGACCTGGGCGGCAATACCCGGCTTCAGCGCCTGCTGGTGGTGTACACCAAGGCCGATGAATGGATCGCGTTGGAGCAATATAGCGAATTGCGGGACTATCTTCAGGCCGGAACCTTCGACGGCCTGGGCGATTATCCAAGCTATAAAAAATCGCTGTTAGCAACCTCCGAGCAATTACAGACACTGACGGCGGAACACTTGCTGGCAAAGGCTTTTTTGAACAATGCCGAGGATAATTTTGACGGCGTGCGGTTTTGTGTGGTGTCTGCCCTGGGCGCATCGCCAAAGGACCAGCAACTCCAAACCAGCATTGCTCCACGCCGGGTGCTCGACCCGTTGTTATGGGTCTTGGACAGAGATCCGTTCAGGACACGACCGAAGGGGTGGTTGCCTTGGGGCAGGTGGGGAACCGGTTGATTATCGCCGGTGAAAAAAATATTGTCGGGGAAGCTTGGCTAATTGATGAGGTAGAATATTGATGAACTTCAAACGTATTACGATAAATCCTGCTGTTTGCGGTGGCAAACCCTGTATTCGTGGTTTGCGTTTTCCGGTATCTCGATTATTGGGTTTGCTGGCTGCCGGTGAAACGCCTGCCACGATCCTGAAGTCCTATCCCTATCTGGAAGATGAAGACATTCAGGAAGCGCTTGGTTATGCTGCTTTTCTGGCCGATGAGCAAGTGATTGAGCTGTCGTAATGAAAGCACTCCTGGATATGCCAGTTTCGGCGTTGCTCCTCGAAGTGCTAAAAGCGCATGGACACGAAGGAGTGCATGCCTATGAAATCGGTAAAAGTACCGCTGCTGACAGTGAATTGCTCGAGATAGCTCGTCAGGAGGGTCGTATCGTGATTACGGCGGATCTGGATTTTCCCCGCTTGCTGGCTTTGAGTATGGCGGAAGGACCAGGATTAGTTTTGTTCCGTGGTGGTAACTATTCCGATTTCGAGATGTGCGAACTGTTGAATAAAGTATTGCAACAGATCACCGTGGATGTTTTGGAAACTTCAATATACGTGGTCGATCGGAAGCGTATACGTATTACCCGGTTGCCGATAACACGAAAGTCTTAAACTTTGGTTATTACCTTCATTTTACCACTCGACGGTTAACCTGAATATCCCATGAGCAAGAAAGAAACCAGCGACAACAGCATTGCCAGAAACAAGAAGGCGTTCCACGATTACTTTATCGAGGAGCACTTCGAAGCGGGCCTTGCCCTGCAGGGCTGGGAGGTGAAAAGCCTGCGGGCCGGCCGGGCGCAGATCAAGGAAAGCTATGTCCTGATCAAGGACGGCGAGGCTTATCTGTTCGGCTGTCATATCTCGCCCCTGGTCTCCGCCTCCACCCATATCAAAACCGACCCGACCCGCACCCGCAAACTGCTGCTGCATCGCGCCGAAATCAGCCGGCTGATCGGCGCCAGCGAACGCAAGGGCTATACCCTGATGCCGCTGGCGCTGTACTGGAAGCACGGTCGCGCCAAACTGGATATGGGACTGGCCAAGGGCAAGAAAGAACATGACAAGCGGGAAACGGAGAAGGATCGCGACTGGCAACGGGAGAAGCAGCGGTTAATGCGGGCCAAGTGATGACCGGGCAACGCCTGGCGCTGCCCGGTGACAGTTTGGACCGGATTCTTCTAGTGAGAGACCAGATTCCAATCAGACTGCTCAAGTTGTCTTGGCTCGAACTTGGCCTTATTCAGGATAGCCCCTGCCAATTTAGCCTGATTCAGGCAGGCTCCTTGCAAGTTGGCATTCTGCAAGTTGGCGCCCCGTAAATCGGCGCCCTGTAAGTTGGCCCTCTGTAAATCGGCGCCCTGTAAGTTGGCCCTCTGTAAATTGACGTCCCATAAGTTGGCGCCTTGTAAGTTGGCGCCCTGTAAATCGGCATCCTGTAAATTAGCATTCTTTAAGTCGGCCTTCCGCAACTCGGCCTTCAGTAACCATGCCCCCTGCAGATTGGCGCCTTGCAGGTTGGCTTCATCTGACAATGCTCCCGGCATTTTTGCATATCTCAAATCTGCACCTTGTAATTGAGTTGGATATTTTTCGTGCGCTGCTCTAAAATCGATTCTAGGCAAGATGGCTTGAATTAGATTGGCATGAGCCATATCAATGCCCTGGAAAAAATTTGTCGGTATTTTTTGCAGATCTTTCTCCTCTATTTTTCCGATTCGAAGATTATTTATCAATTCCTGTTCTAGTGGAGTGGTAATCAGCACTTTCTCATGGAGATCCAGGTTACGCCATTGGAACCACCACTTGGTCATAGATTTTAAGGGGGGATTTTCTGGCAGGTAGGACCATAACCATTGTTGCTCGGGCTTCTGATCGCCGGGAATAGTCATCAGCATCATCAACAACACGCTGCACCCAGTAACACCAAAGAGAAATGGCTGCTTTGAGAGACGTTTCCACCCATTAGTCCCCTGTGCTTCAACTTGATCATAATCCCACCCTACCCCAGGCCATAGCAACCATAGCAAGATCAGATCCGCTACAATGGCAAACCGTTGCATCCAGGTAATTATTACGTCGTGTAACACCAGAAACCGCCCCTGTATCAATAGCAAGATCGATACAGGCAGGATGATCAGAATTAAAAAAAGAATAGAACGGAATATAATAAATTCGATATATTCAAAACTCCTTGGTTTTACTGATTCTTTAAAGGATTGCAGCTTTTTTCCCATTCCTAATACAGCCAGCTCCAGCAGCAGACTGCCATGTAGAAGTACTACCAACCAGGGAGCAATATTGTGAAATCCAAAATGGCTGGTAACCGGGATTTGCACATCGAGAAGTGGCAGTTTTACCTGGCTTTG
The DNA here is from genome assembly GCA_903844665.1 of uncultured Pseudomonadota bacterium. Classification (GTDB taxonomy): domain Bacteria; phylum Pseudomonadota; class Gammaproteobacteria; order Competibacterales; family Competibacteraceae; genus CAIMUS01. The sequence goes on from CAIMUS010000049.1 coordinate 23,031, forward strand.
CTTTATCAGCATCTCGTCAGTGGTTGAGATAACCGTAATGCCGATATAAATGCCAACCAGGAGAAATAAGAAGAATCGACTGTTATTAATGATATCCAGTAAATTCTTACCTGTTTCTTCAATGTTCGTGTTCATAGTATTAAATTCCTTGGATGTTGCTGGTTAGGTTGTCGATAAACTTCTGTCCATCGTTACCTGTCCTGATAAAGTGTAAACCAAAAGCCGTATTATTTCAGGCTATAGCATAAACTCCATAGCCAGCGCTCACCACCGCCACAGTAGCGGAAACCGCTGTGACCGTGGAGCGAAAGATGGCGCCAAGCGCCAGTCTGCTGGGGGTTACCAGCGACGTGGTACACTGCGTAAAATATGGTAATGCCTATCCTAAGAACGGCGCAACCGGTTTGAACGGGCGCCGGTTCCGACTGCAACCTGAGAAGACCGAGCACGATGACTGAACCAACCAAATACCTGCTGGACGAGAGCCGGCTGCCCAAATACTGGTACAACATCGCGGCGGATCTGCCCGTACCCCTGCCGCCGGTGTTGCATCCGGGGACCTATCAACCGGTCGGACCGGCCGACCTGGAGCCGTTGTTTCCCCTGGCGCTGATCCAGCAGGAAATGGCCACCGAGCGGGAAATAGAAATTCCTACGCCGGTCCGCGAGATCTATCGCCTGTGGCGGCCCAGTCCGCTCTACCGCGCCCGCCGGCTGGAGCAGGCGCTGGGCACGCCGGCCCGGATTTACTACAAATACGAGGGCGTCAGCCCGGCGGGCAGCCACAAGCCCAACACGGCGGTGGCGCAGGCATTCTATAACAAGGAAGCCGGCGTCAAACGCATCGCCACCGAGACCGGCGCCGGTCAGTGGGGCTCCTCGCTGGCCTTTGCCGGGTCGTTGTTCGACATGGAAATTCAGGTGTTTATGGTACGAGTATCCTATCAGCAAAAGCCCTATCGGCGGGCGCTGATGGAAACCTATGGCGCCACCTGCACCGCTTCGCCTTCGATGGAAACCGCGGCGGGACGGGCCATTCTCGCCAAACGGCCGGAGCATCCGGGCAGCCTGGGGATTGCGATTTCGGAAGCGGTGGAAGTCGCCGTACAGCGCAGTGATACCCACTATGCCCTGGGTTCGGTGCTGAATCACGTGCTGTTGCACCAGACGGTGGTCGGGCTGGAAGCCCTGGCGCAGTTGGAACTGGCGGACGATTATCCGGATGTGATCGTCGGCTGCACCGGCGGCGGTTCGAATTTCGCCGGCATCGCCTGTCCGTTTCTGGGTGAACAACTGCGCGGCGGTCGCCCGGTGCGCGTCATCGCTATCGAGCCGGCGGCCTGTCCCTCCCTGACGCGCGGCCAGTATGCCTATGACTTCGGCGATACTGCGCATCTGACGCCGCTGACCAAAATGTATACCCTGGGTTCGTCCTTTACCCCGCCGGGATTCCATGCCGGCGGCTTGCGCTATCACGGCATGGCGCCACTGGTCAGCCATCTCAAGACGCTGAACCTGATCGAGGCGCGCGCCTATCATCAACTGAGTTGCTTCGAGGCCGGGGTGCAGTTCGCCCGGGTGGAAGGCATTCTGCCCGCGCCGGAGGCCAATCATGCCATCCGTGGCGCGATCGATGAGGCGCTGCGCTGCAAGGAGGAAGGGATAAGCCGCTGTATTCTGTTCAATCTCTGCGGCCATGGGCATTTCGATATGCAGGCGTATATGGATTACTTCGCCGGCAAACTGACGGATCAGTCCTACGACGAAAGCGAACTGGCGATGGCGCTGGCGGGCTTGCCGTCGGTGCCGGCGGTTTAAGAAGGAGCTTGGAGTAACGGCATAAACATTCTGGGAGCGCCGGCGTCCTCGCCGGCTTTCGGTAAAAACTGATGAGCATCCAAAATCCACCTCCCGCCGGTTATGCCGACTGGCTGACCGCGCTGAAATCCCGCATCCAGGCGGCCCGTCTCAGCGCCAGTCTGGCAGTCAACAAAGAACTGCTCCTGCTCTACTGGCAGATTGGACGAGATATCCTCGAACGCCAGCAGACCCAGGGCTGGGGCGCCAAAGTCATCGACCGGCTGGCGCTGGACCTACGCCATGCTTTCCCCGACATGAAAGGGTTTTCCGCCCGCAATCTCAAATATATGCGGGCGTTTGCGGAGGCTTACCCTGAAGAGCAATTTGTGCAACAGGTTGTTGCACAAATTCCCTGGGGGCACAACGTCCGTATTCTGGATTATGTCAAAGACCCGATTCAACGCGCATGGTACATTCGCCAGACCGTTGAATACGGCTGGAGCCGCAATATCCTGGTCCATCAGATAGAAACCCGTCTGTACGAGCGCCAGGGCAAGGCCATGACCAACTTTGCCCGTACCTTGCCCCCACCGCAATCGGACTTGGCCCAGCAGCTCCTGAAAGACCCCTATCAGTTCGATTTTCTGACTTCGGCAGACGCCGCCCATGAAAAAAACCTGGAGCGCGGCCTGCTGGCTCATATCCGTCAATTTTTACTGGAACTGGGTGTCGGCTTTGCCTTTGTCGGCAGCCAGTACCATCTGGACGTCGGCGACCAGGATTTTTACCTCGATCTGCTGTTCTATCACCTCAAATTACGCTGCTATGTGGTGATCGACCTCAAGGCGAGTGATTTTAAACCGGAATACGCCGGCAAAATGAACTTCTATCTGTCCGCCGTGGATGATCTGCTGCGCCATCCGTCCGACGCGCCCAGCATCGGTCTGATCCTGTGCAGGAATAACAACGGGGTCATCGTCGAATACGCTTTGCGCGACATGCATAAACCCATAGGTGTATCGGCTTATGAACTCACTGCCACCCTGCCCAAGGAACTGGCGGACAGCCTGCCGAGCATCGAACAGTTGGAAGCGGAATTGGCCTCACAACCCCCTGACCAGGAATGATCGCTGTAACCGCTACCGACCCAGTTCTCCAGGACCGGGCCGCCGCGCTGGCACTGGAATTGAATCTGCCCTTGCCCGCCACGCCTGCTGAATCTCCGTTTCCCTGGTTGCTGGCGTTAACCCCGGAACGGCTGGAATTGCGCGCCCAGGGACCTGCTGCGCCGGGGCCGGTCTATGTGGATTTCATCAATGGCCCGCTGGCTTACCGGCGTCGCTACGGCGGCGGCCGGCGCCAGCCTCTGGCCAGAGCGGTCGGTCTGAAAGGCGGCGCCAATCCCACTGTACTGGACGCCACCGCCGGCCTGGGCCGTGACGCCTTCGTGCTGGCCTGTTTGGGCTGCACTGTGCACTTGGTGGAGCGCTCCCCGGTAATCGCCGCCCTGGTGCGCGATGGGTTGGAACGGGCCGCCCAAGATCCGGAGATTGGCGCGATGGTGCGGGAACGCCTGCGCCTGACGGTAGCCGACAGCCGCACGCTGCTGGCCGGTCTGGACGAGGGCGAACGCCCCGAGGTGGTCTATCTGGACCCGATGTATCCCCACCGGAGCAAATCGGCTTTGGTCAGGAAGGAGATGCGCCTGCTCAGGGACTTGGTGGGGAATGACCTGGATGCTCCCGTCCTGCTGGCAGCAGCCTTGCGTGGCGCCCGCCGGCGGGTGGTGGTCAAGCGTCCCCGGTCGGCGCCGGCGCTGGAGGGATCTCGACCGGATATGAGCATTACCGCTGAAAACATCCGCTTCGACGTTTACTTGTCAGTTTGAGCCATTGCAGTAGTAGCCAGGCAGGTCGGGCACGAATGTGCCCGACCTGCACGGTTAGAGATTCCAAAGATGTCGGGCAACGCTACGCTTTCGCTTCGCTTTTGCCCGACCTACGATTGACTGTAACCTCCTAAGCCGACCCGTTCAAACGCCGCCCAACACACGGAATTGGACAGCAGGATGCCCATCAGACAAAAACTCAACCACCAGCGCTGCGCCTTCGACAGCTTGCGCGTCGGCGCACACTCTCGGATCCCCTGGTCAAGCTGGTCGATAAACTCCTTGATAAACGGTAGCGGTGTGGTGAAGATCATGGGCGCCTTCTTGAATAAA
>CAIMUS010000050.1 GCA_903844665.1 uncultured Pseudomonadota bacterium
CTCCCCGACCCTCCCCCACAAGGGGGGAGGGAGTTATTGCAAAACAGCTACTTAGCGTATTCCCCCTCCCCTTGTGGGAGGGGGCTAGGGGGAGGGGGCTGAACGCTTACGTGGCGGCGGTATCGAACCGCCGCAACAGCGCGCTATTCATCCCCGCCCTGAAGGACGGGGCTTTTCGCGCAATTTTGGTAACGCGACTCGTACCGTTGGCGGCAAGCATGAATATTCCCAGCCATTTACTGCCTTCCGATTGGCTTTTTTTCGCCGATGTGGTGGGCGCCGTGGTGCTCTGGCAGGCCATCCGTTATGCGCCCTGGCGACAGTTACGGGCCGCCGGGTTGCAGCAACTGTTTTCAGGGTCGGTGGTGGCGCTGCTGTTGCTGTGGAGTTTGGGCGCCGGCTTGAAGCCGGGCCTGGGTTTTCACTTCCTGGGAGTGACGGTATTCACCCTGATGTTCGGCTGGTCGATGGGAGTGCTCGGCGTCGGTCTGGCGACGTTGGGACTGGCGCTCAAGGGAGGAGGGCTGGAGGCGGTGGCGCTGAACGCCCTGCTGTTCGGCGCATTGCCGGTGTCGGTGAGCTATCTCGTTTACCAGTGGGTGGATCGCCATTTGCCCCATCATATCTTCATCTATATCTATTTATGCGCTTTTCTGGGCGCCATGCTGGCCGCCGGTTGCGCGGTCCTCGCCATGGTGGGGCTGCTGGTCGCCAATAATGTCTATTCCTTCGATGAGATGGTGCAGTCTTATTTGCCGTTTCTGCCTTTGTTCTTATTTCCGGAGGGCGTCTTGAACGGCATGTTGATCACGGTCTTCATCGGTATACGGCCGCACTGGTTGAAGACTTTCGATGATGAGTCTTATTTTAATCGCTGACGGGGGGAGTCACCCATGCGACGTTCTCAGAGTTTTCTTGTATCCAGTCTGTTGCTCGGCGCGCTGGCCGGCGGCAGCCACGCCGAGGAAATCGGCAGTGTCGATACCGTGTTCAAATTCCTGGGTCCGAATCACAAGATTGTGATCGACGCCTTCGACGACCCCAAGGTCGCGGGCGTGACCTGCTATCTCAGTCGTTCCGAAACCGGCGGGATCAAGGGGGGACTGGGGCTGGCCGAGGATACTTCGGATGCGTCCATCGCCTGCCGGCAGGTGGGGCCGATTAATATAAAAGAGTCCTTCAAGGAAGGGGAGGAAGTGTTCAGTGAGCGCCGCTCTATTTTGTTCAAGCGCCTGCATGTGGTCAGGTTTTCCGACAAGACGCGCAATGTGCTGGTCTATCTGGCCTATAGCGACAAGATCGTGGAAGGCTCGCCCAAGAATTCGATTTCGGCGGTGCCGATCATGCCCTGGCCGGGGGCGGCGAAATAACTGGTGGAGTGATGTCGAGCATTCAAAAAGCATGGGCCAATTCCCGCTGCCGATAGATGGCCCTTAGCTGCTCCGGCAGCAGTTCAGCAGGATAGGCGCCGGTGCGCAGCTTTCCCAAATGCCACCACCAGTAATGCAACGGTTGGGTGGCATCGTCTTTTAACAAGACTGGGTTGATGTAGGGATTGTCCTGTACCGAAGCGATAACCAATTCATCCAAATCGGCCAAGGACTGTTGCTCTTGTGGTGTAAGGGACATGTCCGCCAGCGACTGTCGGGCCGATCGCAACCCAAGTCCCTCTCCATCCATCGCTAACTGAAACTCGGCGTATTCCCGGTAACGGTTCAGAGGATCAAGTCGTTTAGTCGCCATAAAGCATCTCCCAGATTCTAAGTTACGCTTCACCCAGTATAATTGTCACCGCAGCACCAACCAGATTTGATAGAGGCCGAAGGCGATCACCAGGATGCCGGCACTGCTTCTTACCCATGGTTTACGCACCAGCTTGGACAGAGCGGCGGCGAAGGCGCCCATGGCCAGCAGTGTCGGCAGGGTGCCCAGGCCGAAACTTAGCATCAGCAATCCGCCCTGGAGGGCGCTGCCGGCGCTGATCGCCCAGATCAGTACGCTGTAGACCAGCCCGCAGGGCAGCCAGCCCCATACCAGTCCCATGCCCAGCGCCTGAACGGGCGTACGCACCGGCAGCAAGCGCCGTCCCAGCGGCTCGATCCGCCGCCATAGCATCCCACCGGCCTGTTCCACCCGCAGCAACAGTCCCTGCCACCAGCCGGCCAGGTAGAGACCCAGCAGAATCAGGAACAGACCGGCGATGAACTGCAAAATCTGCTGGCCGTGATGGACCGCGGTCAGATTCGCCGCCCAAGCGCCGACGCCGCCGGCTAGGATTCCCGCCAGGGTGTAACTGGTGATACGGCCGGCGTTGTAAGCCAGGAGATAGGGTAGCATGGCCGGGAAGTGCGCGCGGGTGGCGGGTGGCAGACCCAGCGTCAGCGCGCCGACGATGCCGCCGCACATCCCCACACAATGAACGCCGCCCAGCAGGGCGACCAGGAAGGCGGCTAGATAGCTGGTTTCAGTGGCAAGCATGTTTCTGTCCCTGCCGTTCGTGCTGGGCTTCCAGGAGTTTTCTCGCCACATCGCGAGCGATTTCCAGGGTTTCGCTAATGGTACGTCCCTGAGCGACCAAGCCTGGAATATCTTCGGAGGTGGCCAGATAGACACCCTCGGGCAATTTCTCGATATGCAGATTAACGATATGTTCCATAAGTCGATTCTCTATGGTAGCGTGTGATTAAGCGTGTAGGGGTGGGTTAGGCGCTGGCAGCGCCGTAACCCACCGTTGATGGTGCGTTACGCTGTGCTAACGCACCCCACTACTTTACATCTCTGTAGGTTGGCACGCGGGTGAATGGTATTATTTTGATCTTAATTCTGGTTTGGAGAAGTGGTATGGAAAAGGTCAGGCTTTCATCGAAAGGTCAGGTTATCCTGCCGAAGTCGGTTCGCAATGCGCACGGCTGGCAGCCGGGGATGGAGTTCATCATCGAGGAAGTTGCAGAGGGCGTATTGCTGAAACCGTTCAAACCGTTTGAACCAACCCGGCTTGAAGATGTTATCGGCTGCGCGGGCTATAAAGGGCCGGCCAAGACCCTTGAGGAAATGGAACAGGCCATCGAACGGGGAGTGCGTAGGGTGGGTTAGGCGCTGGCAGCGCTGTAACCCCCATAGCAATTGAAATGAATCTCAAGGATATTCATTCTTGATGATTTGCCTGATGTCTTTTTCCAATATCGGTACTTTATTGCAGACCGCATCCCAAACAACATCATAATCGACGCCAAAATAAGCATGAATCAATCTATCACGCATACCTGCTATTGCTCGCCATTCAATATGCGGATAACGTTGCCGTATTGAATCAGGGATTTGCTTTGCTGCTTCGCCGATTACTTCAATACTGCGTACAAAGGCACGCTTAAGAGTCTCGTCATGTAAGAATGTATCCTTGTCAATGCCCTTGACGCTTTTACCGATATACATTGCTTCTTCAAGAATATGGTAAAGGTACTCACGCGCTGTTGGAGCCATATTCAACCTCACGCAAAATATTCGGCCCAATATAGGGACTTAACGATTCCGGCGTGACCAGATCGACACGCCTGCCTAATATTTCCTCCAGGAAGAAAGCAAGGTGCATGAAGTTATCGAAGGTTTTTTTACCTGTCTCGAATTCAACAAGAATATCTATGTCGCTCTGGGGTTTTTGCCGCCCTTGCACAAAAGAGCCAAACAAGCCATAGCGTTTAACTCCAAAGCTTTGCAGATGGGGTTGATGTTTACGGAGAAGCGTAAACACCTGTTCTTTCGTTTGTACCATCATTCCGTCACCTCATCATAGATAGCCCGTAGGGCGGGTTAGGCGCTGGCAGCGCCGTAACCGTTACGCTACGTTAACGCACTCTACTAATCGGTATATCCCTATGCCAAGAACACTTGTCTGAAGCTGTCGTAGTACTGACCGGCAACTCGGGCACTCATCGCTGCCATGGCGCCGAGTTCGACAGTAAAGCGGACGTCGCTGACCTCATTTGGTACAGGGCCGCGAATGGCTGGAATCGTGGCAAGATCGTAAAAAACCACGCTTGCCCGGGCAAGATGCTCATCAAACCGATGAGCGAGCACTTGCGGTAGTGTTGCCCCAAGCGATCCTGCCACCACACTGTGCAGCTTAACTACTAAATCCGGTCGTGCTGTTAGGTGCTTTTCAATACGGAGAATGAGTTCATCGAGAGCAAGCCCGCCGCCAGATCGCTCCACGAATACCGATCCCAGAATACCCTCGGTTCCCTCTGGTGGGATGCATTGCTCCATCGAAAATTGGTGCCGACGTTGGCGGAGAGAACTTGTCTTGACCTCCAGGCGAAGCCTATTAAGGGCGAAGTCGAAATGCTCGAATTGATCCGCTCGCCAAGCCTCCATAAGCCGGATAGGGTTTGTTGCCAGATCGATGACAATAAGCTCGCCGAAAAGACCCTGCGGACCCTTGATCGAAGGGTGAGAAAGGCGTTGGAAGAGCGATGCAAGAGCATCAATCGCAGCGACGATTTGGTCTGTACTGGCCTGTAGTTCTAATTGCTCAAAAATGCGTGCCGCGACAATAAGAAAGTATCGACGCAGTTCTCGATCTTCGGCAAGGCATTCAATGACCGTTGCTAGTACGTCTTGGCTTTTGTTGTTAAGGGAAAACCGGCATCTGACATTAAAGGTAACACGCAGATGCTGGAGCAGAATTGGGGCATGAACCCGTTTATCTGGGACCATTTCGATGAGGATCGCTGGGCGATCATCGAGCGTCCGCCCAATTAGCTGATCGGGGCGGCCCGGAAATGGTGCTATGCTGAAGACGCGCTCATTATCGGCGCTATGCGGCGGTAACGGGAGTGTATTGTACAAATGCTCGAGGTCTATCACACGTCATTGTCCTGTACGATCCAGCCGGCAGCAAGTCGAGATGGAACCCACACGGCCACGACCGGAACCTGGGTCGCGAGTTCGGCGTTGTCTACGTCCGTGAGCCTCAATAGGTGAATTTGGATCGTGACCCGGTTCGGAGCATGAAGTTCACGGTCGCCTGGGTAAATCGATCCACGTCGTACTCGCTCGACCGGATAGGCACCTTGGAAGAGGTTTGTGATCCGACCTTCGCGCTTCAGGCCACGCTGTCTCTCTTCGCCAGGGCTCATCCGATAGACGTGGCATAATTCGTTCAGATCACGATCTAAGGCGCGTCGTAACTGGAGCATGAGACCTGTGAACCGCTGTGCATCGGTCGAAGCAGGGATCTTCAAGGGGATCAGAAGATCCTGAAGAATCGTCTCGAGCCGGATGTCTTGTGCGAGGAGATGCCGCTGTGCGTCTGTACGGTCTGGATGTCCGTCATCAGGCAACATCTCCAGTCCGTTGAGGAAGTTGCTTACGAGCCAGCGGTTCGCTTCGAGAATATCGGGAGTTGCGAGCGGATAGGCTGGCGCCAGCCACTCGTTCGATAGCAGTCCTTGCATGTAGTCGAGACGAAGCACATTATGCCGTGTCGGGCGGAGCGACGGCGACATGATAAACGCTCGCTTCCATTCGCTCAGAGGACGACCCGGCTGCCGGTATTCTTGAAGCTGGCTACGGATATCCTCCTCGTGTTCGACGTAGTTGTGAAAGGCATCGATTACATCCGACGGAAGGTAGATCCGGCAATATCCAAGGTACGAGCTTTTGTATCCAAAGAAGCGCCCGCGTTGCTGTAAAGTGTCGGCATTGCGAACACCAACGCCTCGGGGCATGTACGTAACCGTTAAGCCCTCAACGGTAAATCCACGATCAACGGCCTGTCCCGCAACAAGGATCCAACTGTAGGTATCGCTCCATGGCACAAACGGAGTTTTGCCTCCTCTAGCATTCACTTCGAGCACGCGCGTCAATCGGATTGCGCGAGGTAAGACCCCTGAAATTTCGGTGAAGGAAGGTAATTCTGGTTCAGTGACATGGAGGTCGTTGTAAGCGCTTTGGAATTCTTCCAAGAGTTCGACGGCAGCCGGTGTGTCGGGACGACTGAGAATGCTATCCCAATGAGCCTTAACCCGAGACACCCAGCCTGTGTAGGCTGAATGCCGCTCGGTCCGGTGTGAGGGATGGATCAGCATTGAACGGTTACCGCGTGGATTAGACCGTACATAGTTGGCGGCCACGCCGATCATGAATATGCGTAGAGCCTCAAGCAGTGATGACGGTGGGTCGTCCACTACCTCCGGATCGACTGCAAGTTCCTCTTCTGGGATCTCACGCACATAGGTATCCCGTCGCTCAATGAAGAACTCACGTCCGCCCACGTATCCAGATCCGGGCTCCAAGACCTCCACGAACTTAGGTGACAAGGTATCGATCAGGCTAATCAAAAGAGGTGCCTGCGGCGTTGCTGTGTATTGTAGGAAGGTATGATGAGGAATGCATTGGCGAATTTCGCCAATGCATCGATACGTGGTACTCTCGTCGGCTTGGCGCACTTTCGTATTCATGCTCGCCTGATCGGCCTCGTCATCAATGATGAGAACTGGAGACCGTCTGAGATCAACGCCCTGTAGCAAATCGCGTAAATTCGCAAGATGCGTATGATTCTTCATGACAGTAATCAGAGCCGTTAGCTTCTGGTCCATTGGTGTGGCATCATCATGCCAGTCGCGGAGGATGTCTTGTAAGGTTCGGAGGTCGCGATCTGGGCGAGGGTTGGAGAGCATGGTCCATTTGCGATCCCGAGAGGTGTCGAGTCTGAGATCCTGGCGAATACGTCTTGTCGACTGATCAAACAATGAGGTGGAGATCCCTGTCATCACAATAACCATTTGGAACCGATTGTCTCGGGCTAGCGCGGTCACGGTGGTAAACGAGAGCGTCTTGCCACTTTGCACGTAGCCGATCACTAAACCTGTCTCAGTTTGAACTGGGGCGTCCGGCCCGATACAGCGCGCTAAGATAGACGCCGAGGCATCTATAATACGCCTCATTATGATTGGGTCTTCGCGACCGCGGAACACATGTTCCAAAAGTTCGTGTGTTTCTGTCCCTTCGATAGGCTGCCAAATTGCGCCTGCACTATATGCGGGGGCTTGAAGGATAGCGGTGCCTGTCTGCGGCGCAGTTGGCTGTGAAGAATAATGATCTGGGGTCATGGTTGTGAAAGAGCCTCAGCAATGATGTCATTAACATTTTGTAGAAACACGCTAGAGCCTTTATACCCGACCTCTCGGGTGACAACCTCAGCAACCCCAAGGGCCGCAGCAAGGCGTAGCAGCGCGTCGGTATCCTCAGTATCCGTGCCGGCGAATCGCACCATAAATGGGTGCGCCATTGAGACCCGAAGACCTAAACGTCGCGGCTCTTCATGAATGCCAGCAGATGGTTTATCGCTGATCTGCATCCAGTCAGCAGCCTCATCGTTAGTAAGTTCAATGGTAATTTGCCATGCCTCGCCTCGGAAATGAACATTGATTATCCGAGAGGCAAGTTGGGTTTGTGGCTCCGGAAGTATCTGCGGTGGAGACATTGGCAAAGGCAGCCTTGCTTCAATCCCAGCAAAAGCATTTTCCAAACCTGCCTTTAGTGCATCAGCAGTACTCGAGACGGCTTCGGTGGCCGCCCGTGTCAACTGGCCCCGCGATGAACGGGCACGATAGCCTTCTGCCTGCTTCAAGAGCGGCATGTCATCCGAGTCAAGATGCTCCTTTAGCAAGTCTAGGAATGGTTGTTCGTTATCATCCCAACGGAACCCATCCTTTGTATGAGAGACCTTAAAACCTTCCAGATGAAGCTCTCCGAACAAGCGTTGATATCTATAGCTGTTGGCGTTGCCAAAGATGATATCCGGTCGGTAACCCTCGTCGCCGCTGCCTTGAATAAGCCGACCGCGCCGGAAAAGGGCAAAGCCAGCGCGTGATGTACTACCGACCGCTCGAATTGCTGCAAACCCGTGAACATTGAGATCGTTACCAAAGTCGAAACTAATGTCTTTACGCCATGATCGGAGTTGTCCATCTGGCTCTCGGTAATAAGGTGCCATAAGAACTGCCGGATCTTCATACTGTAACAACCGGCCATCAAAAAAAAGGTCAAGTGCTCCGCCACGAATAAAGACGCGGTAGATATCCGTGAGATGCTCTCTGATTTTGCTAAGTGTACGTCCCATAGGCCGCCGATGCAGATCCTCTAAGATAATTTCTGTGTAATGTTCCTCAATTCGTGCCAGTCGTTCTTCAATTGCGAGTTCGCTGATATCATCATTTACAATCTGATTAATGTCGAATTTGATGGTGCGTTGAATAGCTTCATTCAATGCCTTTGTTCGTACTTGCCAACGAGATGCAAACCAACAGGCAGCACTTTTCATGCCCATCCCAAACTCGGATAAGCCATTTTGGTATGGTGGTACAGCGGCAGGTCGAAAAGCACGAGCGTAATCACTCGCGGCAATTCCTGCGGCGTTGTCACGAATAACCAATCGGGGTATCGGCGAATCGTGAAGTTCAATAGTAACTTTGAGTTTCACTCGGGAGCCGTGAAGAACAGCTAGTGCCTCTCGGTGCATGGAGAAACTCTGGAGCGAGTTATCGACAAATTCTGCTAAGGCAAACCACGGCTTATAGTTCAGATGGCGTAAAACACTTAGAACACTGACCCCAGGTCTAATATTGACGGTCCTGATGGTTATCATGCTAATTCCAACCTATCACGCTCTTATGGTGTGATCAATATTGGCTCATAGCCGCCAAGAATGTGACCCGGAACTACGGTCAGTAGCTCTCCAGATACACAATGATCTTCTAAATCTTTAGGTCTCTCACCAACAAGTTGGCAGGCTATTGCTTCAACAACATCGACGTTCACTGCATTACCGAGTGCCTTATAGGTGGCTGTTTGTGTCGCCGGCAAGTGAATAAGTTCACCCATACTCTGAAGCCGTGCGCACTCCCGCATTGTCATATAGCGGCGCTCCCAGGGAATAACAGGAATTTGGCTTGTGGTGAGTGCTACTAAGGACGGCGCGGCGGTTGGACGCTTCGCCCTAATGCCGGATGCACGGAACTGAATAATGGTTTTCCATAGATTTCGAGGGCCACCTTTCCAATTCCATTCGAGCTTCTGAAAACTAGGTGCAAATTCACGAATCGAGGGTAACCAAGTATCGATCACCTTATTATGGCGCTGGTAAAATGCTCTATTCTGCTCAATAAAATGGATCTTCCAATTCGGAAAAGCTGGGGAGGGATCTCGTGCGTAAGCAGGAAGCGCGGCTAGCATATTATCGGGCGAGAGACCTTTCAGTGGTACCCCAAATGCACCTTTGAACAAACTGATATTCAGGAGACCATGATGGATAGGTGTGCCAGTCGAGATTGGATAGGTCGCTCCGAATTCCATTGCCCAGATGGGAAATGATGGAAGGTTTTCATGTTCTGGGAGTTGATCCAGAAGGTGTTGCCAAGCCTCAAGATATCGAATGAAAGAAGCGGAGAGCGGTTTTGCGTCATTCGGATGCTTGTCTAATACGGAGCAAATGTTGAGATCTTCAGATTTATGTGTTGCTTTAGGAGGTTCAAATTTACTAAGCCCATATCGGTCGCCAATAATAAAAGCGCGCTCTCGGATCTGAGGTACACCGAACATGTGTGGAGAAAGGCATATTAAATTAATGTCGTAGCCGACTCCATGCAATTGCTTCTCGACTTGCCACCAGGTTTTACCACTAGCATGCCTCGTTAAGTTCGGAACATTTTCAATGATTAAAAAACGAGGGGCATGTTGCTCAAGGATCTTGATGACATAGCCAAATAGATCACCCCACTGCGGGCACTCGAATCCTTTCTGACCGCCTGCTTTTGAAAATGGCTGGCATGGAAAGCCTGCACACAGGATATCATGTGAGGGCACACTGCTATAACATGTGCGGATGTCCCCAGTAGGTCTCAGCCCAAAATTTTTTTCATAAATATAGGCAAGTTCTGGATCGATTTCGGATGCAAACACACATTCATGGCCAAGACGACTTAGGGCTAGATGGAAACCTCCGAGACCAGCGAACAGATCGATAAATCTCATCACTAAATTCTTTCTTTCAAATCAACTGCTTATCGGGTTGAACAGATCTGCTCCTTAATTCCCTTCCTCAAGCAGGATATATATCTCTAGTCAAGCTCACAGACATTAACGTATCTTATAATACCAGTATGTATTAAGCTTGATCAAATTGTTAAGTTCGAAAAGACGCAAATATTATAGAATGTGAGGTAATTTCAAGCCACCTATAATGTAAGTTTGCCCCAGTATTCCTCTCATTGCCGATCCGCCCGACAGGTGCATGGCATTAGCATATGTTAGGCAGATGTTTCGTTCTACCAAGCTCCAGTCAGCGTCAAGTGCTCCTGCATCTCATGGTAGAAATAGTTATCACGAATGCCAGAGTTTTCAGGCTGTTGCGTGGTCGGCATGCCGTGTCCGGTCACACTCTTATCCCTACCGGGTGCAATTTAAAGTGTTACACGGTAGGAGCGAGCTTGCTCACGAATCCGGCCAAGTTGCCGCCGTGCGCTCCCTTCGCGAGCAAGCCCGCTCCTACGAACAACGGTAGCGAAAACCTCCGGCAGTTGCAATTGCGCCCATACCCAACCTACCGTCGGGTGTTCGCCAGCAGGGTATCCAGTTGCGCGTCGCTCAACTCAATATGATAGAAAAGCTGATAAAACTCACGGGCCTGAGTCCGGATATCACCTTTAAAGACATCCGGATAGAACAACTGTGGCAGCCATTTGAGGCCCAGCAGCCGGTTCAGCGAGGTCGGATGATCCACCCAACCAAAGGGCAAACCCGGTGAGAGATAGACCCGCCTGGCTTTGACCGCCGCGACAGCCTGCCAACGAGGATCGTTCCAGACCTTGTTAAAAAAGCCCCCATCCAGGGCAATAATCGTATCCGGATTCCAGGCGGCCACCTGTTCCACGGCAACACCGACATGCCCCTGCCGGTCGGGAATAACCGCCACATTCACGGCGCCCACCCGCTCGATAATTTCGCTGCCGATAGCGCCGCGTAAGTTTGTCTCCAGACCCTCGGGACCGTCGGCAAGATACACCTTGGGACGCTGCTCGGGCGGAATTTTGGGAAGCAGGCTGTCCAGTTCCTGATAGGTCTGTTCGGCATAGCGGGCCAGTTGCCCGGCGCGTTCCGAAACCCCCAGCAGACCGCCCAACAGGCGCAAAGACGCTGGAGTTTTATCCAGGGCGCCGTCCAGCAGCACATAAGGCAGACCGGTCTGTTGTTGGGTTCGTTCCGCCAGGGCGATATAGGGAGAGTAGACGGAGCCGAAATCCACAATCAACTCGGGCCGAACCTTGAGCACCGCCTCCGCCGAAACGCTGTTGTCACGTCCCGTCAGGCGGCCGACTGCCGGCAGCTCACGATAGGGCGGCGCAATGAAAGCCAGGGCCGCCGGGTCCAGCGGACGCGGCCAGCCGACGAGCTTATCCGGCGCCAGTGCGTAGAGCAGCACGCTGGCCGTCGGTCCGGCGGCGAATACCCGCTGGATGGTCGCCGGCACGGTCACCGTCCGCCCGGTTGCATCGGTAATGGTATGCTCTTCCCCCTGTGCGCCCGGCGCCAGCACCAGCGCCGCCAGGGTCAACAGCCATCGTGTGATTAGAGGGCGCATAATGATTATTTAGAGAGTTCATCTGCTGGAATAAGAAAAGGGACGGCAGGGAGCCGTCCCAAAAGAAAGGCGCCACGAGTAGGGCAACGCGACGCCTGATTGAGACGGTCAGGAGCCACTTGGCTTGGCGTTAGGGAAAAACAACTGCTGTCCATCTACTTTAAAGGATGCAATCGCCTTTTGTCCATCGGCAGAAAGCAGCCAGTCGATAAAAGCCTGTCCATCCTTGACCTTGACGGTGGGGTGTTTCGCCGGATTGACCAGGATCAGGCCGTACTGGTTGAACAGCCGCGGGCTGTCCTGCACCAGGACTTCCAGCCCACCCTTGTTCTTGAAGCTGATCCAGCTAGCCCGGTCGGTCAGCGTGTAGGCATCGAGGCCGCTGGCGGTATTCAGCGTGGCGCCCATGCCGGAGCCGGTTTCCCGATACCACTGGCCGCTGGCCGCCTTGGGATCGACATTCGCCGTCTTCCACAGCTCCAGTTCCAGCTTATGGGTGCCGCTGTCGTCGCCGCGCGAGGCAAACGGCGCCTTGGCCGCGGCGATCTTCTGCAGGGCCGCCACCGGCTCATGCTGACCGCGGATGCCGGCGGGGTCGGTTTTGGGACCGACGATGACGAAGTCGTTGTACATCACATCGAAACGCTTCACCCCGTGACCCTCCTGGATAAATTTCTCCTCCGACGGTCGATGATGGACCAGCAGCACGTCGGCATCGCCGCGCTCGCCCAGTTGGATGGCCTGGCCGGTACCGACCGCCACGACTCTGACCTCGATACCCGTTTGTTTTTGAAACAGCGGCAGCAGGTAATCGAACAGGCCAGAATTCTGGGTCGACGTCGTCGACGCGACGGTAATGAAGCGTTCCTCCGCCAAGCCGGGGTTTAGCAGCAGGCCGGCGAGGGCCAGGACCGACAGCAGACCCAGGCCGCTGCGACGCAGATAATTTACGATCATTCTCATTGGCGTACCTCGCGGTGGTTAAAGCACCAAATCTCCCCGCAGGAAAGCGGCTGCTTCCCGGCAGCGGGGTTGAGCGAAAAACTCGGTGGCAGGGGTCTGCTCCAGCAAACGACCCTGGTGCAGAAACAGGACTTCCCGGGCCAGGCGGCGCGCCTGCCCGAGGTTGTGGGTGGTCATCATGATGGTGGTCCCGGCGTTACGGATCAGCCGAATCAGTTGCTCGATACTGCGGGTGGCGGCCGGGTCGAGATTGGCGGTGGGTTCGTCCAGAAACAGCGCCTGCGGCTGCAAAGCCCAGGCGCGGGCAAGCGCCAGCCGCTGCTGTTCTCCACCCGAAAGCACCCTGGCCGGTTGATCGGCCAGATGCATTAACCCGGTGCGCGCCAGCGCCTCCGCCACCCGGATCTTGCGCTCGTGGCGCGCCACCCCCCGCACGCCCAGGGCGTAGGCAATGTTGGCGGCGGCGGAACGGCGCAGCAACACCGGCCGCTGGAATACCATGGCCCGGTGGGGGCGTGCCTCCGCTGGCGATCTGCCGTTCCAATCCAGCGCGCCGGCAGTCGGCGTCAGCAGGCCGTCACAGAGGCGCAGCAGCAGGCTCTTGCCGGCGCCGTTGGGACCCAGCACCACCAGCAAGGTCCCCGCTTCGAGCACGAAGGAAACCGTGTCGAGCAGGCGCCGGCCGGCGGCCTCGAAGCTCAGCCCGGATACGGTCAGCGGCAGGATGGACGGCGCCGGGTCGACGCCGACATCAGGGTATTGCAGTACTGCGGAGAGTTGCCCGTTGGCCATGCAGTCGATCCAGTCTCGCTGAGATGGGCAGGATTGCACCCACACCGTGTAAATCTTGTCGATATGACTGCGAGATTATGTATGGCAAAGCATAGATAGGGCAAGTTTGTAATAAAAACAGAATAATGCAGTTATATGCAAAATGACTGTATGTAGGAGCGGGCTTGTTCGCGCATCCGGCCGGCCTGCCGCCACCCATTTCCTTCGTAAGCAGGCTCGCTCCTACTGCATAACACGTTTTGACAACGTATTACCGTTCCCGCACGCGCGGCAGCAGTTCCACCAGATTGCAGGGCCGGGTGCGGCAATCCAGTTGCGTCTTGATCAACCGGTCCCAACCGGTACGGCAGGCGCCGGTCGAGCCGGGCAGACAGAAGATATAGGTGCCGTTGGCCAGCCCGGCCAGACAGCGGGATTGCAGGGTGGATGTGCCGACCTCCTCCCAGGACAGCCACCGGAAGATTTCGCCGAAACCTTCGATTTCCTTATCCAGCAGCACCCGGATCGCTTCCGGGGTGCTGTCCCGCCCGGTAAGGCCGGTGCCGCCGGTGCTGATCACGACGTTGACCGCCTCGTCCGCGATCCAGCGCGAGACCACGGCGCGGAGTCGATAAATATCATCCGGCACGATCAGTTTTTCGGCCAGCCGATGGCCGGCCTCCTGCAACCGCTCGACCAGCACCCGGCCCGAGGCGTCATCGGCCTCGTTACGGCTATCGGAAACGGTCAGCACCGCTATGTTGAGGGGTTTGAACTCTTGCTGTTCAGTCATCGTGCACCTCTGTGAATAAGCTGGTTATGGTCATGCTTTGTAGGCCCTCCTGTCGGGTTACGACGCGCCCGCCAAGTTCCTGCTATCTCCAGGTTTGGTGAAAGGGCGCGTCTAACCCGACCTACGGGGATTTTCACGGTAACCCAGGCAGGCGCTGATGTTGGCCTGCCTTTGAAATCTTGCGTTGCAGCGATATTTCCAATACCTTGGAAACCGCACAGCCATGCGTTTCTTCGCACGCTTTACCCGTTGCTTGAAACCGGCCAGTCCGGGATAGTCGTCCTGTTCCCAACTCTAACTATAGCCTTCCGAATACCAACCATGCAGTATAAGGATTATTACCAGATCCTGGGGGTTCCCCGCACGGCGTCGGAGGAGGCGATCAAGAAAGCCTATCGCCGCCTGGCCCGTAAATATCATCCCGATGTCAGCAAGGAAGCCAACGCCGAGGAGCGCTTCAAGGAACTCTCCGAAGCCTACGAGGTGCTGCGCGATCCCGACAAGCGCAGCGCCTATGACCAGCTTGGCGCCAACTGGAAAGCGGGCCAGGAATTCCGGCCGCCGCCGGGCTGGCAACAGCACCATGAATTTCGTGGCGGTGGCGGCTTCGGCGGGGGCGCCTTCAGCGATTTCTTCGAATCCCTGTTCGGCGATCTGGGCATCGGCGGCAGGCGGCGTGGTTTCCAGCAGGCCGGCGAGGACCAGCAGGCCCGTATCGAGATCACGCTGGAGGAAGCCTATCACGGCGTTACCCGCACCCTGCAGGTGCAGATTCCCGAGGTGGACGTCAGGGGGCATGGCGTCACCCGCCGTAAATCCCTGAATGTCAGGATTCCGCCGGGGGTCGGCAACGGCCGGAAGATTCGCCTGGCCGGCCAGGGCGCGCCTGGAATGGGCGGCGGCGCCAGCGGCGATCTATATCTGGAAGTCCGGCTGCTACCGCATCCCCTGTATCAGGTGGAGGATAAAAATATAACCCTGACGCTGCCGCTGGCGCCCTGGGAGGCGGCGTTGGGCGCTCAAGTCCAGGCGCCTACCCTGGGCGGCACGGTCAGCCTGAATATTTCGGCCAATTCCCAAAGCGGGCAGAAACTGCGGCTGCGCGGTCGGGGTCTGCCGGGCAGTCCGCCCGGCGACCAGTACGTGGTTTTGCAGATCGTCAATCCGCCGGCCGATTCCGTGGCGGCGCGCGAACTGTTCCGGCGCATGGCCGGGGAGCTGGATTTCAATCCGCGCGCTCACCTGGAGTAGCTCAATCCTCCGCGTCCGGCCGGGTGAAATACTCGGTCAGCGCCTCGAGAAACTGGGGATTGAGCGAAGCGGCGATACCCAACTTGCGAATCCCCTTGATTTTTTCCAACAGCCGGGAGAAAGGCAGGAAGCCAAAGGCAGTGGCCAGGGGCTTGGACCGCAACTGGAAGGTAGGGCGCCGAATTTCCTGTTCGACCCGGTAGCGGCGCTCATCGGGAGCGACCAGGTACAGTTTGATGTCCAGGCTGGGTCGCAGCGCCAGCAGATCGTTCAGCCGCAGCAGGCCCGCATGCAGAGACGGGGTGGATTCCACTTCGAAGGCCGCCACGATCGAGTCGCCTTTCAGCCACAGCACATCGAGCGACTCGATGGCGCGTTGGGTGGCTTCGTTGAATTGCGGCGGCAGAGCTTCGACCAATCCCGGCAACTGACCCAGAACCCGGTTATTCCAGGTCCGCGTTCGCTCATGCCGGGCCAGCCACAGCTCCAATCCCATCTCGGCGCCAAGGGTGAGCAACTGGTACAGGATTTCCGCCTGGCGAACGCCACTCCCGGCCTCATCGGGTGAGACGGTTTCCACCGCCTCGGGTATGCTCACCAGTTCCTCCACTGTCTTTTTGCCGGCCCTGATCTTGACCCGGAGCAGCGGTTTGCGCGCCGGCTCGACGGATTCGAGGGGTCCCGTGTTCTGGGCGGCTTCCTGCAGCAGTTTCAGGATGAGCCTGCCGTCCTCGGGCTGCTGCAAACGACTCAGGCTGCTGCGCAACAGCTTTTTAAACTTACCGGCATCCTTCGGCCCGGTATAAAAGGTGACCTTGCCTTCCAAATTATCCATCGGCAGGCCCTGCTCCGGTTCAAGGGTGACGAGTGGGCTGACCTCCAGCCGCACGGGGAAGTCGGCCTCCCGCCAGATCGGCCGCGTATCCTGGCTGGGGCCGATGACCTGCAGCGCGCCCACCCAGCGCATGGCGCTGGCGAGATAGCACAACAGAATATCGTCGGCCTGGACCTGTTTGGCGATTTCATGCCGGCTTTGGGGAAAGCCACTGATCGTCCCTCCAGCCGCCAGAAATTCCTGCCAGGTGGCGCTGGTGAACAGGCTCAACCAGTAATTCGCGTGCTTTTCAGGTTCGAGAATTTTTAAAAACTGGAACATTTTCTTGCACGTTCTCTGCAAAAGTTTAAGTAAAAATCCCCGTAGGTCGGGTTAGACGCGCCCTCTACCGAATCGGCAAATAGCAGGGACGTTACGGGCGCGTCGTAACCCGACATGGGGGCCTTGCCGGCGCGCCGTAACCCGACATCGCGGCCTAACCTAACCTGCCGGTTGTCGGCCGGCGGGGACGCCGGCGCTCCCAGGGGCAAGCAGGCGTCTCACACTTTCAATTGCACCCTTTACGAATCGTCGAATCGATCTTAACACGAAAATAGGGTAGCACAGGAAAGGTTAAATCTCCCTGAAGCGGGCATTGACCAATTCCTCGATCCGGGGTTGCAGGATGATTTCCATGGCCAGACCCATCTTGCCGCCCGGCGCCACGATGGTATTGCGGCGGGACATGAAGGAGCCATGTAGGATGCTGAGCAGATAGGGAAAATCGACAGGATCTGTCTTGGGATTACGAAACCGGATCACCACGAAACTCTCGTCATAGGTCGGAATTTCGCGGGCGATAAAGGGATTGGAGGTATCCACCGTGGGCACCCGCTGAAAGTTGACATGGGTTCTGGAGAACTGGGGCGTGATGTAGTGGGTGTAATCGTACATGCGCCTGAGAATAGTGTCGGTCACCGCCTCGGCGCTGTAACCGCGCTGGGCCGTATCGCGGTGAATCTTTTGAATCCATTCCAGGTTGACGATAGGCACCACGCCGATCAGCAAATCCACATATTGGGCTACGTTGACCATGTCCGTCACCACCCCCCCGTGCAGTCCTTCGTAAAACAGGAGGTCGGTATCGGGCGGCAGCGGCTCCCAGGGCGTGAATGTGCCCGGTTCCTGACCGAAGAACTCCGCTTCTTCGGCATTATGAATGTAATACCGCCGCATGCCGGCGCCGGTCTCGCCGTATTCCCGGAACAACTCTTCCAGCTTGTCCCAGTGGTTGCCTTCCGGGCCGAAGTGGCTGAGGATTCTCCCCTCTTTCTGCGCCAGTTCCACCTGATGCTGCATTTCGGCACGGTCGTAGCGGTGAAAGCTGTCGCCCTCCACGACGACGGCATTGATGCCGTCCCGTCGGAAGATATGCTCCATGGAGCTCTTGATAGTGGAAGTGCCCGCTCCGGATGAGCCGGTAATCGCAACAACTGGATGCCGTTTTGACATGCTCCGCTCCTGTCGTTAGAGTCAATTCTTGACCGGTATGGCGTAATGATCGGCCAGATGATAATGAATCGCATGAATTTAATACATAGTTGAAGCTCCACCCCTGCCGAAGGTAGCAACGATGACTGTGGTCGCCGCATTGCAAATGGTCTCCGGGCCGGATATTGCAGCCAATTTACGGGATGCCGAAGATTTAATCCATCGGGCCGCCGCAAGTGGCGCCCGACTGGCGGTGCTGCCGGAAAATTTCGCCTTGATGGGACTGCGTGAGACGGACAAGCTGGCGGCGCGGGAGCCGGCGGGCGAGGGTCCGATCCAGGCGTTTCTGGCGGCGCAGGCGGCCCGCCACCGGCTGTGGCTGGTGGGAGGGACCATTCCTCTGGTCGCCGGGGCGGACGACAAAGTGCGCGCCGCCTGTCTGGTGTTCGATCCCCAGGGCCGGCTCGCCGCCCGTTACGACAAGGTCCACCTGTTCGATGTTCAGGTCGTGGAGAGCGGGGAAAGCTACCGGGAATCCGCCACGATCGAGCCGGGTAATGAGCCGGTCGTGGTCGAGACACCGTTCGGGCGGCTGGGTCTGGCGGTGTGTTACGACCTGCGCTTTCCGGAACTGTGCCGTCTCCTGCTCGACCGGGGCATGGAGATACTGGCGCTGCCCGCCGCTTTCACCGCCACCACCGGCAGGGCGCACTGGGAAATTCTGCTGCGCGCCCGCGCGATCGAAAACCTCTGTTATGTCATCGCCGCGGCCCAGGGCGGCAGGCACGCCAATGGCCGGGAAACCTATGGCGACAGCATGATCGTCGATCCCTGGGGGGCGATCCTGGGGCGGCGGCCGGCGGGTCCCGGCATCGTCCTGGCCGAACTGGACCGCGACCGGCTGCATACGTTAAGGCGACAGTTCCCGGCTATTCACCATCGCCGGCCCGAGCTCGGGGGATGAACCGAAAAACGGCATGGCGGTCTTTCAATGTTAAGCAGTAGGGGCGGTTCGCGAACCGCCCCTACCTCGTAAATGCATTAAATTTTCCACAGGATCAAGGCCATGATGACCGACACTCTTGCGATTGCCCGTAGTCATATTCTTGCCCCCGCCGGTCTGGGGGAAGAGGATCTGGATAAAGCGCTGACCTGTCTGTTCGATCACACCATCGACAGCGGCGACCTGTATTTTCAGATCAGCCGGCACGAATCCTGGTCCCTGGAGGACGGCGGCGTCAAGCACGCCAGCCATAATATCGAGCAGGGTTTGGGCGTGCGCGCCGTCAGCGGTGAAAAAACCGGTTTCGCCTATTCCGATGAAATCGTACTGCCGGCCCTGCTGGAAGCTTCCCAGGCGGCCCGGGCTATCGCTCATAGCGGCAACAACGGCCGGTTACAGGCCTGGCGGGCACAGACCGGTCTGAGTCTGTATGAGCCGCTGGATCCGCTGGAGACTTTATCGGCGGCGGAAAAGGTGCGCCTGCTGGAAGCCGTGGATGCCGAGGCCCGGCGGCAGGACCCGCGGGTCAGTCAGGTGATGGTCAGTCTGGCGGCGGTCCACGAGGTGATCCTGGTGGCCGGCAGCGACGGCACCCTGGCCGGCGATGTACGGCCGCTGGTGCGGCTGAACGTCAACGTTATTGTCGAGCACAACGGTCAGCGGGAACAGGGTGGCAGCGGCGGCGGCGGCCGGGTGGCTTACGGTTATTTTCTGGATCGGGAGCGCGCGCTGGGCTATGCCCGTGAAGCGGTGCGGCAGGCTCTGATCAAACTGGAGGCGGTGGAGGCCCCGGCGGGCAGCATGACCGTGGTGCTGGGACCCGGTTGGCCCGGCGTGCTGCTGCACGAAGCGGTGGGGCATGGGTTGGAAGGCGATTTCAACCGCAAAGGCACCTCGGCCTTCGCCGGTCGGCTCGGCCAACAGGTGGCCTCTCCGCTGTGCACCGTGGTGGATGACGGCACGCTGGCGAGCCGGCGCGGTTCGCTCAATATCGACGATGAAGGCACGCCCACGCAGTACACCGTGCTGATCGAAAACGGCGTGCTGAAAGGCTATATGCAGGACAAGCTCAATGCACGGCTGATGGGAATGGCGCCGACCGGCAACGGTCGCCGTCAATCCTATGCTCACCTGCCGCTGCCGCGGATGACCAATACCTATATGCTGGCCGGTCCGCACGATCCCGCCGAGATCATCGCTTCGGTGGACAAGGGTTTGTATGCGGTCAACTTCGGCGGCGGTCAGGTGGATATCACCTCGGGCAAGTTCGTGTTCTCCGCCAGCGAAGCCTATTTGATCGAAAACGGCAAGGTGACCCGGCCGGTGAAAGGCGCCACCCTGATCGGCAACGGTCCCGATGTGCTGACCCGGGTTAGTATGGTCGGGAACGATCTGCGGCTCGACGAGGGGGTAGGCACCTGCGGCAAGGACGGTCAGAGCGTGCCGGTCGGGGTCGGACAGCCGACCTTGCGAGTGGATGGGCTGACGGTCGGGGGAACGCGGGCGGGTTAAGAGATGACGTTACGCTGGCGGAATTTATCTTCAATTTTTCGATTGTGAGGTTAACCTGTGCAGGTCAGGGTCACAGGTCGGGGTCACCCAATCTCCAATCCGAGGCGACGCGGTTTAAAATATCTCATGGCCAATCCACCCCCTATCCGCTGGCATCTGAACTGCTGGCATCCTCGCTGAAAGTTGAACGTTTGCTTTATGGTTTATGGAGGTTACTGATGAAAAACGCCCCCGAACTTCAAGAAATCACGCCGGAATATGTGATGCAACTGGGTGAAGAGTTGATCGATGCGGTGCTGGAAGCAACCCCCGCTGACAAGGCCATGAAACACTTCACGGTCGAAGAGCGTCTGGCTGGCCTCGACCCCAAGGAGCGTCTGGCCGGCCTAACGCCTGACCAGATTCGCCGCTATCTGGAACAGCTTGAAGAGTCCAATCCACAATAAGGCTGTCCCATTCAGGTCTCAACATGGACGCGGTTTAAAATGTGTTATGGCCGATCCGCTCCCTACCCGCTGGCATCGCCTGCTGGACGCCCTGTTGGACGCGGTGCTGAGCCTCGTCGGGATCATGTCATTCAGCCGGAGGAACCTGGATTACGCTTCGCAAGCTCCGCTCCATCCAGGCTACGCCGGCTGTCGTCAGTGAACTCGGTAGCAGTTGCCATCTTCTCAAACTCCATATTGACATTCGACAATCAGCGTTGTGAGGGTACATGCTCCGGCTTGGCAAGCCCCAGCGCCGCACGAATCGGCTCCGGATCGATCTCCCGCATCAACCTGCCGATATACTGCAACTGCCGCTTGCGGGCGCCGCGCTGAGTCATCTGCCGGGCGGCCAGCACCGCTTCGCGCAGTTCCTCCGGCAACGGGATTTTTTCCAGTTGCGTCGGCTTCAGAGTTACCAGCGTCGCTCCCAGGTCCTGCAAGGCGAGGGCTTCGCGCTTGCGCTGGCTCTTGCTGGGCTTGTCGATTTGTTCAGGAAGTTGCTGTTCGCGTGTATCCATCTGTTTCTGCTTGCCAAAGGATGAACTGCTTTGCTTGTTATAGTTTTTTTCCCCAAGGTTTGCAAATCGCGCAGAAGTTGCTAAGTTTACGGTAATTTTTCCATGACCAGATTAAATCGGTCCAATTGGCTGTGAAAGTCCGCTATGAACGCAATAGTGATAGAACACGTAAAAGCCAGTGATCTGCCTGACGTTTGGCGTACGAAGCTCAACGCTGGTATGGATGCGCGCGTCACGGTGCGCATCGAGGAAGAGATAATAGCACCAGAGACCGCTACAAAGGAGGAGGCCGAATCCGCCTTCGGGATGTGGCGCAACCGGGAAGATATGGCCGACCCGGAAGGCCACGTGAGGCAGTTACGGGCGCCACGCTTCAAGGGCGATTGAGGATTTCACTCCGGTCGAAGGACTCAAGATCGTGCGGTTTGAGCCATAAATGATCGATGTTCTTTGCACCATCCTGATATTCGTGGGTCAATGGTGGTATTCATTTTGATTACCGGAATCAATGAACACACCATCAGGTAACCCTATGCCAGTACCCTCCACAACTGCTGCTCTGCCGGACCCATCCCGGCTCGAAGCACTGGTCGCCGCGATCCTGGCGGAAGCATCCGCCCAGGGCGCCACTGCCGCCGAAGCGGCGGTCAATTTCAGCACGGCGCTGTCGGTCACCGTGCGCCTGGGCGAGGTGGAGACCCTGGAGCATCACCGCAGCCGGGGACTGGGCGTGACCGTCTACTTCGAGCAGCGTAAAGGCTCGGCCAGCACTTCCGACTGGAGTCCGGATGCCATTCGCGAGACCGTCCGCTCCGCCTGTGATATCGCCCGCTATACCGCCGCCGATCCCTGCGCCGGACTCGCCGACCCGGAGCGCCTCGCCAGGGAAATACCCGATCTGGAGCTGTATCATCCCTGGGCGCTCGGCGCGGAACAGGCCATCGAGATCGCCCGAGCGTGCGAAGCGGCGGCGCTGGGTCATGATTCACGGATTCGCAATTCCGAAGGCGGCAGCGTCGCCACTCAGGAAGGTTGCTTGGTGTATGGTAATTCCCATGGCTTCTGCGGCGGCTACTCCAGCACCCATCACTCGCTGAGCTGCTCGGTAATCGCCCAGGATGACAGCGGGATGCAGCGGGATTACTGGTATACCGTGGATCGCCGGCAGAGCGCCCTGGAACCGGCGGAGACGGTGGGCCGGCAGGCGGCGATGCGGGCTTTGCGGCGGCTCAACAGCCGGCGTCTGAGCACCCGCGAGGCGCCGGTGTTGTTCGCGCCGGAGCTGGCGCGTGGGGTGATCGGCCACTTTATCGGCGCCATTAGCGGCGGCGCCTTATACCGCAAGTCCTCTTTCCTGCTAGATAGTCTGGGCCAGCGACTCTTCCCCGACTTTCTCACCATCCGGGAAGAACCGCATTTGTTGGGGGCCCTGGGCAGCACTCCCTTCGACGCCGAGGGCGTGGCCACTCTGGAGCGGGAACTGGTCAGCAGCGGCGTGCTACAAGGCTATGTGCTGGACAGCTATTCGGCCCGCCGGTTGGGAATGCAGACCACCGGTAACGCCGGTGGGGTGCATAATGTGACGGTGGAGCCGGGACCGTTGGATTTCGCGGGTCTGCTAAAGCAGTTGGATACCGGCCTGGTGGTCACCCATCTGATGGGTCACGGCGCCGATCTGGTGACCGGGGATTACTCCCGCGGCGCCGCCGGCTTCTGGGTGGAAGGCGGGGAGATTCAATATCCGGTGGAGGAAATCACCATCGCCGGGAATCTGCAAGCGATGTTCCTGGGGATCGCCGCCGTGGGCAACGATCTGGATTTGCGGGGCAATATCCGCTGTGGCTCGCTACTGATCGACCGCATGACGATTGCAGGAGAGTGAACGGCCGAATCCTGCATTTTGCCTTGCTTCATGCAGGCTATAGCGGGGCGGCCGGGCTTGATTATTCGGCGAAACCGGGATGGTAGTGTTACAGAAGTGTTGGTGCAATAGATTTTAGTCAGTTAAATCAATTGCTTGTTACAACCAAGCAATACTTTTAGGACACTACCCGTGCCTGCTAATGGATTTTCTGACCAATTTGCTTGGTTGAATGGTGGCTATCCATGTGCTATTTATGAACTTAAAGTGCTGGCGCTTCTGTAATCGGATGGATGGAGTAGCGTGGAAGTGGTCAGGAGCAACCTGGATTGCGCTCCGCAAGCTTTGCTCCAGCCAGGCTACGCTGGCTACAAAAGCAACGGATGGCAAAAAACAAGACCTGCCCCCTTCTTCTGACCTGCCCCCTTCTTCTGACCCCTTCTTCTAACTGTAGAATACTGTAATGGGAAATTCAACTGAGAAGAGTGTTGCAAGCGAGGCCGTAATCAAGATCGCCGAACGCATCAATAAACTCTTGATTACCGCGTTTCTCCTAGCCATAGCTGCCGTCATAACGAAGCTGACCGCAGGAAGTACCATGAAGATTCCGAGTACGGACATCGCCATTCCAATAACCTATTTCTGGATCGTTTTCGCTGTATTCACTGGAGCCCACGCTTATCTTGCTATTTTCTTTAAAGGCGCGTGTGGACATTTATTTTATAAAGACCATAAAAACGCGATGAACACCTGGGAGAAATTGACGCGGAATGGCCCCATCTTCTTTAATGGGATGAGGCCGCGTCTTTTACCTGATCTGCCCCCTGCAACAAAGAATGCTACCCGTGCCGTGGCGCCAATGGCGGTTAATGATGGAACAACTTGGCTTCATTATGGCATGGCCATTCTTCTTTTCTTCGCGATACTCCCCTTCGACCCAATTACTTTCGGCTTAGGGGTGGCTCTCATTTTGGTATTACTGAATTGGTTCCTAGGTTCATCATGGGCTATTGCGGTCTCAGAATTGACGCTGGAAGAAGGAAAGGCCAAGTACTTACGGCGACCGAAGCCGGACGCCTAACCCGTCGCTGCAGCGGACTCGGCCCGCTGCAGTGATGGGGTCAGGCTTGCAATAGAGTTGTTCGCAAATATCGGCCTCTAACTTATTGAACAACAAAGGAATTTTTTATGATGGGGTCAGGCTTGCATAGTTGATGATATGCGTTTAGCCTTGACCTAACCAATCGCTCCAGCCGATGCCGCTGACGCGGCACGGCTGAGCTTAACCGTTAGGTGCCAAAAGAACCGGGTGGTTTTCTGGAGGACTTTGGGGTAATGTACACCCATGAAACCAAAAGTCTACCTCGAAACCACTATCCCTAGTTACTTAACGGCCCGGCCGAGTCGCGACTTGGTGACGGCTGCGCACCAACAGATTACGCGCGAGTGGTGGGATACCCGACGCCACGCTTTTGATCTGTTCGTCTCACAAATGGTGCTCAACGAAGCGGGAGCCGGCGATCAAGAGGCTGCTGCACGCCGAGTGGCAGTCCTAACGCCTCTGCCACTGTTGAACCCACACGAGGAGGAGGCGGAACTGGCGCAGACGTTGATCGAGCACGTCCCTCTGCCGACAAGCGCCGCGGCGGATGCGCTCCACATTGCCATCGCCGTCGTCAACGGGATGGATTATCTCCTCACGTGGAATTGTACCCATATTGCCAATGCTACGTTGCGCAGCCGCATTGAAGGGGTCTGCCGCAGTAAAGGCTTCGAGGTGCCGATAATCTGTACTCCTGAAGAATTGTTGGAGGGGTAAGAACCATGGCGATTGACAGCGTTGTTGCGGAGGTGCGGCAAGCCCGCGAAGCGTACGCAAAGCAATTCAATTATGACGTCTATGCCATGTGGCGCGACCTTAAGGAGCGGCAACACAAAAGTGGCCGGAAAGGTATCTCGCTGTCACCGAAGCGTATAGAGCCTGTGGCACTCGGGACGTCCACACAGCGACGGGAACCACCTAACAAGGGCATGGAGCCGACGCCGTGAACGGCGCGGCTCATGCCCGGCGTTCGCCGAATCGGAAAAGGAACAACGCGTCGACGATGATCCCAGACTTTCGCGAAGACGGTTACCTGCCGGAGGGATTGCATCTCGCAACCGAGGCTGAGATCATTTTCCGATTCGGCGCCTCAACGAATCAGCGGCGTCGTTTGGCATTGCGACTGAGACGCTGGATCGAACTGTCGCGAAGTGTTGCCGCAAAAAGACTGTTTGTCGATGGCAGCTTTGTCACGGCGAAACCCAAACCCAACGACGTCGATGCCGTTGTTTGGCTTGCCGACGACTTCGTCGACCGCGTGTCTCGGGGCGATATCGAGGCCGTCGAACTGGAGACCATGCTCCTAACCAGACGGCCCGAAGAGATTTTCGCCGCGGAAGATCGCCGTGATTGGGACGACTGGGTAGAATTCTTCAGTCGGACACGCGAACCCGACGGAAGGCGAAAAGGCATTGTGGAGGTGAAGCTTTGATTACGACAACTGGCGAATACGAAAAGGCGCAGTCCGAACTTCAAGACTTGCAGGAACGGCTTGCCGAACTACAACGCAATCACCCGATTGGAGAAAAAGGGTTCACGAAGGCCGGAATTCGCAAATTGATTGCCAGGCTTAACGAGGAACTCGCCGTGTTCGAGGGCAGTGAAGAAGCGCGTTCCTCGCCGTCAACCTGATACGTGATGGGGTCAGGCTTGCATAGTTGATGATGGGGTCAGGCTTGCACGGAGATCATCTTGCTGACTTCAAGCGAATTATTCAGGAACTGGATCTTTTAGACGAATCAGGCTGCTTCCAGATATAGAGCGGCATGCCGACCTGCAACTGGTGGGCCAGATAGTCGGCGTCCCAGATGGAGACGCGCACGCAACCGTGCGAGGCGGGTTCCGGCGGGACGTTGGGGGAACCATGCACGGCATAACCATTATAAAAATACCAGGGTCGGTACAGTTCACCCAGGTAGGATGTCCGCCAGCCGTTATAGAAGCGCAGGATCGAATAATCCCCCGCCGGAGTCACCGCCTTGACCCAGTTGCCCGCTTCCTCCTGATACGGTTTGCCGTTGCCGCTACTGATCGGCATGATCGCCGTGACTTTATCCCGCTTGATCAGATAGAGCACCTGCCGGTTGAGATCGATCTCCACCCGGTCGGGCTTGTCCTGCCGTGCCGGCAGCGGCGGTGCGGAGTAGGCGCAGAGGGCATGCCAGTCGTTGTTCCGCCAGGCCGGGGTGCGGGGCAGATCGAGCGCCTTGTGAACAGCGATAACGGCGGAACGGGTCTGGGCATCATAGACCCCGTCGACCTCGTTCCGATAGAAACCCGCGCTGGAAAGTAATTGCTGAAGAGCGGCCACCTTGTCCCCCTTCTGGCTGGGTTTAAGGGCGAAGTTGGCGTTCGCCAGCACCGCGCACTGCGCGGCGAGGGTTGGGGTGGCAATGGTTGGTTTGCCGGATGGTGGTGGCGGTTGGGGCGCCGCTGGGGCCGGAGGTGCGGGAGTCGCGGCTGTTCCCGGCGGGGTTGCGGTTTCGGTTGGCGCCGTCGTCGCCTGGATATCGGAGAGAGTTTTACCCAATAGCGTTTGCAGTTCGTTCAGGCTGCTGCAGGCGCTGGCCAGTAAAACGACGGGCAGGAAGAGCAAAAACGCAGGTCTCACGACGCATGACTCCTTAAACAGGCCGGGGTTCGATCGAGGTGTCAAAGTTAGGCAACGCTAAACCCACCTGTTAACTGACAATCCCAGGAGTAGGGAATTAGAGCCTGTATAAAAACTAACATCATGATAATACTAGCTAATTTCCCCAGAGATACGTCCCCTCCCCCCTTGTGGGGGAGGGGCAGGGTGGGGGGTAAAGCGTGGGGCGCCGCCGCAACCGTTCATTCTGTGGGCCGTTTTCAACCCCTCTCCCCAACCCTCCCCCACAAGGGGGGAGGGAGTTTTTATACAGCCTCTTAAATCTGGGGAGAGAGTCACGGCCTGGACCGGCCAGCTCTCTCCCATCCAACCGGTGGTCGCAGACCGGCTAACGAGACCGGGAATCCACCATCATGGTGGCTTCGCCTTCCACCACGACCTTGTCTTTTACCGTGCACTGGGTGGCCAGAATCACCCGGCGGCGCTCGGTATTGATCTCTTTGACGGTCACGATAGCGGTGACGGTTTCACCGATCCGGACCGGCGCCTTGAAGCGCAGGCTCTGGGTGATGAAGATGCTGCCGGGGCCGGGCAGACGGGTTCCCAATACGGCGGAAATCAGGCCGCCGGAGAATTCACCATGGACGATGCGCCCCTTGAACATGGTCTGGGCGGCAAACTCTTCGTTAATGTGGATCGGATTGCTGTCACCGGTGATGCCGGCGAACAGAACCACATCCGCCTCGGTCACCGTTTTGGCAAAGGAATCGCTCATGCCCACTTGCAGGTCTTCAAGATAGTAGCCATGCAGATCTTTCATAGTCAGCTCCAAAAATTTTTTACTTGTTAGCAATTTTACCGTGAAAATCCCCGTAGGTCGGGTTAGCCGCGCCCGCTACCGGGCCAGCCAATAGCAGGGACGTTATGGGTGCGTCGTAACCCGACATGGGGGCTACATAGTGTAGCAAAACCTCTCCAGCTTACCGGCTGTTTTCCAATAAATGCCGCATTTTTGCAACATCCGGTTGCAGGATCACGCCGCGCTCGGTGACCAGCACATCGATCAGTTCCGCCGGCGTGACATCGAACACCGGATTCCAGACGGCCGCTCCCGGCGCGGCAATCGGCTTGCCGGCCAGAGTCAGCAGTTCTTCCGGTCCCCGTTGTTCGATCGGGATAGCCGTGCCGCTGGCAAGGCTCATATCGATCGTCGAAGTCGGCGCCACCACCATAAAACGGACACCATGGTGACGGGCGGAAACCGCCAGATGATAGGTGCCGATCTTGTTGGCCACGTCGCCGTTGGCGGCGATGCGATCGGCGCCGACGATCACCCAACGGACTTCACCCTGGCGCAACAGATAGGAAGCCGCGCTGTCCGCCAGCAGGGTGACCGGGATGCCATCCTGCACCAGCTCCCAGGCGGTCAGGCGGGCGCCCTGCAGCCAGGGACGGGTCTCATCCGCATAGACTTTATCGATCAGGCCGGCGGTAAAGCCGCTGCGAATCACGCCCAACGCGGTGCCATAACCACCGGTGGCCAGGGAGCCGGTATTGCAATGCGTCAATACGGACCCCGGCGACTTCCTGAGCAACTCCGCCCCCAGTTCACCCATTCGGTGATTGGCGGCGATGTCCTCTTCGTGAATGGCTTTGGCTTCGGCGAGCAGGCGTTCCTCCGGATCGCCCTGGAGACCGGCGAGCAGCCGCTCCATCCGCCGCAGCGCCCAGGCCAGATTCACCGCCGTGGGACGGGCGGCGGCCAGCCGCGCCAGATCTTCCCGTAGCACTGTCTGCCAGCACTCCGGCTGCCGGCGGTAACGGGCCCGGGCCGCCAGGACCACGCCGTAGGCCGCGGCAATGCCGATAGCCGGCGCACCCCGAACAACCATGTCGGCAATGGCGCGGGCGACCTCGTCCACGGTTTGCAGGTACAGATAATCCGTCCGGGCGGGCAGCAAGCGCTGATCCAGTAACACCAGCGCATTGTCCTGCCAGCGGATGGCGCGGATATGATCGTGCGCATTGGACATCGTGTCGCTCATCGTTCCGAACCGCCCCGGGATTGGCGGAATGGCCATGGCAAAAAGATTTTTCGAATACGGGCAGGACCGAGCTTGCCAGCGCACAGCGCCGGAGGGCTACCGAACGCTCCGTTCGCGAGCCAGCCCGCTCCGGTAGTTGAGCAAGGGGACCGGCCGGCGGCCCAGGCCGGTCCAGAAGAGTC
Organism: uncultured Pseudomonadota bacterium; assembly: GCA_903844665.1. Lineage (GTDB taxonomy): Bacteria > Pseudomonadota > Gammaproteobacteria > Competibacterales > Competibacteraceae > CAIMUS01. Next base: position 29,023 of record CAIMUS010000050.1, read on the forward strand.
AAACATTGGGCGATTCAACCGGTTCCAGCCGATAGCCATGCTGATAGACAGCCTTGAGCTGCCAGCCATGCTCGGGTCCCAAGTCCAGCTTGGCGCGGATCCGGCTGATATGGGTATCCACGGTGCGCGTGTTGAGATTGGGATTGCGGCCCCAGACGCTTTCCAGGATGTGGCCACGCGATATCACCCGGCCGGAGTAGCGAAATAAGAACAACACCAAATCGAATTCTTTTTGGGTCAGTTCGATGGGGGCATCGTTCAAATAAACCTTGTGAACGACCAGATCGAACCGGTATTGCCCGAACTCCAGCACCTGTTGTTTATCGTTTTGGGGGATGGCGCGACGGCTGAGCGCCCTGATGCGGGCCAGCAGCTCCAGCCGCTTGACCGGTTTGACCATATAGTCGTCCGCGCCCTTCTCCAGGGCCAGCACGATATCCTTTTCCTCGTCCTTGCCGGTCACGAACAGAATTGGGATCGGCCAGTCGATATGTTCCCGTATCCACCGCAAGACCTCGATGCCATCCGTGTCCGGCAGCATCCAATCCAGGACGATCAGATCGAAGGTGTCCTGGCATAAGTGATAGATGAACATTTTCCCCAACCCAAAAACCTGACAGTCATAACCCGCTTCCGCCACCCATCCCTGCATCATCTTGGCTAACAGCGGATCATCCTCGAGCAGCGCGATGCGCAAGGTAAACCTCCTTTATTCTATATACAACACTTTTTGCAAATCTGACACAATGGTGTATCATAATTTGCAAATCTGACACAAAGGTGTATGATTACACACTAAAGATACAGTACGCCCTGACGGCGACCCCTTGATCCAGCATAATCATGACCCGATTATAGCTCTGGCAGGCAAGTTACACGAATATCCAACGGGTGGCAGCAACCCACGGTTTGGACTCACAGCGCAAACAATTGCGAGGAGATTATACGATGAAAGTAAGATTGCAAAAGCTTAGACTTGGTGTGGCCGCGTCGGCGGTCCTGATAGCGGCGGGCGTTTATGCCGCCGAAGGTGATATGTATGTCCAGGACGGCTTCGGCGGACCGGTGAAAGATCCCTTCGGCAGGTGTGTGCTGAGCGCAGGGGGAAGCCGGGTACCGGGTTGTGTGGAAGAGGTGGCTGTCATCCCACCGCCGGTCCCGGTGCATGAAACCATGACGCTGGGCGCCGATACCTTCTTCAATTTCGACAAATACGACCTCAAGCCGGCGGGCATGGCCAAGCTGGATGAACTGGCGGCCAAACTGCAACAACTCGGTTCCGCCGTTACCGCCATCAGCGTGACCGGTCATACCGACAGTGTCGGTTCCGAAGCCTATAACCTTAAACTGTCCGAGAGGCGCGCCCAGACCGTGGTGAATTACCTGGAGCAACGGGGCGTCAACCCCAACATTATCCAGGCGCGCGGCATGGGTAAGTCCAATCCTGTCGCCAGCAATGCAACTCCCGCCGGCCGCGCCCAGAACCGCCGGGTGGAAATCACGGTGGACTCGATGCAGCCATCGCGCGGCTAACATACTAACAACGTAGATTTTCAGGGAGGCCCCGCCCCGGCATAGCCGGGGCGTTTTTTTTTGGGGGACGGCCGCTGCGACTTCGGCGAGACTCGTGGTTATAATGCCCGGACCTCGTTTCGGGTAACCGCCATGCAAACCATTGACACCTTATTAAGCGCGCGCTGGATCATCCCGGTGGAACCGCCAGGCCGGGTGTTGGAAGACCATGCCCTGGCGATAAGAGATGGGCGGATCGTGGCTGTTCTGCCTACGGTCGAAGCGGTAAGGCGCTATGCCGCCGCCACCCGGTTGGATCTGCCGGCGCATGCCCTGTTGCCGGGCCTGGTCAATGCCCATACCCATGCCGCGATGAATCTGTTACGGGGACTGGCGGATGACCTGCCCTTGATGGAGTGGCTGCAACACCACATCTGGCCGGCGGAGCAGCGCTGGATCGGCGCGGAATTCGTGCATGACGGCACCCAGGCGGCGATGGCGGAGATGCTGCGGGGCGGCGTCACCTGCTTTAACGATATGTATTTTTTCCCCGACGTGGTGGCCGCGGCCGCGCGCACTTGCGGGATGCGCGCCTGCGTCGGGTTGATCGTGGTCGATTTTCCCACCGCCTGGGCCGCCGATGCGCAGGGCTATCTGGACAAGGGGGTGGCCCTGCACGCCGCGCTGCACGGAGAACCGCTGCTCCGCACGGTATTCGCCCCGCATGCGCCATATACGGTGAGCGATGCGCCCCTGGCCAGAGTCCGCGAACTGGCGGACGAACTGGATATCCCCATCCATATACACCTGCATGAAACCGCCGCCGAAGTCGAGCAATCCCAGGCGCGGCGGGGCCGGCGGCCGCTGGAGTTGCTGGACGACCTGGGGTTGCTGTCACCCCGCCTGCTGGCGGTGCACATGACCCAGTTGACCGAGGCGGAGATCGCCCGTATCGCCACGGCCGGCGTGCAGGTGATCCACTGTCCGGAATCGAATCTGAAACTGGCGAGCGGCTTCTGCCCGGTGGCCAGGCTGCTGGCGGCCGGCGTCAATGTGGCCTTGGGCACGGATGGGGCGGCCAGCAATAACGATCTTAATCTGTTCGGCGAAATGCGCACCGCCGCGCTGTTGACCAAGGCGGTGGCGGGTGACGCCGCCGCCCTGCCGGCCCACCAGGCGCTGCGCCTGGCGACGCTGAACGGCGCCCGCGCCCTGGGTCTGGAGCGGGACATCGGTTCGCTCGAACCCGGCAAATGGGCCGATGTGATTGCCGTCGATCTGGGTACGATCGAGGCGGAACCGGTCTATCAGCCGGTGTCGCAACTGGTATACGCCACCGGCCGCCAGCAGGTGAGCGATGTTTGGGTCGCCGGACGGCGGCTTTTGAAAAACCGCGAATTGGTCACCCTGGATCGGGAAGATATCGTGCGGCGGGTGCGGGCGTGGGGGCATAAAATCAGCCGATAGCGACCTTATGGGGCAAAGGCCTGTCGGTTCGGCGCGGTTCCGGCAAGGCCGCCAGAACCGCAATACAGTAGGCCACCTTGCACAACAGCCGGATTAGGTTAGTATGGCTCGCCACGGTTAATTATCTGCGGCTCCGCACTGTGAACAAGCTTTATATCTGGGAAAACCGCGCCTTTTATCTGGGGGTATTGCCGGATATGTCCGAGCATCGCCTGGGGGGAGCCGCCCTGTGTCTCGGCATCGACAGGCCGTTCCAGGTATTGGAGAGCGAAAGCGACGCCTGGCAGACCTGTAGAAGCGTCCTGGCGCCACCCGGTTGCATGCATGAGATCAATCTGGGGGGCGCACCGATGGCGGTGCTGTTTCTGGAACCGGAGAGCGAGCACTACCGCATCGTGCGGGATGCGATGCAGGGCGGCGAGTGGCAATGCCTGTACAGCCTGACGCATGAAGCCACGGCCCTGAGCATCGTCAGCGAGCTCTACCTTCAGGTCTACGACGCCGACAGCGCCTACAGTCTGCTCGATCGGATCATCGATCCGCAGCAACTGGCTCCCGATATCAACCGCTCCCTGGATACCCGGATCAAACGGGTCGTGCAACTGATCAAGGAAGATATTTCCCAGAGTTATTCGGTCGAGGAACTGGCGGAACGGGTCAATCTGTCGCCCACCCGGCTGGTGCATCTGTTCAAGGAACAGACCGGCGTTCCCGTCCGCCGATTCCGGCAATGGAACCGGATGAAAGCGGTGGTGGCCTGTGTCGCCGGCGGTGGCACCCTCACCGATGCGGCCTTGAACGCGGGCTTTTCCGACTCGGCCCATTTCAGCCGGGCGTTTCGCAACATGTTCGGCCTGAAACCATCCTTTGTGTTCAACCGTTCGGCCGAGTTGACCATTTTCATCGGCCGTTAAGCCATTCAACTCTCCGTTATGTCCACCTCGAAGATTGTGCTTCCGGCTGAATGGCAGCCGCAGGCGGCGGTTCTGCTCACCTGGCCGCATACCCACAGCGATTGGCGGCCCTGGCTGACGGAGGTCGATCGCACCTGCACGCTGCTGAGCGCCGAGATCAGCCGGCGGCAGACAGTGCTTATCGGCTGCTATGACGCCGACCATCGGGATCATGTTCAGATCCTCCTGCGCGCCGCCGGCGCGATAGCGGAGCGCATCCATCTTTATTGCGTTCCCTCCAATGATGCCTGGGCGCGCGATCATGGCCCGATCACTGTGTATCGGGACGGCGTTCCCGTTTTGCTGAATTTTCGGTTCAATGGCTGGGGCGGTAAATTCGCGCATGAACTGGATGATGAAATTACGGTGCGCCTGCATCGGCTGGGCGCCTTCGGCGCCACCCCGATCCAGTCCGTGGATCTGATCCTGGAAGGCGGCAGCATCGAATCCGATGGTCAGGGCGCTTTGCTGACTACCAGCCGCTGCCTGCTGACGCCGACCCGCAACGGCCTGCCACGTGAGGTTTTGGAGCGGCGCTTGCGCGAATTGCTGGGAATCGAGCGCTTTTTATGGTTGGACCAGGGCCATCTGGGCGGTGACGATACGGACAGCCATATCGATACCCTGGCCCGGTTTTGCGATCCCGGAACCATCGCCTATCAGACCTGCGCGGATCCCGCCGACAGCGATTATGCATCGCTCCGGGCAATGGAACAGGAACTGCGGACATTCCGCACGCTGGCCGGCAAACCTTACCGGCTGGTCCCGCTGCCATGGCCCCGGCCCCGTTACAGCGAGGAGGGCCAGCGTCTGCCCGCCGGTTACGCCAATTTTCTGATCATCAACGAGGCGGTACTGGCGCCGATTTACGACGATCCGGCCGATGCACAGGCATTGGCGTGTTTGCGCGCCTGTTTTCCCGGACGGGAGGTGATCGGGATTCCCTCTCTGCCGCTGATCCGACAATATGGCAGTTTGCATTGTGTGACTATGCAATTGCCCGCCGGGGTTTTCAAAACCTAACTCTGAAACTCTCTGAAACTCTCGTCCTGAAACTCCCCTAACGTCTTGGGCGCAATGTGGATAAAATGGATTGAATGCCGACTGGACGGCAGCCCGTTCGATGCGCAACCCATGCACGACCACGATCAACGTTTCAAGACTCTGCTCAAGACCTTTCTGCCGGATGGCCGACGATGCTTTCGAAGAGGTGAAGACGATGGGTACGACTTGGTTTGAACAGGGATTGGAACAAGGTTTGGAACAAGGTTTGGAACAAGGTTTGGAACAAGGTTTGCGGTGAGGATTGCAACGGGGCTTGCAGCAAGGGAAAGCGCGTAGATACCATGAGGAAGTCCAGCGGTAACTGGACCGCAGGCGGTATCCACTGCAATAGATGCAAACCATTGCCGAAATGCCGGAATTCATTCGCCGAGCCGAGCCTCTGCTATCCTATGAGGAACGGCACGATCTCATCAGTCACCTGGCGATGTTTCCCAAAGCAGGTGTTATCATGTCAGGCGCGGGTGGCATTCGTAAGCTCCGGTGGGGGCGTCAAGGCATGGGCAAAAGCGGTGGGGTTCGAGTTATTTACTACTTTCATAACGAGCAGATGCCACTTTATTTACTCACCGTTTTCGGCAAGAGTGAAAAGGCTAATCTCAGCAAAGCTGAACGCAATGAGTTAGCCAAGCTCGTTCGGCTTTTGGTTCAAGCGTGTAACGGTAGACATGACTAAAGCATTTGAGAGCATCAAACAAGGGCTGCAAGAAGCGATTACTCATGCGCAAGGTAGGCCAGTGGAGGCCGTCGTTCACGAGATACCGGCCTCGATCGATGTGAAAGCGGTTCGAAAACAAGTTGGCATGACACAGGAACAATTTGCGGCTTCCTTCGGCATTAGCTTAGGTACTCTTCGGCATTGGGAGCGAGGGGATCGTATCCCACGCGGGCCTGCGCTTGTGTTGCTGCATGTGGTTGCTAAAGAACCCCGGGCGGTTCTACGGGTGTTATCGCACAATAAAAGCTAACGCGGGTTACGCTGGCTCGTAGCCCGGATGCAGGCCGAAGGCTGGAATCCAGGATTTTCGGGCGGACCCCGGATTGCGCTCCGCCAGCTCCGCTCCATCCTGGCTACGCTGGCTTATCAGCCGTACCGTACTGGTGCAATCGCTGGCGGAATTGGACCTGTAACGACAGGCAAAGCAGAAGAAAAGCCGGGCCATCCCCGATTTCTTCCGTTGCACCTGGGAGCTCTTCGGTTTCACATCTCATCGCCGAGCAGCGTGACACCTTCCGTAGAGGCAAAGTCGCGGTCGAATGTCATGACTTCAGAGACTCCTTCGTGCTCAGCAAGGTAGCGAATCAGGTAATCGGAGAGGTCCGCGGTTCCGGTACGGAACGTCTCTACTGCCTGGGCAATTTGGGGGCGCATCTGGAACCGGAACCGGCTCGAGCCCAACAGCCATTCCCAGGCATCGGCAATCTGCTCCCGGTCAAACCCATAGCGTCGACTGCGCAAGAGCCAAGTCAACTCACACACGACCGGGATGGTAACCAGGAAATCATCCGAGTTCTCTTCCGGCTGATCGATCAGCTTGCCTGCGATAGGCGATTGTCTGGGATCGTCCGATGGGCCATGATCATCATTTCGGCCAGCCGGAAGAACCTGGATTACGCTTCGCAAGCTCCGCTCCATCCAGGCTACACCGGCTTAATTATCTGATTCTCGTTGAGGCTGTTCACTTTTTACCTGACCGACATTCCGCTTGTCTTACCGGAGGCAAATATGACCGCTTTGATCGCGAAGCTATCCAGCAAGGGGCAATTGTTAATTCCCAAAGAATTGCGGGAACAATTGCATTGGGAGGCTGGCATAGAGTTAACTTTAGTACCCACCGGGCACGGCATTTTTTTACAGTCATCCGTTAAAAAGGCGAAGCACAATCTAGCTGATTTGCGAGGTATGTTGAAGTATGAGGGTCCGCCGATTTCGCTCGAAGAGCTTTGTAAGCCCATTGATCTTGGCGAGACCAATAGTGACGAAGACAACTCATGATTGCCTTGGATACCAATGTACTTATCCGACTGATCATCTTCGATGATCCGATGCAAAGCGGTATAGCCGATGACCTGATTCGTAATAATCGGATCTTTATCAGCAAGGGTGTGCTGATGGAATCAGAATGGGTATTGCGGTATCGCTATAAGTTCCGACGTGAGCAGATTGCTGCCTTCGTACAAAGCGTCCTCGACGCCAGTAACAGTTTGATCGAGGATGAACAAGAAGTTCAAAATGCGCTCGAGTGGTACAGCCTCGGCGCCGATTTTGCCGATGCGTTGCATTTGGCGGCTTGCGGTACTGCGATCATGCACACCTTTGACCGTGATTTTTGTCGGCGAGCACAGGACGCCGGAGTGGCCCCAACAGTACGGGTGCTGGAATTGAAGTGAGTAGTTGTAGATCTAGGGTGCATTAGCGTAGCGATTAGCGTAGCGTAATGCGCCGTATGAGGTGGGTAAGCCAAAAAATCATTCGGCGGAATACGGCCTTGCGGTCTATTCCGCCCTTGTATTATTAATTTGGTGATGTCATTATAGGTTTTATGGATATTCCCTGCCTTAAGATTCACCCCTGGAGTGCACTCCAGGTTCGAGCGACTGGATGCTGTTTGCGCCCTTGAGACACCAAGCTCGTCACGTAGATTGTTGCAGCAGTCGATCCTCGGATGGGGGTATCCACTTAAGTCGGGACACTTTGCAGGCTGAGCCCGTAGGGGCGGTTCGCGAACCGCCCCTACGGGGATTCCCTGGGAGCGCCGGCATTTTGCCGGCTGTTGACTGGCGTCGATGCCCTGAGGCCGGCGAAG
>CAIMUS010000051.1 GCA_903844665.1 uncultured Pseudomonadota bacterium
ATACCATGTCTGTCACCCTACTGGTGGTGACTGGTAAACAAGTCAAGATTGAACTGATGGTAGAGCCAACGTAGCCTGGATGGAGCGGAGCTGGCGGAGCGCAATCCGGGTTCCTCCCATGAACCGTTTTGAGATACCCTTAGATATCGAAGATGTCAAGATTGAAGCCGTCGAATTCACCCCGAATAATGAAATTATTGGTAGTGTAAATTTTCCAGTGATGAGAACATGTGAGCACTACATGTAGTGTTATCTTTGCTATTACTACACAAAATAGTGTATCAACTTGTCTCCATCACTGGAAAATTTACAGCAAGCAATATTTTACATATCATACCATGTCTGTCACCCTACTGGTGGTGACTGGTAAACAAGTCAAGATTGAACTGATGGTAGAGCCAACGTAGCCTGGATGGAGCGGAGCTGGCGGAGCGCAATCCGGGTTCCACCCATGAACCCCGGATTTCGGCTTCCGGCCTGCATCCGGGCTACGCTGGCTTGAAATTCAGCATAGGTCAGTTCGATTGAGCGAATAACGAGTTATTGAGCGAATGGACAGGATAACTTCAGGCTTTGCCGGCGGGGACGCCGGCGCTCCCAGGAACCCGGTTACGCCTCCGGCGGCGGCGGCGCCAGCACCTCCCGGCTGCCGTTCGGCTGCAAGAGTCCGACAACGCCCGCCGCCTCCATCTCCTCGATCATCCGCGCCGCCCGGTTGTAACCGATCTTCAGGCGGCGTTGCACCCCGGAAATGGACGCCCGCCGGGATTCGGTGACGATCCGCACCGCCTGATCGTACAGCGGGTCCGCCTCCTCTCCCCCGCCGCCATACTCACCTTCCATGCCCGGCAGACCGGGGATGATTTCACCCGGCTCCTGCAGGATATCCTCCATATAATCCGGCGCGCCGGTCTGGCGCAGATATTCCACCACCCGCAGGACCTCATGGTCGGCTACGAAGGCGCCGTGCACCCGCCTGGTTAAACCGGTGCCGGGCGGCAGGTACAGCATATCGCCATGCCCCAATAACAACTCCGCGCCCATCTGATCCAGAATGGTGCGGGAATCCACCTTGGCCGACACCTGAAACGCGATACGGGTGGGAATGTTAGCCTTGATCAGGCCGGTGATGACATCGACCGAGGGCCGCTGCGTGGCCAGAATCAGGTGAATGCCCGCCGCCCGGGCCTTCTGCGCCAGCCGGGCGATCAGTTCCTCCACCTTCTTGCCCACTACCATCATCATGTCGGCCAGTTCGTCGATGACCACCACGATGTAAGGCATGGGTTCCAGCACCGGCACTGCAGCTCCTTCGAAATGCTCTTCCGGCTTGAACAGCGGATCGGGAATGGGCTCGCCGGCGTCGCCGGCCTCCTGCACTTTCTGATTGAAGCCGGCGAGATTGCGCACCTTCAGCGCCGCCATCAGGCGATAGCGGCGCTCCATTTCGCCCACGCACCAGCGCAACGCGTTGGCGGCTTCCTTCATATCGGTCACCACCGGTGCCAGCAGATGCGGTATCTCCTCGTAGACCGACAGCTCCAGCATCTTCGGATCGACCAGGATCAGCCGTACCTCGCGGGGCGTGGCCTTGTACAACATGCTGAGCAGCATGGCGTTGATCGCCACCGACTTACCGGAACCCGTGGTGCCGGCCACCAGCAGATGTGGCATCTTGGCGAGATTGGCCACCACCGGTTTGCCACCGATGTCCTTGCCCAACGCCACGGTCATCGGCGCGGTGGAGTTGGTATAGACCGGAGCGGTCAGAATCTCGCTGAGATAGACGATCTGCCGCCGCTTGTTGGGAATCTCCAGACCGACCACCGATTTACCTGGAATGACTTCCACCACCCGCACGCTGGTGACCGACAGTCCCCGCGCCAGATCCTTGGCCAGGTTACTGATCTGGCTCACCTTGATTCCCGGCGCCGGCTCCAGTTCGAAACAGGTGATCACCGGACCGGGCTCCACCGCCACCACCTGCACCTCGATACCGAAATGACGCAACAGGATTTCCACCTGGCGGGACATGGACTCCAGATCATCCTCCGAATAGCCGTCCTGTTGTTCCGGCGCCGGGTCCAACAGGTGCAGCGGCGGCAGGGGAGATAGCGGGGCCGCGGCGCTGGTGCGCACGACGCGCAGTACCGGTGGTTCCGTATGAACGGTGGGTCGGGACGGTTGGGAGGATCGCAACGCGATGACCGGCTCCAGCCTGAGGTTGCGCGGGTTGCCGCCGGCGGAGGCCCTGGAGGCTACGGTGGCGAGCAGCGATTCCGGCGCCACCGGGGGTTCCTCCTGAACGACCTGCTGCGATGCTTCCTGGATCAGCGCCAGCGGCGGTTTTTCCTCAACCGGGTGGTGATCTTCAGGGAGGTATGGCGTTTCCGGATCGATCCGCTCAGGTGGTTTCCTGACCAGTAACAACGGCGGCGGCGAGGCTTCTTCCACAGTATGTTCCACCGTGGTTGCCCGCGTCCATTCCAACTCCTGGGTCTCGCCAACAGGTTGGGTTGCGGTGACTACGGGCGCCGCAGTCGTGGCGGAGGCTGGTTCGGTCGCCACCGTCCTGGGGCCGCCCGACAACTGCTTGAACAGGCTCAGCGGTAATAACACCACCTTTCCCACCAGTTCCAGCAGATCCAGCCAGGACCGCCCTGCCGCCAACGTGATCGCCGCCAGAAACAGGATGGCCATGAAGAGATTGCCGATGACATAGCTGTGGCCGCCCAGGGACGCAAAGGTGCCGATCAAACCGGGTCCGACGACATCGCCGACAAAACCGCCGCCGGAACCGACCGCCGGCACGCCGCGCAGATGCAGTGACGCCAGACCGCAGCCGGCCGCCAGCGCCACCACGAAACCCAGTGAGCGGAACAGTATGGTCTCGAAATCCAGTTCGGCCAGCGCGCCGCGCTTGAATAATTGCCAACCGCAATAGGCGACGCTGACAGGCAGGAGATAGGCCGGATAGCCGAGAAAATGCAGGGCGACATCCGCAAACCAGGCCCCTGTGCGTCCTCCCCAATTGACGACCATGGCCGGACCGGTATGTGACCAGGCGGCATCCTGAGGATTGAAAGTCAGCAGGGCGACAAGGAGATACAGGGCGATCAGCAGGAACCCGAGAAAACTGGCTTCCCGCAGCACTCCCTGGAGATAACGCAACAGCGTTAACACCGTGGGATTGCGAAAAATAGCGACATTGCGCGGTGGTCGGATTTTGCTTGCCTGGGTCAAGAGGGTGATCCTTCTATTCAGTGATTAAACGGTCCGGCATCATGATTACTGGTAGCAAGGCAGGAGGGTGCTTGGCAACTACCCCCGGGCCAGGGCGCTCTATTTTCCCATTCCTTGCCGGCCGGGTGAAGCGATTAACGCAGTTCCGCCGAACCAGCCGGGTGCAATTACAGAGGGTGAGGCGCCTGCTTGTCCCTAGCCGTCTCAGCAATAAATGCAGGCCGCGTTTGAACCAGGATAGGAGGCTACGCCGAACTTTTTCACGCTCCAATGGTTGGGATCAGTCTGCGCCTGAGCTTTTTTGGCCATGATCATCGTTTCGGCCACGGCAGCGGACAAGATCCTGGGGTAGTTGGATAAAAATCAATCAAGATTATGATTTTTAATGGTTTTCTATCATTGTGAGTGTTGTGGGGTAGTTACGGCCCCCCATTCAAACCGAGGTTCACGGGAAAAGGTGGGCCGGCCCGACCAACCAAGCTGGTGTCAAGGCAGACATTGGATCCCATACGTTTTAAAGTCGCTATCGATGGCGACAGCAATATGCAATTTTAAGCGTTCCATCAAAGCAAACGAGCTACAGTCGGTGAAGCTGAAAGACTTGTCTCGGTAACGGGCAAAGATATGCCAGGCTGCATCCTCATCGGCAGGAGTGATACGGATGATTTGTGTCGTATTGCCGCTACGTAATTGCTCCCCGACGGTATGAGCGATAGGCCAGCCAAGTCGATATCTCAGCAGGGTAATGGTTTCATCAAAGACAAAATTGCTGGTAAGCAAACGCCCTTGATAACGCTGCAAGCAGGCATAGACGGCAACATGATCGGGGTCTTGCCGGTCGACTAGCGCATACCATGCACCGGTGTCCACGAAAACACGCTTCATAGTCTTATTTTGTCATACAAAAAGCGGTTATGCTCTCTCCCCACTGCTTCGCCGGTACCCTTCGCGATACCCACTATTTGCTCCAGCCCCTGTTCCAGGGCGTGCTGGTCCTGAAAATACCGAGAAACCAAGCGGCGAATCAGTTCCGACAGGCTTATGCCGAGTCGTTGTGCCTCTCGGGCAAGACTTTCATACTGCTCTTCATCAAGCAATATCTGGGTGCGATGCATGGCAAGCTACTCTGGTTAGCGATAACGCTCTATATATTACCCAGGCGAGGCTACCAACTTAAAGTGGGACAATCCGACCCTGGGAGCGCCGGCGTCCTCGCCGGCCCTTTGCAGTCAGCCCGCAAACCGTCCCGGCTTAAGTGGATACCCTGTATAGGGTATCCACTTAAGCCGGGACAGTTAGTAATTTCAATGGGTTAAATTTTACAGGCGCTCTTGGCTTTCGGGGCACGGGCAAGGGAGCAGCCATCCGCTCCACCATCCAGTCAAACAAGTCAGGAAACGACGTCTTAAAC
>CAIMUS010000052.1 GCA_903844665.1 uncultured Pseudomonadota bacterium
GAAGGTCAGGGCCAGCCAGCGCGCACTCAATTCCGGGTCTTCTTCGACGGCGCCGGCGATCCGCCGCAGCAGTGTCGTTTTGCCCATGCCGCGCGTACCCACCAGCAGCCGGTGCTGGGACTGGCTTTCATCATGCAGGTCTTGAAGAAATTGACAATAGGTGGTTTCAATGTTATATGTCCTAAGGACATATAACATTGAAACCACTACCATGGAAGTCAGCACCGCCCTAACCCTTGAGCTTGGAAACCTGCATCAACCGGTTGTTACCACCTATCAACTGGGGGTAAAGCTGTTTCAGCTTTACCGAGCCAAGACCTACCAGGGCGAATCCCTCGCCAAGCTAAAAGGGGAGCTCCCGGAGGCTTCAGAACTGAAGCGTGTTCTCGATCAGTTGCTTACAAACGGGGTACTGCGACATCACAAAGATTTCTCTGGTGGCGTGTACATTCTCTTGGGCAAGGAACCAACCGCACCGGAAGTGGCGTGCGTCGTTGATCCTTTTGCCTATCTCTCGCACCTAAGCGCCATGGAATATCATGGATTGACGAATCGTATGCCCAAGATGCTTTTTCTATCCTCTCCCCCTTCTGCCGAATGGCGACAGTTCGCTTTGGCACGGATGAAGCGGGATATTGGTGAGGAACAACTTGAGACGTATAACACCGCCGGCCTCCCATCTTTGGCGAAATTCCGACTGGACAAGCTTCAGCGGCAAACCGTCAAGGTCTACACCAGTTCGCACTTAGGGGCGTTTATCGTGGTTCGAGATCGAGCCTTGCGGGTGGCGGCGTTAGGCCGAACATTTCTCGATATGATCCGGGAGCCTGACCTATGTGGGGGGATCTACCACGTCTTGGAGGTGTTCGAGGCGCACGCTGCAACCTATGTAAGGTTGATTACCGACGAGATCGACCAGCACGGGACTAAGATCGATAAGGTTCGAGTTGGCTACATTCTTGAGGAGCGCTGCGGGCTAAAGAACCCCATCTTAGATCGTTGGCAAAGCGAAGTGCAGCGGGGAGGTTCAAGAAAACTCTATGCCAAGGGCGAATACAGTGCCCGCTTTTCGGAACGTTGGAGTCTCTCTCTCAATATCGAGGAATAAAGGTTGGAACAATCGAAAATCCAGGCATGGATCAACCAGAGCGTCGAGCGGATTCCTTTTCGCCAAGCTGTGCATACGATCCTCACCGCGATTACCAAATCGCACGTGTTGCAATCTAACATGATTATGAAAGGCGGGATACTCCTTGCCCTGAGCTATGACAGCACCCGGTATACGAAAGATATTGATTTTTCGACGGCGAGGACTCTCAAGGAATTTGATATTGAGGAGTTCATTCGGGAGTTGAAAAGCGCCTTGATTGAGGCGGTGGAAAACCTGGATTATGGCCTGGATTGCCGGGTGCAAAGTTATAAGCAAAAACCGCCCCGGTCCGATGCCACCTTCCCTACCTTAGAGATATCTGTAGGTTATGCCTATAAGCATGATAAAAAGGCCCACCGGCGGCTCTTGAACAAAAATAGCTCGAACATTGTTGAAATCGATTACAGTCTTAACGAACCATCCCATGATGTGGAAGTATTCGAGATTGATAAAGGCAAGCAAATTCAAATCTACAGCTTCATAGAATTAGTCGCTGAAAAGTTCAGGGCGATATTACAGCAAGTGGTGAGGCACCGAAGACGCAGGCAGGATATTTACGATTTGAATTTCCTTCTCGCGCATCATCCCTTAGCCAGAGATGCAGTCACCAAAAGGAAAATACTTGATAGTCTTATTGAGAAGTCGCAATCAAGAGGGCTGGAAGTGAGCAAAGAGTCTTTATCCGATCCCGAAGTAATTAAGCTATCCAAGGAAGAGTATCATCTACTGGCTAGCGAGGTTGAGGAACCGTTACTGGATTTCGATATAGTCTACTCTGTGATCAAGGATTACTATGAATCGTTGCCATGGTAAGAGCGACTCTCAAGTTGCGAAATTGCGTAGCTATCAGAGAGTCCTCCTAGCCGCGTAGGTTGGGGTAAGCGAAGCGGTAAGCGGAGCGCACCCCAACATGAGCCGCCCGCCCACCGCTGTTGCTGTTGGGGTTCACATCGTTCACCCCAACCTACGGGCTCAATTTCACTACGCCAATTCGTTCCAGGCTTAATTTTTGTATCATCCCAGTAAATTAATCGCCCCTCCCGCTCCATATGCTTTAGGTGCTTTTGAAGCTCTTCCAGCCAGTTCTTATCGTCGTGGCTATAGCTAATGAAGACATGTGTCCGAGCCATTTAGAAATACTTTTTCATGTAAATGCTCATTAACTGCAGGCAGGCCCATGTCGGGAGGCTGCCACCCGACGGATCAAGTCAGCGAGAGGCGGTATCACATTCAGACCCGATACCCGATCTTTGAGGTACTCCCAAAGTGAGAGGCCCTGTTTGCGACACGTTTTTTTGAACTGGCGAAGGTGTCGCGACATCCCCCGGTTAAACCGGGGGACCCCCCGCCTCACTGCGAGTGCTGGCACTGATCTTGCACTTCTTGACCCTGTCGCGCAGGTCATTTTCACTACGGTTGTGGTGTAACGGCAGTTCCGGCCGCTCCAGCACGCGCAGGAGTTCAGCCGGTTTGGCCTGGAAGGCAGCTTCGGGGTGAAGGATGGGATGTCCATAGCTTCAAGTGTAGACTATGTTAGGGCTTCCTGCAGCTATCCTGCCTGCACTTAATGAATTGGCCTTGCGCGCCGTGGATGCTGATTATTTTCAACCGGCACGTTAACATTACCGGTTATTATCGATCACCGGTTCGCCACGATGAACAATCCGAACGCTTTCCCCACCCTCGACGCCCTGGTCGGCAACACGCCCCTGGTGTGGTTGCAGCGGCTTCCCGGCAATACCAGTAATATCATCCTGGGAAAGCTGGAAGGAAACAACCCCGCCGGCTCGGTCAAGGACCGGCCGGCCCTGAGCATGATCCAACAGGCCGAGCTCAGGGGCGAGATCCAGCCCGGCGATACCCTGATCGAAGCCACCAGCGGCAATACCGGCATCGCCCTGGCCATGATCGCCGCGATCAAGGGGTATCGGATGGTGTTGATCATGCCCGAGCACATGAGCGCCGAACGGCGCGCCGCCATGCGGGCCTTTGGGGCGGAAATCGTTCTGGTGAGCAAGCAGGCGGGCATGGAAGGCGCCCGCGATCTGGCCCTGCAGCTGCAGCGGGAAGGGCAGGGCAGGGTGCTGGACCAGTTCGCCAACCCCGATAATTCCCTGAGCCACTACCGGACCACCGGGCCGGAAATCTGGCGGGATACGGGGGGCCGGGTTACCCACTTCGTCAGCGCCATGGGCACCACCGGCACCATCATGGGCGTCTCGCGCTATTTGAAGGAACGGAATCCGGCCGTGCAGATCGTCGGCGTCCAGCCTGCCGCCGAGTCCAGTATTCCCGGCATCCGCCGCTGGCCGCCGGAATATCTGCCCAAAATCTACGATCCCGGCCGGGTGGACCGTATCATCGATATCGAGCAGGAGGAGGCCGAGACCATGGTTCGCCGGCTGGCCCGGGAAGAAGGCATCTTCGCCGGCGTCTCCGCCGCCGGCGCCCTGGCGGCGGCTTTACAGCTCTCTGCCGAGGTGGAACGGGCGATCATCGTCTTTATCGTCTGCGACCGCGGCGACCGCTATCTGTCCACCGGTGTGTTTCCGGCCTGATAGCGCCGCCGGCAGCATCGTCATCTTCGCTGACTACCATCCATTGTCATGAACGTATTCGTCTTCGATATTGAAACCGTGCCGGATGTACAGGCCGGCCGCCGGCTTTACGGTCTGCATAACCTGTCCGACGCCGAGGTGGCCGAGGTGATGTTCAACAAGCGCCGTCAGGAGAGCGGTGGCGAATTCCTGCGGCCGCATTTGCAGCGGGTGGTCAGCATTGCCGTGCTGCTGCGCTCCGGCCAGCATTGCAATGTCTGGTCGCTGGGCAACCCGGAGTCGCCGGAAGCGGAACTGATAAAACGATTTTTCGATGGCATCGACAAATATACCCCTACCCTGGTCTCCTGGAACGGCGGCGGCTTCGATCTGCCGGTGCTGCATTACCGGGCCTTGCTGCACGGCATTTGCATGCCGCGCTACTGGGAAATCGGCGATACCGATAGCGGGTTTCGCTGGAACAATTACCTTAACCGGTTTCATTGGCGCCATACCGACCTGATGGATGTGCTGTCCGGCTATCAACTGCGCACGGTGGCTCCCCTGGACGAGATCGCCATCCTGCTGGGCCTGCCCGGCAAGCTGGGCAGCCATGGTTCGCAGGTATGGGCACGCTTTCAGGCTGGCGATATCGACGGCATCCGCAATTATTGCGAAACCGACGTATTGAACACCTATCTGGTGTATCTGCGCTTCGAACTGATACGGGGCCGGTTGCAGCAGGCCGACTATGTGGAAGAATGTCGCTTGTTGAAGACCAGGCTTCAGGCCAGGAACAAGCCGCATCTCGATGAATTTCTGAGCGCCTGGCAAGCCGCCGCGCCGGCGGAGGAACCGACCCTTGCCGAAATCAGGGAATGACCGGAAGCGGCCGGCGCCGTCGCTGGAGGCGGTAACCGCCCTCGTGGATGATCTGGCCCACGACGGCCGGGGGGTTGCTCACCTGCAAGGCAAAGCGGTTTTCATTCATGGGGCTTTGCCGGGGGAAGAGGTCCGTTTTCACTACACCGCCTGCCATAGCCAGTACGATGAGGGCGGACTGGAGGCGATTATCACCCCCTCGCCCGAGCGGGTGGAGCCGCGCTGCGGGCACTTCGGCGTCTGCGGCGGTTGTAGTCTGCAACACCTGGCCCCGGAAGCGCAGTTGCGCTACCAGCAGCAGTGGCTGCTGGATAATCTGCGGCGGATCGCCGGGATCGAACCCGAGGAATGGCTGGAACCCTTGCAGGGACCGGTCTGGGGCTATCGCCATAAAGCCCGCCTGGGGGTCAAGCATGTCCCCAAGAAAGGCAAAGTACTGGTCGGCTTTCGCGAGCGCCGCAGTTCCTTTCTGGCCGATTTGCAACGCTGTGAAGTGCTGCATCCCCGTATCGGCGGACTGCTGGCTGAACTGGGGGCGCTGATCGGCCAACTTTCCATTTACAACCGGCTGCCGCAGATCGAGGTAGCAGTGGGTGATGACACCGCCGCCCTGAGCTTTCGGGTGCTGGCTCCGCCCAGTCCCGCCGATAGAGTGCTGCTGTGCGACTTCGGCCGGCGGCATGAACTACATATTTATTTACAAACCGGCGGACCGGAAACCACCGCTTTGCTCTGGCCCGAAACCGCCGCGCCGTTGTACTATCGACTGCCGGAGTTCGAGTTGGAATTGGCGTTCATGCCCTATCACTTTGTCCAGATCAACTCCGCGATCAACCGTCGGATGGTGCAACAGGCCGTGGAACTGCTGGCGGTACGGGAGAACGAGCGAATTCTGGACCTGTTTTGCGGCTTGGGCAATTTCACCCTGGCGCTGGCCCGTCAGGCCCAAGAGGTAGTGGGGGTCGAAGGGGACCGGGAACTGGTGGCCTGGGCGCAGCGGAACGCCGTCGGCAACGGCATCGGTAATGTTCACTTTTATGCCGCCGATCTGACCCAGGATTTAAGCCGGCGCCCTTGGGCGCAAGGGCCTTATGACAAGGCCTTGCTAGACCCGCCGCGGACCGGCGCCCTGGCCGTGCCGCCGCTGCTGGCCGCCACGCGGGTGCGGCGGGTGGTGTATGTTTCCTGTCATCCCGCCACCCTGGCCCGCGATGCCGGCGAACTGGTCCATCGCTTTGGCTATCGGCTCTTGGGCGCGGGGATCATGGATATGTTCCCGCATACCGGCCATGTGGAATCCATCGCGTTGTTCGAGCGGCCGCGGGAACAGTGATTATGCAATTGCGCGCTGGAATCGCTAATCGAATAGTAAGACATGAAACCGTGAGTCATATTTCCAGTGCGGCGACACTTCCAACCATGAGTCGGGAAAACCGGTTGCACTGGTCATCGGCTGTGCTCAGTCATGTCGGCAAGGTACGCCGCATCAATGAGGATTCCTGCCTGGCTTTGCCCGAACTGGGGTTATGGGCCGTGGCCGATGGGATGGGCGGTCACGCCTCCGGCGGAGTCGCCAGCCGGATGGTCATCGAAACGCTACGCCGCCTTTCCCCACCTGAGCAGTGGCAGGCATTTGTCGGGCAGGTAAGAGCAGGCCTGCAGCAGGTCCACTCTCAACTCAGGGATCTGTCGACCCGGTTATACCAGCAGCGTACCGTCGGCAGCACCGTGGTGGTGCTGTTGGCCCAGGGAGACCGGGGCGCCTGCCTGTGGGTGGGCGACAGCCGGGTTTACCTGCTCAGAGAGGGCGGGATCACTCAGTTGACGCGTGATCACAGCTATGTCCAGGAATTGCTCGACAAGGGTCTGCTTAGACCCCAGGATGCCCAACTGCATCCCCAGAGTAACCTCATCACCCGCGCGATAGGCCAGCGCGAGGAACTGTCTATCGATGTGGTCGATTTTCCTTTACAGGCGGGGGATGTGCTTCTGCTGTGCAGTGACGGCCTCTACAAAATGCTCGACGAACTGGAAATTTCTATCCTGTTGTCTTGCGGGGGGTGCCAGGATACGGTACAAAGCCTGATCGATCTGGCGTTGCGGCGCGGCGCCCACGACAATGTCACGGCGGTAGTCGTCGCGATCGCCGCCACCACCGTCGCCGCCTGATGGCTTCCGGCAGAGCTTAAGGCGGCGGCGCCAACCTGGAGTGCAAGCAGGAGCCATGCTGGCTATCGATGCAATTCAATACGGTATCAAGGGCGCCTGGCGTATCGCCCAAACCGTGCGCGTGCTGGGCGTCACCGGACTGGGCTGGTTGCTGGGCGATCGCCCTCCCGCGCCGGCCTTGATCCGGCAGACTTTCGAGCGACTGGGCGCCACTTACATCAAGCTGGGGCAGTTTATCGCCAGCTCTCCTTCCTTTTTCCCCGCCGAGTATGTCGAAGAATTTCAGCTCTGTCTGGATCGAACCGAGCCCCTGCCGTTCAGCGTTATGGAGAAGGTGTTAAAGGAGGAACTGGGCAAATCGCTGCGTAAGGTGTTTGCCGAGATCGATCCGCAACCGCTGGCTTCGGCTTCGATTGCCCAGGTCCATGCCGCCAGGCTGGCCGGTGGCGAGGACGTCGTGATCAAGATTCAAAAACCGGGTGTTCAGGATGTTCTGCTGACAGATCTGAATTTCCTCTACGCCAGCGCCCGTATTCTGGAATTTCTGCGACCGGGCCTGAGCTGGGCTTCCCTGTCGGGCATCGTGGCGGAAATCCAGAAAACGATGCTGGAGGAATGCGATTTTCTAAAGGAAGCCGACAATCTGGAGCAATTCGCGGCCTTTCTGCACAAGACCGGCAATCGACGCGCGGTCGTGCCCAAGGTATACCGTCAGGCCACCACCCTGCGGGTACTGACTATGGAGCGCCTTTATGGAGCGCCTTTCACCGCTCTGGACAGCCTGCATCACTGCGTCAGGGAGCCCGAGGAGGCGCTCATCACGGCCCTGAACACGTGGTTTGCCAGCCTGCTGTATTGCGATTTTTTCCATGCCGATGTGCATGCCGGCAATCTGCTGGTGCTCGAAGATGGCCGCATCGGTTTCATCGATTTCGGCATCATCGGCAGGATAGCGCCCCAGACCTGGGCGGCGATGACCGCCCTGCTGGAAGGTATCGAGACCGGTAACTATCGACAGATCGCCAGAGCCATGATCGATATCGGCGTCACCCGGCGGGAGGTGAATGCGGACCATCTCGCCCGGGATCTGGAAAAGCTGTTCGGCCATGACGACTTATGGCGGACCCCCGCTCCCACCGTGGACGAGAAGGAGGTCAATCATCTGCTGCTGGATATCGTCGCCACGGGCGAACGGCACGGCTTGCATTTTCCCAGGGAATTCGCCCTGTTGCTCAAGCAGTTTCTCTATTTCGACCGTTATATTCAGTTGATGGCGCCGGGCCTGAGTCTGTATGGAGACGCCCGGGTCGAACTGCTGCCCGGCGGCAAGGTCTGGGAGACCGAATAATTGGAGTCGTCAGCCGGTTCTCAGCGGAAATGGATCGAGCAGCCAAGCCAGGCCACTGCACGGTTAAGCGTTCATTCAGCTTGCTCCATCTATTATCTATTATCTATTACTGTAAACTCTCGGAGGATGTTTCACCATGGTGTCTCTACCTTATTCTCGTGAATTCCTGTCACTCGGCCTGAGCGCTATGCTGTTGTTGTCCAGCACCCAGACGCTCGCCAGTGAGCGTATTACCTGCGAAAGCAAAAATCATAACTATAACCACTGCCGCGTCGATACCGACAACCGGGTTAAGCTGAAAAAACAGCTATCCAACGCGCCCTGCATCGAGGGCCAAACCTGGGGCTATGACAAGAAGGGAGTCTGGGTCGATCAGGGCTGTAAGGCGGAATTCAAGGTCGGCAAGGATGATAACAACAATAGCAGTGGCATCGGTGGATTGGGTGCGGCGGCGGCGGGCGGGGGCGCGCTGGCGATTCTGGGGGCGCTGATTGGCGGTGGCGGTAGCTCTGATAATGCGGCCAATAACCCGCCTGCTACCTCTAATTACCCATCTGATAACTCTGGCTACTCATCCAATGCCCCTAACTATCCTTATAATCAGCAAGGGAGCGCTGTGCCCGACTGGGCTATCGGCACGTTCCGGGGTAATAACTCCCAGTACAATACCGATATTGAATTGACGATAAATCCCAACGGTCAGGTCAGCGGCTATGCCGGCAACGAGCAGGTGCAGGGTTATTACCGCAACAATCAGATTCAGATAGGGAACCTGACGCTCCAGATACAACCCGAAAACCAGGGTTTTCGCACCACCCAGGCAGGCAACCCCCGCAGCCAGGTTCGTTATTTCCGCGTCCGCTAACAATCGGCTGATGTGGTTTACAGGCGGGTTAGGGTGTGATTAGAATCCTTGGGTTGGTTGCAGGTTATCCAGCGCAACGGCCCATTTTGCGGTACAGATAACCCTGCGCTGTGGGAGTGGCGCCCTCGCCGCGATCAACCCGGTAGCGCCACGGGTGCGGCCAGTGATCGCGGCGAGGGCGCCGCTCCCACAGGTTATACTTTGGATAGCAGGGCAGCTACGTCATCGTCCAATGTCAATGTCGTTCGCATAGATCACCTCCTCGAAAGAATAATATCGGGAACCAACCAACCCTTCGGGCAAATCATCAGGAATACACCACCCTGACCTTTTCCTCTCCCACCAACCCCCGCAATTCCTTTAATAAAACCTCGCTCGGCTTGACCCGCCAATCCTGTCCCAGAACGATTGAGGCCCTGGCATCGGCGCCGGTGTAATCCACCCGAATCTGACATTTGCCCTGTCGATGCGGCGCCAGCGTCGCCGTCAGATGCTCCAGCAGGCCGTTGTTGAAGCGGCCGGCGTCCAGGTTGAGCACCAGGGTGCGGGCGTATTCCTGCCGGGCGGCGTCCATGTCCAGCACCCGGTCGACATTGACCCGCAGGCTTTCGGCGAAGTCATCCCAAGCCAGATTGCCCTGAATCACCAGAATGGCGTCATCGACCAGCAGCTTGCGGTATTGCTCGTAAGCTTCGGGGAAAACCCGGATTTCCACTCGGGCGGTGCGATCGTCCAACGTCACGAACGCCATCCGCCCGCCGCGATTGGCGGTGCGGGTGCGAATACTCACCACCAGACCGGCAATAGTGACCGGCCTATCGCCGTTTCTGCCGGCGCGACGAGCAGAGGACGCCAGTCCATTGCTGTCGTTGGCCAGATCGGCCAGACGATGGGTGACGATATGCTGCAATTCCGCCTCGAAGCGCTCGATAGGATGGCTGGTCAGATACAGTCCCAGGGTTTCCTTCTCGCCCTTGAGAATCTGCTCCTGATTCCATTCCGTCACCACCGTGATGTCGCTGGCGGCGGGAACCGGCTCCGCCACTGCCGGCAGACCGAACAGATCGACCTGGCCGGCGTCGTCCGCGCGGGAATTCTGTTCGGCCAGTCGCATCGCCTCGGGCGCCTGCGCCATCAGGGTCGCCCGATTGGGCGCCAGTTCGTCGAAAGCGCCGGCGCGAATCAACGATTCCAGCACCCGTCGGTTGAGTTTGCGCTGATCCACCCGCCGGCACAGGTCGAACAGATCCTGGAAAGGACCACCGTGCCGCCGTTCTTCCAGCATGGCCTCGACCGCGGCTTCACCCACGCCTTTGACGGCGCCCAATCCATAAATAATCCGGCCCTGTTCGTCTACGGTAAATCGGTATTCGGAACGGTTAATCGCCGGCGGCAATACCGTCAATCCCATTACACGGGTTTCTTCCATAGACACGACTACTTTATCGGTCTTATCCATATCCGAAGATAATACCGCCGCCATGAAAGCAGCCGGATAATGGGCTTTAAGCCAGGCGGTTTGGTAGGAGAGTAGAGCATAAGCGGCGCTATGTGAGCGGTTGAAGCCATAGCTCGAAAATTTCTCCATTAAATCAAAGATATAGTTAGCTTGATTCTGCTCGATACCGCGTTTTGTAGCTCCATCCAGGAAGATATTACGCTGTTCAGCCATTTCCTTAGGCTTTTTCTTGCCCATACAATTATGGGCGATGAAATCATTGACGATAAAGTTATGATCTTCTGGTATACTTAAATCGAATACATCCTCCTTTCCAACGTATTCGATAGATATAACCGGATCCCAAAAAACTTCAGAGTCTGCAACTTTTCTCAATTCTTCATTTTTCAAAGCAGAGGCAAAATTAAGCACACGATGGCGCGATAGACTGCGTTTAGGAGTTTCATTGAAATTCAATCCAGAAGACATACTCCCTCTGCTGAAGCCAACAGCATCATCTATTTCCCGCCAAGTCATGCCGCTGGTTTGTTTTGCTCCAGCAATCAAGCTGATAACCTCAGGAGGTATCATATGTTTTGAATAACTGTATGTTTTATTTTTAATTAATAAATAACACTGTAGTGCCTTTCTCCTGGCTTGCCGACTTAAGTAGGGTAAAATCAGATCACAGAATCTGAGCATATCATCACGTCCAGTCACTTGAGTGCGATAGGATACATACGGTTTACCTTGATACTGAGTTCTTTTTATATTGAACAGCGAAACTATACCAACTCGTAAAAGCAAGTGTTGAATTTGCTTGATTAGAATTTCTGAGGTCGAGTTGTAGTCCGTATGGCCGATACTGGTATCAAAACTACCATCTGTTGACCACAATGTTCCCAGAAAAAGCTGTAATTGCGATTGTGATAGAGAGAATACCCATTCTGGAATTTCTTTGTCCCTAGAATGAGCACGCTTAATGTGTGAATCTATCCATTTATTGAAAGCAGTAACAAAACCAATTCTGGCATAGGCAACTGTTTTATGTCCTGTATGTAGCTGGTAACTAATAGGAGCAGCACGACCAAAAAGTTTCTTAGCACAAAGATTGAAGTCAAATATTAATTCTGAATCACTATTGCAAAAATAACTATGCGATGGTTGCTTAGTACATAAGTGCCCATCTCCGAGCAAATAAGCTGTCAACTTGATCTGTTCATCAAGAATCTTACTATCATGGATGATAGGCAATAGTTTTGCAAGACCGATGCAATCTCCGATTTTAAAATCTTCTAAACGCCGCCACCCGAGTAAGGTGTAGAAAAGATGATCTTTAGTGGCCCTGATCTTTCGGTTGGTCTTAGTGGTAATTTCCCAAATATCCTGAATTCCATTTGGATAAATCGCCGTAATTGGTCGCTGAGCGATCTTTTGCGTTTGCAGGTCCAATACAAACACTTGATGCCCAAGCCAATAATCGGGATTCTTAGCCACTTCACTAAGTTTAACCAAGTGACCGCTTAGTACATCGATGATCTGAGTCGATCCCGCTAAACAGCGCCTTAATATATCCGCTCCACCCAGCGTATAATTGGCCAGAATCTGCGCAATCTGCATCACCTGTTCCTGATATAGAATAACGCCGTAAGTCGGTTTCAATACCCGTTCCAAATCGGGATGCGGATATTCCACTCTGGCGCGGCCGTGTTTGCGGTCGATAAAATCATCCACCATGCCGGATTGCAGGGGACCGGGGCGGAACAGCGCCACCAGCGCCACGATATCCTCGAAGCAGTCCGGTTGCAGCCGCTTGATCAGATCCTTCATACCGCGCGATTCCAACTGGAAAATGGCGGTGGTCTTGCAGGCTTTGAGCAGACTGAAGGTGTCGGCATCGTGCAGGGGAATGGCGGCGATATCCAGCGGCTCCTCGCCGCGCGCCGCGCGCCGCTGGTTGATGGTTTGCAGCGCCCAATCGATGATGGTCAGGGTGCGCAGGCCCAGAAAATCGAACTTGACCAGCCCCACGCTTTCCACATCGTCCTTGTCATATTGGGTGACGAGACCCTGGGTGGCGCCTTCTTCACAATACAGCGGCGAAAAATCCGTCAACTCGGAGGGCGCAATCACCACGCCGCCGGCGTGCCTGCCCACGTTGCGGGCCAGACCCTCCAGCGAGCGGGCCAGATCCACCAGCGTTTTGACGTCCTCCTCCTGAGCGTAGGCCTTGCGAAACTCCTGATCCTGCGCCAGCGCCTTGTCCAGGGTGATGCCCAACTCGAAGGGGATCATCTTGGCGATCCGATCGACGAAACCAAGAGGATAAGCCAGCACCCGGCCGACATCGCGGATCACCGCCTTGGCCGCCATGGTGCCATGAGTGGCGATCTGGGAGACCCGCTCGCGGCCATAGCGCCCGGCTACGTAGTCGATCACCCGGTCGCGGCCTTCCATGCAGAAATCGATATCGAAGTCGGGCATGGAGACCCGCTCCGGGTTGAGAAACCGCTCGAACAGCAGATCGTAAGCCAACGGGTCCAGATCGGTGATGCCCAATGAGTAGGCCACCAGCGAGCCGGCGCCGGAACCGCGCCCCGGCCCCACCGGCACCTGATGCTCCCGTGCCCAGTGGATAAAATCGGCCACGATCAAAAAATAGCCGGCGAAGCCCATCTGCCCGATCACCGCCAGTTCCTGCTCCAGCCGCTCGTCGTAAGGGCGGCGGCGTTCGGTAAAATCCGGCGCGGCAGGATCGAGCAGTTTTTGCAGTCGCCGCTCCAAGCCGGCTCGGGCCTGGGCACTGAAGTAATCTTCCATGGTCATGCCGGCTGGAATCGGGAAATCCGGCAGGAAGCTTTTTCCCAGGGGGATTTCCAGATTGCAGCGGATGGCGATCTCCACGCTGTTTTCCAGCGCTTCGGGCAGATCGGCGAACAATTCGGCCATCTCCACCGGGGTGCGCAGGTACTGCTGCTCGCTATAGCGGCGGGGCCGGCGCGGATCGGACAGGATGCTGCCTTCCTGGATGCACACCCGCGCCTCGTGCGCCTCGAACTCCTCCCGCTTGAGAAAGCGCACATCGTTGGTGGCCACCACCGGCATGCCGGTAGCCGCCGCCAGGTCCACCGCGGCGTAAATATATTCCTCTTCCTCCGGGCGGCCGGTACGCTGCAACTCCAGATAGAAACGATCCGGGAACAGCGCGCGCCAATCTTCCAGCAGGCTCTGCGCCTGCGCGGTCTGGCCGTGCAGCAGCGCCCGCCCCAGCTCGCCCTCCCGTCCGCCGGATAGGGCGATCAGGCCGTCGGTGGAACCCTTGAGCCAATCCAGGGCCAGAACCGGCACCCCGCGCTGCTGGCCTTCCCTATAGCCGCGGCTGATCAGCCGGGCCAGGTTGTGATAACCGCTCAGGTTCTGGCACAGCACTACCAGCCGGGCCGGTTCCGCCTGTTCCCGCTGCACCCACAGTTCCACCCCGATGATGGGTTTGACGCCGGCGGCATGAGCCGCTTTGTAGAACTTGATCGCGGCGAACAGATTGCTCATATCGGTCACGGCCACCGCCGGCATGCCGGCGGCGACGGTCCGCTTGACCAGAGGCTTGATCCGGATCAGGCCATCGACCAGGGAGAACTCGGTGTGCAGATGCAAATGGACGAATGTTGTGATCATCATTAAGCTGTCTTCAATCGCGCCATACCCGCTCCTGCCGCCCTGCGGTGAGGCGCAAGATATTGTAGGGGCGGTTCGCGAACCGCCCCTACTGTTATCAATTATAAAGCGGTAACTGTCCGCCATCCGACGGGTGCAATTATAAAGTGATAATTGGTAGGAGCGAGCTTGCTCGCGAAGGGAACAGGCGGCAACAGCCTGGCCGAATTCGCGAGCAAGCCCGCTCCTGCAGACGACGCTGGTAACGGCTCAGGTATCGGTTTTTTCTGGAATTTTTAGTTGCTAAGCTATTGAAAAAAAGAATTTTATGTCAGTATAACTATAACTCAGGTACTTATCACTTTCGATCATGCAACAAATTACATGGTTCGTACTGGTCTCAATGATCTGGTTGTTTCTGACGCCAGCAATATCGGCTGCTTCGGAAAATGCGCTCGCCGATGTGGTCGTGGTCGTGGATACTTCCACCAGCATGAGTGAACCCGGCATGGATCCGGAACGGGCTTCGTTACTGGTGACCAAACTGCTGGCGGATATCGTGCCGGGGGAGCTCGCAGTTATCCGCTTGCTGGGGGTTGGTACCGACAGTAAGGTATTGCCCAGCCGCGATACCGGCAAGTTCGGAAAATGCCCTGAGAACCCCAACCAGCCTTGCAGAATTGTAGAACGCGCTTCCGATTGGGAAGCGGATGCCCGCACCAAGAAGCTGGGCGCTTTGGTTCGCCCCGGCCGTGCCGATAGCGATTATAAGAAAAGACTGGAACAGCATCTGGAACAACGCATCCCCAACAGCATGTTCGATCTGGCCTTTCAAGCAGCGCTAGGCGTTTTTGACGAGCATCAGGGACAGACGCCGGTCCCACGTACCGTGATCTGGCTGTCCGACGGCAGCAGCGAACAGGAAGAGCGTGTTAAAGAAGTCGTCGCCGAGTTGAAAGCCAGCGGCGCCGCCGTCGAGGCGATTGTATTCGGGGCGGGCGATACGCGCCTGCCGCGTGCAGTTGGTGTGGATGTGCTCCAGGTTTCCACGCCGGCCGAGATGATGAAGGCGTTTGCCAATGCATTCCGGCGAATCGTGCAGGCGCCCTACCGTATCGACAACCGGGTCGATGCAGCACCCACTTTTGAAATGAAGCGCAATATTCAGGAAGCCTGGATCGTGGTGTACGGCGACGATACCCTGGGCGAGGTGGATATCAGTGGTCCCGGCGCAACCGTAACAGCCGATTACGCGGCTGACCGCTGGCCTGGGGCGGGGGCCTATAAAGTGGCTTATCTGCGCCAGCCCGCGCCCGGCTCGTGGACCGTGCACGCCAAAGGCGGCGGCGCGGGCACGGCTTATGCCGTCATCCAGCGTTCCGATCTGATGCCCTCCCTGCTGGAACCCGAAAAAGCGCTGGCGGGGGTACAAATAGCGCTGGTCGCCGGGGTCCGGGCCGGGCTTAACGGTGAGCTGATCGCCGATCCGGAGTTGTTGAAGGATGCCACTATCAGGGCGGATGTGCAGGGACAAAAGATCAGGCTGAGCGATGACGGTACGCAGGGTGATGCCGTAGCCAACGACGGCCGTTATACCGGCCTGATCAGCTTCCGTAACGCCGGCCGGATTCCGGTCCGGCTGCATTTGCAAAGCCCCGTTGCCGACCGTTTCACCGACGCCACCGTGATGGTGGGCGGTAAATTCCACTATACGGGTGGTCCACTGACGGTGGACTTGGGCACGCTTGGAGTCGGCGCCGAATCCTGCCGCCCGCTGGCGTTTCAGGCCGACCACCAGGGAGAGGTGGCCTTCGAACTGCAAAGTCTGCGGCGGCCGCCCAGGGGTCATACGCTGGAAGTGAAGTTGCCGGCGGGAGTGCTTCAGCCGAGTGGCAAGGCCCTGGCCGCCAGGCCCGGCGAACCGATGCAGGTCTGCCTCAAGACCGCCGCCCGGGTCGCCTCTTCTCAAGCGGCGGGGGAACCGTGGCTGCTGTTACGGGTGGCCGGCAGTCAGCAGCCGGAACATCAAATTACCGTCAACCTGCGCTGGCGGGTGGAAGGCTTGTCGTTCTGGCAATTATGGGGCTGGCTGATCCTGTTGATCCTGGCCGTGTTATTGCTCCTGTTCATCCTCCTGGGCTTTATCCTGCCGCAGCGGTTTCGCAGTACCCTGGCCGTAACGTTTGTACCGGATCGGGAAGAGTTGGATGAACAATCGCCCCAGCCGGTAAAACAGTGGAAAGGGGTGGGGATCGGGTTCTATCGTAATGCCCGCGCTTATCTGCATCCCGACTACCGCCTGTCCGGTAAGGCGCACGGCGCCCTGGCCGGCCTGTATGCCGAACGGGGCGGCAACCGGGTGATGCCCGGCAACGGGATCACCCTGTTTCGGGAAACGGTGGATGGCGACTGGGAGACCGTGCCAGCGCAAGGCGGCCGGATTCGGGCTGGCGATATTTATCGGGTGGGAGACAAAGGGCCTTATTTTCGGATTGCTGTGAAGGGGTAGACCGATGTGGCGATGGCTGGGCCTGGTGCTGTTGTGTTTAAGCGGGTTGACGACCACGCCTGCACTGGCGGTGGAACCGCGGGACCATCTGCGGGTGGTGCTCGATCTCTCCAAGTCGATGCGAACCAATGACCCCGGTCAGATGGCCATTCTGGCCACTTTGCTGCTGTACGATCTGGCTCAACCCAATCCCACTTTGGGTGACAGCTTTAAGGTCATCCCTTTCCATGCCCGCTGGGAGTGGGACAATCCGGGTAAACCTCCCCCTACCTCTAATGGCCCGATGATTACGGCCGAATATGGCAGGAGAACGCAGTTCGTCAATGAACTGAAGAAACTGGCTTACAACGCCGACTGGACTCACTTTTATCCGGGTCTGCTGGCCGCCATCAGGGACTTGAAGACCACGCCGGGAGGCAAAGCCGATACCCGTACGATCGTCCTGGTGACGGATGGCGTACCGGATGATCGGTCCGGTACCCAAGCTAAAGAAGCCGCGCTGATCCAACAGACCTTATTGCCCGAGATGGAACAGTACAATATCCGGCTGTATGTGCTGGCCTTCAGCAGCGAGGCTTATCGAAACAAGGATTTTTTCGACCTGATGACCCGCAATGATGCCCTGGGAAAGGTGTTTATCGACCCTCGCGGGGATCGGTTGCTGGATGAGATGCTCGAACTGTTTGCGGCCAGCCTGGGTTATAACGTGGACCCGCCGCAGACATTACCCCAGGCGCCGCCGCTGGATCTGAATAGAGGCGGTAGTCCGACGAGAGTTGCGGTGGTTGTCCTGGCCCGACCCGGACCGCCGACGTTGCCGACCTTGCGGCTGACTCCGCCGCCTAATAACAGCGTTAACAATCCGGGCGGTTTTTCGGGCGAGGGTACAGGGGGCGCCGCCTATACCCTGACCTGGGTATTGTCGCCGGCAGCCGGGACTTACAATATCGCCTCCGATGCCCGGCAGGGTTCGGTCGCTGTATTGCGTCCCATTCGGGTGCGGCTGGATATTCGTCCTGAATCTCCCTATACCCAGGCCAGACGGACGATGGCAACCGTACCCTTGCCCTTGCAGGTCGTGGTGAACTCGGAATACGGCGGCGATCCAGGACAGGTCGATATCAATTTCCAGTTGCGTGGACCTGCTTGGGAAGAGTCTCATCAAGCGCCACCGGTACAGGGTCAGGCGCTGGTGGGGACGGGGAGTGTTTATAAACTGCCGGCCGTGTTCCGGGAAAATCAACCGCCGTCGAAGAAATATCCCGGCGCTATCGCCGTGCAAGCGCGTCGGGGAGCCAAGATTCTCGGCGAGCTTAATCCACCGCACTCCGTCGAGGTCTATCCATTTCTGGCCATCGCGCCCTTTCCCAATCAGGTGGATGCCGCCCCACAAGCCTTACAGCGGGGCGAGCGACGCTGTGCCCGCTTCGAACTGAAACTGAAGGGCGGTTACTTACCCGAACAGTCGCCCTATCCCATCCGCGCGACCCTGAATCCCACCGACTTGAAAGTGATCGAGCGGGAGTTTAACCAAGCTGCCTTTACCCTGGACGGAATCCCGTTGCAGTTTGCCAGCCGACCCGGCCTGCGGCCAGACGATTGGTACAACGGTCGCCCGCTGGGTGGGGATCTACTGCTCGAACGGCCTCATGAGATTTGCATTAGAGTGGGTAAGCCCAAGGAGGGCGATCCCGCCAAGGCGGTCGAACTGCCGGTGCATTTCACGCTGGCCCTGTCCCCTTATGACGAGTTTAAAGTTATCGAGCCGCTGACTCTCCGGGTCAGACTCGCCAAACCGCCGCTACCGTGGGAGCAGTGGTTATTATTATTGAGCTTAACCCTGCTGGGAACAGCCCTGCTCTGGTATTTCCGTAACTGTCCAACGCTGGCCCCGGATCTCGGTTATGCCATAGCGCATGACGGTCCTTTTACACAACTGGTTTCCCGTTCCCTGGGAGAAGGCTCCGGGCTGGCGCGGTTGCTTGGGCTCACGGTGGAAAAACCCATCACGGCCGAGGGCCACGACCGGCCATTAACCTGGGTGCGGCCGGTGGACAGCGAGCTGTATCAACTGCGTCCGGCCCAGGGAACCCGGCTTGAGACAGGGGAGTCGGCAGAACCGGTTCCCCTGCACCGGCGACTGGCTACTGTGTCTGTGCAGCGTACCTATCGGTTGTGTACCGCCGAAGGCGCTTATCTGCTGCGGCTGGAATATCGCTAAAACAGTATGCCCAGGCTGATGCGGGATTACTGGATCGTGCTGGGGCTGCTGTGCTGGCTTATCCCGGCGGCCTGGGCGGCGGAGCGCCATCTGACTGTTATCGTCGATACCTCGACCTCCATGCAGGACAGCGATCCCCGCCGTTATACCTTGCAGTCAGCTCAGATTCTTTCCGACCTGCTGGATACAGGCGACAGCCTCACCGTCATTCGCATGCCGCAGTATGACAGAGCCTGCACCGACCGGGCGGACGCTACTCTGGCGCGACAGTTGGATCCCGCCGATCACAGCGGTTTTAAGCAGGAACTGGATGAGCTGCTGGTTTATAACACCGGTACTACCGAGATTGGCAGCATCGCCAAAAGGCGCTCCCGACATTACGCCCAATCCCTGGTTGCCGGTGTCCCGGAGATGGTGTTGAAAATCGGGGAAGCGGTCGCCAAAATAGGCGGCGATTTCGGGAAATACGCCGGTTGCGGCGTTGAACTGGCTGGCCGCCAGACTGAAATCCGGTGGTGCGCTGTCGGTGGCGACGTAGAAGAAACCGGAATCCTGCCAGGCATCCACGAACAGGGCCAGATCATACGCCTTGCCGGCGCCGGTCGGGTCGCCCGAATCGTTGACGATCACTTTCGGATTGGCGGGGTCGCTCAGATCGACACCGGTTACCCAGATGACATGATCGGCGGATTGCTGGAAGAAATCTTCCAGCGGGTTGTCCTGGTTCCAGATTTCCCCGGAATCCAGGCCGACGATGACCTTATGCCCTTGGGCGAGTTCGGCCATCAGGTCTTTGATAGCGGCGCCCATCTGCACATGGCAACCGATACCGTGCAGTTCCAGCAGGTTGCCGACATCCAGTGGTGACATGCCGCCGTCGCTCAGCCAGCCGGGCTACCAACTTAAGGCGGGACAATCCGACCCTGGGAGCGCCGGCGTCCCCGCCGGCCTCAGGGCATTCGACGCCAGTCAACAGCCGGCAAAATGCCGGCGCTACTAGGGAATCCCCGTAGGGGCGGTTCGCGAACCGC
>CAIMUS010000053.1 GCA_903844665.1 uncultured Pseudomonadota bacterium
GTGGCCGGCGGTTTGCCGGAGATGTCGTACACCACCCGCGCCACTCCGCCCACTTCATTGATGATGCGGCGCGCGACCAGATCCAGCAATTCATAGGGCAACGGCGCCCACCGGGCGGTCATAAAATCGGCGGTTTCCACGGCCCGCAGGGCAATGACCTGTTCATAGCGACGGCTGTCGCCCATGACACCCACGGATTTGACCGGTAACAACACGGCGAAAGCCTGACTCACCTTGTCGTACCAGTCATGGCGGCGCAGTTCTTCGATAAAAATGGCGTCGGCCCGCCGCAGCAGGTCGGCCTGAACCTGGGTCACCTCGCTCAGGATTCGCACCCCCAGCCCCGGTCCCGGAAACGGATGGCGGTAGACCATCTCCGAGGGCAGTCCCAGCTCCACCCCCAGCCGCCGTACTTCGTCCTTGAACAGTTCCCGCAGAGGTTCGAGCAGCTTCAACCGCATGGCGGAGGGCAGCCCGGCGACATTGTGATGGGATTTGATGACTTCGGCTTTACCGGTTCGCGAACCGGCCGATTCGATTACATCCGGATAGATTGTCCCCTGGGCCAGCCATTTGATATTGGTCAGCCGGGCCGCCTGTTCCTCGAAAATCGCCACGAAGGTGGCGCCGATGATCTTGCGCTTGTGTTCAGGATCGCTTACCCCCCGTAAAGCGCGCAGAAATCGCTCCCCGGCATCGACCCGGAGCACTCGCACCCCCAGATGTTCGGCGAAAGTCGCCATCACCTGATCGCCTTCGTGCAGGCGCAACAGGCCGGTGTCGACAAACACACAGAGCAACTGCGCGCCGATCGCCCGGTGTAACAAGGCCGCCACCACCGAGGAGTCCACCCCCCCGGAGAGGGCCAGCAGGACCTCGTCGTCCACCACCTGGGAGCGGATGGCGGCGATGCTGTCCTCGATGATATTGCCGGTGGTCCACAAGGTCTCACAGTCACAGATATCCAGCACGAACCGGCGCAAAATCCGTTCCCCCTGCCGGGTATGGGTCACTTCGGGATGAAACTGCACCCCGAACCAGCGGCGCTCTTCATCCGCCATCGCCGCGAACGGCGCGCTGGGCGTGCCGGCGATACGGACAAAGCCTCCAGGCAGTTCCGTCACCCGGTCGCCATGGCTCATCCAGACATCGAGCAGGCCGTAACCTTCCGGGCTGGTATGATCCTCGATGTCCCGCAGCAGGCTGGAGTGGGCATGGGCCCGCACCTGGGCATAGCCGAATTCACGCTGGCCGGCGGTTTCCACCTTGCCGCCCAGTTGCACCGCCATGGTCTGCATGCCATAGCAGATGCCCAGTAACGGCGTCCCCAGTTCGAACACCAGTTGCGGCGCGCGCGGCCCATCGCTTACCGTGACCGACTGCGGGCCACCGGACAGGATAATGCCCTCCGGCCGAAAGGCGCGGAGTTCGGCCTCGGCGGCGTCATAGGGGTAAATTTCACAATAGACCCCGATTTCCCGCACCCGGCGGGCGATCAACTGGGTGTACTGGGAACCGAAATCCAGAATCAGGATCCGGTTCGAATGAATGTCACGGGCGATCATGGCGCATCAGGACTCGACACGATAATTGGGCGCTTCCTTGGTGATGGAAACGTCATGCACATGGCTTTCGCGGACGCCGGCGGCGGTCACCCGGGTGAACACCGGCCGGGTACGCATCTCGTCCAGGTCCTTGCAACCGACGTAGCCCATGCTGGACCGTACCCCGCCCAGCAATTGATGGGCGACCACCGCCAGACTGCCCTTGTAAGGCACCCGGCCCTCGATCCCTTCCGGCACCAGTTTCTCGATCTGATCGGCGCCTTCCTGGAAGTAGCGGTCGCTGGAACCGTGCTTGGCCGCCATGGCGCCCAGCGAGCCCATGCCGCGATAGGATTTATAGGAACGCCCCTGATAGAGCTCTACCTGACCGGGCGCCTCCTCGGTGCCGGCAAACAGGCCGCCGATCATGACGGCATGGGCGCCGGCGGCAATCGCCTTGGCGATGTCGCCGGAATAGCGAATGCCGCCGTCGGCGATTACCGGTACCCCAACCGACTGCAAGGCATCGGCGGCGTTGGCGATAGCGGTGATCTGGGGCACACCCACCCCGGCGATGATGCGGGTGGTGCAAATGGAACCGGGGCCGATGCCCACTTTGACCGCGTCGGCGCCCGCCTCCACCAGATCCCGGGCGGCATCCGCCGTGGCGATGTTGCCGCCGATCACCTGGACTTGCGGAAATTTCATTTTGATCCAGCGGGTCCGCTCCAACACGCCACGGGAATGGCCGTGAGCGGTATCCACCACGATCACATCCACCCCGGCGCCGACCAATGCTTCCACCCGTTCGTCGGTATCGGCGGCGGTGCCTACCGCGGCGCCCGCCCGCAACCGGCCCCAGTTATCTTTGCAGGCGTCGGGAAAATCGCTGGATTTCTGGATATCCTT
This sequence comes from uncultured Pseudomonadota bacterium, assembly GCA_903844665.1. GTDB lineage: Bacteria > Pseudomonadota > Gammaproteobacteria > Competibacterales > Competibacteraceae > CAIMUS01. The sequence goes on from CAIMUS010000053.1 coordinate 2,454, forward strand.
GACGGTGATCATCCCGCGCAACTGAAAATGCTCATTCACCACCAGCACTTTTTCGATGCGATGCTTGTGCAGCAGCGCAACAGCCTCTTCCCTCTCCGCCCCTTCCCGCACCGTGACCAACCTCTCCTTGGGGGTCATGATACTGCTGACCGGGGCATCGAAGTTGGTCTCGAACCGCAGATCGCGGCTGGTGACGATACCGACCAGATGATCCTTGCCCTCCACCACCGGTACGCCGGAAATGCGGTTGGCGCGGGTCAACTCCAGGACCTGGCGGATGCTGGCGTTGGGCGTCGTGACGATAGGATCGTTGATCACGCCGCTTTCATATTTTTTCACACGGCGAACTTCCTCCGCCTGCTGTTCGATAGACATATTCTTATGGATAATACCGATACCCCCTTCCTGCGCGAGGGCGATGGCCAGCGCCGCTTCCGTGACCGTATCCATGGCGGCGGACACCAGCGGGATATTCAGATCGATAGCGCGGGTCAGACGGGTCTTCAGGCTCACATCTTTCGGCAACACTGTCGAGAAAGCAGGCAATAATAAGACGTCGTCAAAGGTCAGAGCCTCTTCAACAATGCGCATGGCAAGCCCTCGGGAATAAAATAAATTGACCATTATAAAATCTATAGTTCATTGGGTAAATCCACTTTTATCGGGAATTTTCCTGGCGATGGGGCGCCTCTGGCGCCTCCCTCAGCGCTAGCGTAACCGGGCGCCGCTGATGTCCACGTCCGCCGATCGGTCCCTCCTACAGCGGGATATCTACACGGTATCCCGCCTGAACCAGGCAGTACGCCAACTGCTGGAGGGTGGCTTTCCGCTTCTCTGGGTGGAAGGCGAAGTATCCAATCTGTCCCGCCCCAGTTCCGGGCATGTGTACTTTTCCTTGAAGGATGGCCAGGCTCAGGTACGGTGCGCGCTGTTTCGCCACCGCGCCCTGCTATTGAGCCCCAATCTTGCCAACGGCCGGCAACTGCTGGTGAGGGCGCGGATCAGCCTGTATGAGCCCCGCGGTGATTATCAATTACAGATCGAATACCTGGAAGAAGCGGGCGCCGGCGCGCGGCGGCTGGCTTGGGAACAACTGCGCCAGCACCTGGCCCGGGAGGGCCTGTTCGATCTCGCTCGCAAGCGCCCCCTACCCGCTCTTCCCCGCCGCATCGGTGTGATCACCTCGCCGACCGGGGCCGCCATCCGCGATGTGCTCAGCGTGTTACGGCGGCGCTTTCCCGCCTTGCCGGTCCTGCTCTATCCGGCGCCGGTACAGGGCGCCGATGCGGGAGCCCGAATCGCGCAAGCCATCGGGCTGGCCTCGCAAAGACAGGACTGCGAGGTCCTGTTGCTGGTGCGCGGTGGCGGCTCTGTAGAGGATTTGGCGGCGTTCGACGAGGAAAGCGTGGTGCGGGCCATTGCCGCCTGCCGCATTCCTCTGGTCAGCGGGGTGGGACATGAGATCGACCTGACGCTGGCCGACCTGGCCGCCGACATGCGTGCGCCTACCCCCTCGGCGGCGGCGGAACTGGTCAGCCCCGACCGGCTGGAGTGGCTGCAGCGGTTTGCCCGTCTGGAAGAACGCCTGACCGCCGCCCAACGGCGGCGCCTGCAAGGAGGGGAACAACGGTTGCGATTGCTGGCGCAGCGGCTGCTCAGGCAGCAACCCGGCCGCTGGCTGCAGGATCGCGGGCAGCGCCTGGATGAGTTGGAACAGCGCCTGCGGCGCGCCCAGCAGGTGCGACAGGAGCGGTTGCAGACACGGCTGGAAGGACTGATGGCACAACTGCGCCTGCACGCGCCACTGCCCCGGCTCGAGCGCCTGGAGGAACAACGCCAAGCCCTTGAGGCACGTCTGAAAATGGCTATGCGCCATTATCTGGAAAGGCAGGCCCAGCGGCTGGCCAGGGCCGGGCAGGCATTGCACGCCCTCAGCCCGTTGCAAACCCTGGGGCGCGGTTACGCCATTATCCGCCGCTATCCCCAGGGCGAGATTATCCACCGGGCTGACCAGGTCAGGATTGCCGAAACCGTGGAAGCGGTGCTCGGGGAAGGGCGGTTACTGTGCCGGGTGGAGTCACTGGATTCGCAGCTTGAGCCGGAAACAGGTTGGACCACTGGCAATTCCTACTAAACCACGTCTATTTTGAAACTTATAGCGTAACCGTTCAGACCCCCCACCCCAACCCTCCCCCACAAGGGGGGAGGGAGTTATTGCAAAACAGCTACTTAGCGTATTCCCCCTCCCCTTGTGGGAGGGGGCTAGCACGACTTTCGGAAGAAGTTTCTTTACCCCCACCTAAGCTTTTGATCTAAAAATTTTTTTAGGCAATTTCATGTATACACAAACGGCGCTTTGGCGGGGACGAGATGGCGAAATAACCGCCACGCCTCGGGATCA
>CAIMUS010000054.1 GCA_903844665.1 uncultured Pseudomonadota bacterium
ACCAGTCTGATCAATCACACGGGTTCCTGGCGGACGGAGCGTCCTATCTACGTGCATCGCCTGCCGCCCTGCAACAACGCCTGTCCCGCCGGCGAGAATATCCAGGCCTGGCTGGAACTGGCGGAGGAAGGGAAATACGAGACAGCCTGGCTCAAGATCATGGAAGAAAACCCGTTTCCGGCGGTGATGGGACGTGCCTGTTATCATCCTTGTGAATCGTCCTGCAACCGGCAGAATGTGGACGAGCCCGTCGGCATCAATTCGGTGGAGCGCTTCCTGGGCGACCAGGCGTTGATGCACGAATGGAAGGTCGAGCCCGGCGCCGCCAGCGGCAAGCGGGTGCTGATCATCGGCGGCGGCCCCGGCGGTCTGGCCTGCGCCTACCATCTGCGCCGTTTCGGCCATGAAGTGACGGTGTACGAAGCCTCGCCCCGGGCGGGCGGCATGATTCGCTACGGCATCCCCAAATACCGGATGCCGCGCGAGAAGCTGACCGCGGAAATCGCCCGCATCGAAGCGATGGGGGTGGAGATCAAATGCAACACCCGCGTCGACGATGTGCTGCAAGCCAAACAGGAAGGCGGTTTCGACGCCGTGTTCCTGGCGGTCGGCGCGCAGTTACCGCGTTATGCGGAGATCGAAACCGCCGCCGACAGCGTGCCGGTGCTGGACGCCCTGGAAGTCCTGCGCGATGCGGAACTGGACAATCCCAGCAAGCTGCACGGCCGGGTGGTGGTTTACGGCGGCGGCAACACTGCCATGGACGTGGCCCGCACCGCCATCCGCTACGGCGCCCGCAAGGCGACGGTGGTGGTGGTCGAGACTCGCGAGAATATGCCGGCGCACAAGTTCGAGGTCCACGAGGCGCTGGAGGAAGGGGCGGAACTCCTGAATCTGCGCGCCATCCGCAAGGTGGAGGGCAACCAGCTCCAGTTGGAAAAGATGGCCGCCACCAACGAACGCTGGCCGCGTCCGACCGGCGAGTTCGAGACCATCGAGGCCGATATCCTGGTGCAGGCTGTCGGCCAGAACCTGGATGTGGATGCGCTCCAGAATATCCCCGGCGTGGATATCAAGGCCGGTGTGGTCCAGGTCGATGAGTCCATGCGGACCGGCATCGATGGGATTTTCGCGGGCGGCGATATGGTGCCCTCGATCCGCACCATCACCACCTCCATCGGTCATGGCAAGCTGGCGGCGCGCAATATCGACGCCTATCTGGCCGGCGCGCAGTACAAGCATCCGCCGAAGAACGAACTGGCCAAGTTCGAGTTTCTGGAACCCTGGTATTACTCGGATGCGCCGCGCAGCCACCGACCCCGGCTGGATGTGGTGCGTCGCACCAGCGGCTTTGCCGAAATCGTCGGCAATCTGGACGAAGAGTCGGCGGCCTATGAAGCCCGCCGCTGCATGTCCTGCGGCAACTGCTTCGAGTGCGACAACTGCTACGGTGTCTGCCCCGACAACGCCATCACCAAGCTGGGACCGGGCAAGGGCTTCGAGTTCAAGTACGATTACTGCAAGGGTTGCGG
>CAIMUS010000055.1 GCA_903844665.1 uncultured Pseudomonadota bacterium
GTGGACGACAACATGATGACCGGGCACGATGGGATCTTCGCCGGCGGCGATATGGTGCCGAGCGAGCGCACCGTGACCGTGGCGGTGGGTCATGGCAAAAAGGCCGCGCGCCATATCGACGCCTATCTGCGGGGCGCCAACTACGTCAAGCCACCGAAACATCCGCTGGCGGCCTTCGACAAGCTGCATGTGTGGTATTACATCGATGCCTCCCAGCGGCCGCAGAGCCATCTGGATATCGGCCAGCGCAAGATGGGCTTCAAAGAAGTGGTCGCGGGCCTCAGCCAGAAAGAGGCGGTCTACGAGGCCAAACGCTGCCTGTCGTGCGGCAACTGCTATGAATGCGACGGCTGCTACGGCGCCTGCCCGGAGAATGCGGTCATCAAGCTGGGTCCCGGCAAGCGCTACCGCTACGACTACAGCCTCTGTACCGGCTGCGCGGTCTGCTTCGAGCAGTGTCCCTGTCATGCCATCGAGATGATTCCGGAACCGGAGCCGGCTGCCTGACCGCTGGCCCGTCACGGGTTGGAATAACGAATTTCTATTCGGATTTTTATTCGAACTAGGAGTTACGCAGTTCAGCATGTAGGGGCGGTTCGCGAACCGCCCCTACCCGGCGCGGCAATTAGGGGCGGTTCGCGAACCGCCCCTACCCGGTACGGCGATTAGGCTGAAGTGCGTAATTCGTACGAACAATGTATGTGGACAAAGCCCGACCCGGCTTTGTCCCCTGGCCACACCTTGGAGAGTTTACAAAATGGGCAACGCACGAGTCACCACCATTGACGCCAATGAAGCCGCGGCTTACGTGGCCTATCGGGTCAATGAAGTCTGTGCCATCTATCCGATTACCCCATCTTCCACCATGGCCGAACTGGCCGACCAATGGGCCAGCGAGGGCAAGACCAATATCTGGGGCAATATTCCCCTGATCATGGAAATGCAAAGCGAGGCCGGCGCGGCCGGCACCGTGCATGGCGCCTTGCAGACCGGATCCCTGACGACCACCTTCACGGCGTCCCAGGGCCTGATGCTGATGATCCCCAATATGTACAAGATCGCCGGCGAGCTGACGGCCACGGTGTTTCAGGTGGCGGCGCGCTCGCTGGCGGCGCAGGCGCTGTCTATTTTCGGCGATCATCAGGATGTGATGGCGGTCCGCCACACCGGCTTCGCCCAGTTGTGTTCCAGCTCGGTCCAGGAAGCCCACGATATGGCCCTGATCTCCCAGGCGGCCACCCTGGAGGCGCGGGTGCCGTTTATCCATTTCTTCGACGGTTTCCGCACCTCCCACGAGGTCGGCAAGTTGGAACTGCTGTCCGACGGGCAGATCCGGGCGATGATCGACGACGAGCTGGTGCGCGCCCATCGGGCGCGGGGCCTGAGTCCCGAAAATCCCTTTATCCGCGGCACCGCCCAGAATCCGGATACTTATTTCCAGGGCCGAGAGACGGTCAATCCCTTCTATGCCAACACCCCCGGCATCGTGCAGCAGGCCATGGACAAATTCGCCGAACTGACCGGACGCCGGTATCACCTGTTCGATTATTTTGGCGATTCCCAGGCCGAACGGGTGATTATGCTAATGGGCTCCAGCGCCGAAACGGCGCGCGAGACCGTGGATTACCTGCAAACACAGGGCGAAAAAGTCGGTGTACTTCAGGTGCATCTCTACCGGCCGTTCTCCGCCGAGCACCTGCTGCAAACCCTGCCGGCCTCCACCAAGGCCATCGCCGTCCTGGATCGCACCAAGGAACCCGGCGCCAGCGGCGAACCGTTGTATCTGGATATCGTCTCCACCCTGAGCGAGGCGCTGACCGCCGACACCCTGCCGCTGGCCACGCTGCCCAAGATCATCGGCGGCCGTTACGGGCTGTCCTCCAAGGAATTCACCCCGACCATGGTCAAGGCGGTGTTCGACGAGCTGAGCAAGGCCAAGCCCAAGAATCACTTTACCATCGGCATCACCGATGACGTCTCCCATACCAGCCTGGACTACGATCCAAATTGGATCATCGAGTCGGATAAAGTGGTGCGGGCCATGTTCTACGGCCTGGGCGCGGACGGCACCGTGGGCGCCAACAAGAACAGCATCAAGATCATCGGCGAGGACCCGGAATTCTACGCCCAGGGCTACTTCGTCTACGACTCCAAGAAATCCGGCTCACAGACGGTGTCCCATCTGCGCTTCGGACCGGAGCCGATCCGCTCGACCTATCTGATCCAGTCGGCCAATTTCATCGGCTGCCATCAGTTCAATTTCCTGGAAAAAACCGACATTCTGCAAAACGCCGCGCCGGGGGCGGTATTGCTGTTGAACAGCCAGTACGGACCGGACCAGGTCTGGGACGAATTGCCCCGCACTGTGCAGGAACATCTGATCGCCAGGAAGATGTCGTTCTATGTGATCGACGCCTACCAGGTGGCGCAGGAAGCCGGCATGGGCAACCGGATCAATACCGTGATGCAGACCTGTTTCTTCGCTATCTCGGGCGTGCTGCCGCGCGACAAGGCCATCGCCAAGATCAAGTACTCGATCGAGAAGACCTATTTGAAGAAAGGCGAGGAGATGGTCCGCAAGAACTTCGAGGCGGTGGACCATACCCTGGCGCATCTTTATGAGGTGAAAGTGCCCGACCGGGTGACCAGCACCAAGGAGATGCCGCCGCCGGTGCCGCTGCAGGCGCCCGACTTCGTGCAGCGGGTGACGGCGATGATGATGGCCGGCAAGGGCGATCAACTGCCGGTCAGCATGCTGCCCGTGGATGGCACCTACCCGTCCGGCACCACCATGTGGGAGAAGCGCAATATCTCCCAGTTCGTCCCGGTGTGGGAGCCGGATATCTGCATCCAGTGCGGCAATTGCAGCTTTGTCTGTCCACACAGCGTCATCCGCGCCAAGTTCTACAACGAGGAGCGGCTGGCCCAGGCGCCGGCGCCCTTCAAGTCGGCCAATATCGACGCCCGCGGCATGCCCGAAGTCCGCTATACCTTGCAGATCTATGTGGAAGATTGCACCGGCTGCGGGCTGTGCGTCGAGGTCTGCCCGGCGAAGAGCAAGGAACAGGTCGGTAAGAAAGCCATCAATATGGCGCCCAAAGACCCGATCCTGGAAGACGAGCGCTACAATATCGGTTTCTTCGAGACCATTCCCTACGTCAACCGCTCGCGGGTGGATTTCTCCACGGTGCGCGGCGCGCAATTCCTGCAACCACTGTTCGAATTTCCCGGTTCCTGCGCCGGTTGCGGTGAGACGCCGTATGTCAAGCTGCTGTCGCAGTTGTTCGGCGACCGCTTGGTCGTCGCCAACGCCACCGGCTGTTCCTCCATTTACGGCGGCAATCAGCCCACCACGCCCTGGTCCATGAACGAGGAGGGACGCGGGCCGGCCTGGTCCAACTCCCTGTTCGAAGATAATGCCGAGTTCGGCCTGGGCTTCCGGCTATCGGCGGACAAGCATCTGGAGATCGCCGGGCAATTGGTGCAGGAGCTGAAGTTCGAGCTGGGGCCGGAGTTGGTCGATGAGATCCTGGCCGCGCCGCAGATCACCGAATCCGAGTTGCGCCTCCAGCGCGAGCGGGTCGGCCAGCTCAAGGCCCGCCTGTTGCAGCTCGATTCCCCCAAGGCCAAAGATCTGATCTCGGTGGTCGATCACCTGGTCCGGCGCAGTATCTGGATTCTCGGCGGCGATGGCTGGGCCTATGATATCGGCTCCGGCGGCCTCGACCATGTACTGGCCAGCGGCCGCGATGTCAATGTGCTGGTGCTGGATACCGAAGTCTATTCCAATACCGGCGGGCAGATGTCCAAAGCGACCCCGCTCGGGGCGGTGGCCAAGTTCGCCGCGGCCGGCAAGCGGGTCGGCAAAAAGGATCTGGCCTTGCAGTCGATCGCCTACGGCAATGTCTATGTCGCGCGGGTGGCGATGGGCGCCAATCCGCAGCAAACCTTGAGCGCGTTCCGTGAAGCCGAAGCCTATAACGGGCCATCCCTGATCCTGGCCTACAGCCACTGTATCGCCCATGGCTATAATCTGCAAAACGGCATGCGCCAGCAGGATCTGGCGGTGGCCAGCGGTTATTGGCCGCTGATCCGTTACAACCCGGAACTCAGAAAATCGCATGAGAATCCGTTCATCCTGGATTCGCAGCGGCCGCGGATTTCGTTGAAGAGTTACGCCTACAACGAGCTCCGCTACAAGATGTTGGCCCAGACCCATCCAGCCGAAGCCGACCGGTTGCTGCAACTGGCCCAGGAAGCGCTCCATCAGCGCTGGAGCGTTTACGAGGAAATGGCGACGCACGGTCCGGAAGAGTTCCATCCCGATGCCAGGCTCCAGGGCCGCGCCTTATGAGAATGCTCCAGCCCGCAGCGGCGGAAAGGTGGCAGCGGCGTCTCGCCGCTGGCTTCATGGCCATGCCTTATAAGCGCTCCCCAGCCCGCTTGGAAGGCGCTCTGTCGTTGATCCAATTATCAGCAATAAGGAGGAACCATGGATCTTAGTACCAGCTATATGGGGCTGAAGTTAAAGCACCCCATCGTGGCGTCGGCCTCGCCGCTGTCGGAAAACGTGGACAGCATCAAACGGCTGGAAGACGCCGGCGCGGCGGCGGTGGTGATGTTTTCCCTGTTCGAGGAGCAAATCCGCTTCGAAAACGAAGCCTTCGAGGACTACTGGGAAGTCAGCACCGATAACTACGCCGAATCCATCGATTATTTTCCGATGAAGGAAGATTATCACGTCGGTCCCGAGCGTTATCTCGACACCTTGCGGCGGGCGGCGACGGCGGTGGATATTCCCATCATCGCCAGCCTCAACGGCGTCACCAACAGCGGCTGGATCGACTATGCCAAGCAGATGCAGCAAGCTGGCGCCAGGGGTATCGAGCTGAATATCTTCTATATCCCGGCGGATCTGGAGGTCACCGGCCAGGCGATTGAACAGCGCTATGTGGAAATCGCCAAAGCCGTCAAGGCGGCGGTCTCAATCCCGGTGGCTCTGAAGCTCAGCCCGTTCTTCAGTTCCATGGGTAACATGGCGAAGCGCTTTACGGACGAGGCCGGGGTCGATGGCCTGGTCTTGTTCAACCGTTTCTATCAACCCGATTACGACCTGGAGCAGCTTGAGGTCTTGCGCAATCTGGAGTTGAGCACGCCCCACGAGATCCGCCTGCCGCTCCTGTGGATCGCCATTCTCCACGGCCGTATCAAGGCGTCGCTGGCCGCTACCACCGGCGTGCATACGCACATCGATGTGATCAAATACCTGATGGCCGGGGCCGATGCGGTGATGACCACCTCGGCGCTGCTTAAGAACGGCCCCAGCTATCTGCGCGAACTGATCGACGGGACCAAAGTCTGGATGGAGCAGAAGCAATACCAGTCGGTCGGCCAGATGAAGGGTTCGATGAGCCAGAAGAACGTGGCCGATCCCAGCGCCTTCGAACGGGCCAATTACATCAAGATTCTGGAAAGCTATAAGGGTTTTTCCAGCTTCGGCAAGACTTGACCACAGGAGCTTAACTCTATGGCGGCCACGATTCGGCGCATAGCGGTCAACACCGGTGGCGGCGACGCCCCCGGCCTGAATGCGGTCATCCGCGCCGTAGCCCTGGCGGGTGCGCGGCGCGGCTGGGAAGTATTCGGTATCCGTCACGGTTATCTGGGCCTGTTCCAGGAAGATGGACTGATCCGGCTGGACGTCGACCGGGTGGAGGGCATCACCAATACCGGCGGCACCATTTTGGGAGCCAACAATCGGGGCAATCCCTTCCGGCTGGTCACCGAACAGGGAGTGATCGAGGATGGCAGCGCCCGGCTGGTAGATCGATTCTCCGAGTTGGGCTTCGATGCCCTGATCGCCATCGGTGGCGACGGCAGTCTGTCCATCGTCAAGCAACTCTATGACCGCTATCAATTCCCGGTGGTCGGCGTACCGAAAACGATCGACAACGATCTGGACGCGACCGAGTATACCTTCGGTTTCGACACGGCGGTGAGCACGGCTACGGACGCCCTGGACAAGCTGCAACCGACCGCGCAAAGTCACGACCGGGTCATGGTGGTGGAGGTGATGGGACGTTATGCCGGCTGGATTGGGCTGCATGCCGGCATCGCCGGCGCGGCCGATGTCATCCTGCTGCCGGAAATTCCCTTCAGCATGGAAGCGGTGAGCCAAAAGATCATGGAGCGGGAGGCGGGGGGTCGCCATTACAGTATCGTGGTGGTGGCGGAAGGCGCCGCGCCGCTGGGCGGGCAGGTGCTGGGTAAAGAGCAGGAGACAGGCCGCAATGTGCTGTTGGGCGGTATCGCCGAGCAGGTGGCCGCCGGGATCACGGCGCATACCGGCAAGGAGACCCGCCATCTGGTGCTGGGACATCTGCAGCGGGGTGGCCAGCCCACCGCCTTCGACCGGTTGCTGTCCCTGCGGTTCGGCGCCGCCGCCGTGCGGCTGATAGCCGCCGGCGATTTTGGCAAGATGGTGGCGCTGACCGATCACGGTATTCGCGCGGTTTCCCTGGAAGAGGCCACCAACCGCATGCGGCGCGTTCCCTTGGATTCGGATGTGTTGCAGACCGCCCGCGACCTGGGCATCTGTCTGGGAGACTAGGCCATCCCGACCCGATCGGGCCACCTGGACAGCAGCAGTGTCTCTGTACATACATACGCTTTGGTACTAGCTCTAATAAGAGGTACAGTTAATGCCACAACAACTCTTGAAAAATGGGATCATCCAGAGCGGGGCACGAGATGTCCGGCGAGCGGCTCAGGCATTGGCTGCCGATGTGCCGGCGCTGCTCGCACCGCTGGCGCGGGTTGCTTACAACTACAACTGGGTCTGGCACCCCGACGGGGAGCAGATATTTCGTGATATCGACGCCTACCGCTGGCGATTGTGCCGGCAGAACCCGGTGCGGTTCCTGCAGGAAGCGCCGGAGCGGTCGCTGGAGCGGGCGGCGGCCGACCGGTCGCTGGTCGCCCGGGCGGAAGCTTTGCGCCAGCATCTGGAAGACGATCTGAACCGTCCGCCGTCCGATGACGGCATTCCCCCGGAACATCCAGTCGCCTTTTTCTGCGCCGAGTTCGGTCTGCACCGGTCGATGCCGGTGTACTCGGGTGGCCTGGGCGCGCTGGCCGGCGATATTCTGAAAGAAGCCTCCGACCGCGCCCTGCCCATGGTGGGGATTGGCCTGCTGTATCGCCAGGGCTATTTCCATCAGCGGATCGACGTCACCGGCATGCAGCATGAGTACTGGTATGGAACCGATCCAGAACGCCGTCCCGCCGCCAGGATCACCACTGAAGACGGCGAGCCGATCGCCGTGCGGGTGCCCATCTGGGGCGAGGATGTCAAAGTCCATGTCTGGCGCGTGGATGTCGGGCGGGTGCCATTGTTTTTGCTGGACACCGAGCTGCCGGAGAATAACCCCAGGCAGCGCTTTATCACTGCCCGCCTGTACGATGGCAATCGGGAGATTCGGCTGGCCCAGTACGCACTGCTGGGCGCCGGCGGCGTACGGGTGCTGCGCGCGCTGGACATCGAGCCTTCGATCATTCACATGAATGAAGGCCATCCGGCCGCGGCGACCATCGAACTGGTGCGGCGGGAAATGAAGGCAGGGGCTTCCTTTAACGAAGCCTGCGAGAGAGTCCGGCGCAAGGTCGTCTTCACCACGCACACGCCGGTGCCGGCGGGGAACGAGACCTACTCGGCGCGGGAGTTCGAAACCGTATTCCCCAACGTGGCCAAGGCCATGGGGGTGGATATGGAGAATATGCTGCGGCTGGGACGCATCTGGCCGGATAACCGGGATGAACCCCCCGGTATGACGGCTCTGGCGATTCGCATGAGCCGAAGCACCAACGGCGTGAGCCGTATCCATGGTGGAATATCGCGGCGCATGTGGCAGGCGCTGTTTCCCGGCAGCTCCGTGGAGAACGTCCCTATCTCCTATGTCACCAACGGCGCCCATCTGCCCAGTTGGATTGCGCCGCCGTTGCGGCGGCTGCTGGACCGTTATCTGGTCGAGGGCTGGCATGAGCAGAAAAAGGTCACCGACCCCGCCACCTGGGAAGCGGTGGAAGATATTCCCGACGAGGAATTATGGGCGGTCCGCAATGAGTTGAGCAACCGTCTGATCGGCTGGGTGAGGTCGCAAAGTGTAACCGATCGCCTGACCCGGGGCGACAGCATGGATTATGTGCTGAAAGCCGCCCAGACGCTGGACCCGAATGTGCTCACTCTGGGGTTCGCCCGTCGGCTGGCGACCTACAAGCGCCTGCATCTGATCGTGCAGGATCCCCAACGGGTGCTGCGTTTACTGGAAGGGCCGTGTCCCATTCAGTTCCTGTTCGCCGGCAGGGCCCATCCCAGGGACGAAGAAGCCAAGCGCATGCTGCAGAAGATGTTCGAACTGAAGAATGATCCGCGGGTAGGCGGCCGGGTCGCTTTCCTGGAGGATTACGACATGGGGGTCGCCAGTCTTATGGTGGCCGGCTGCGATGTCTGGCTCAATCTGCCCCGGCCGCCTCTGGAAGCGAGCGGCACCAGCGGCATGAAGGCGGCCTTCAACGGCACCATCAACCTGAGTGTGCTGGACGGTTGGTGGGCGGAAGCGTTCGACGGCAGCAACGGCTGGGGTATCGATGGCGCCGAAGATCCCAACGCCGGCGCCAAGGATGCCCGTGACGCCAAAGCCTTTTACGATATCATGGAGCATGAGGTGGTGCCGCTGTTCTACGACCGCGATGCGAACGGAATTCCGCGCGGCTGGATCAAGCGGATGAAAGCCTGCATCCGCACCATCGCGCCGCGTTTCGGCGCCACCCGGATGGTTGACGACTACGTCCGCAAGATCTACAACGCTTCGCGTTAAAGCTCCATCCCTTGTTACTTGAAACAGCCGGCGTTTGCGCCGGCTGTTTCTGTTTTCTCCCCAGACGTACCCGACAGGCACTGCCACGACCTGGGAATCCGTCGGGCAACGCTTGCGCTTTTGCCCGACCTGCGAACGCATCATTTCCCGACGGGCTTGCGAAACTCACTGATTGATTGAAGAATCGCCCTGGCTGGCGAGGAGCGCCCGCAGCCGGGCGATTTCCGCTTCCGCCACCGCCGCGCGCCGCGCTTCTGTATCCGCCCGCTGTTTTTCCGCCTCTGCCCGCTGTTTTTCCGCGTCCGCCCGCTGCGTTTCCGTCTCCGCCCGCTGCGTTTCCGTCTCCGCCCGCTGCGTTTCCGCCTCTGCCCGCCGCGCTTCCGCCTCCGCCCGCTGCGTTTCCGCCTCCGCCCGCTGCGTTTCCGCTTCGAGCGCTTCTTGTGGAGTGGGCAACAGCAAGGTCCCATCCAGCGTGGCCCAGCGCAGCCAGGTGGCTTCGACACCGGCGTAAATCCCATGCCAGCGCACCAGCGCCAACCCCAGGCGCCTGCTGATCAAACGGCCCCGGTCATCAGGCGGCAAGGTCTCATAGACCTCACGCTGCAAATAGAATCCCGCCCAGTCATTCGGATTGAAAGGGTCGAACCAGAAATACTCCGCTACTTTGAGCTGATCCTGATGTAACCGTTTAGCCCCCTACTAAATGTACCCACCCTGGAGGGGTTGCCAACGGGGGTTGGTTTGGTTATCTTATCGCACCAGTGAGCTTGTTATCATGTTCGTGAGTTGAGTTAGTGTACCTGAGCGACTTTGATCTTCA
>CAIMUS010000056.1 GCA_903844665.1 uncultured Pseudomonadota bacterium
CCCGAAGATCTTTTCGAATGGCTTCGGCAACGACCCTGATTCATGGAATCAGCCGGCGTAGCCTGGATGGAGCGGAGCTTGCCATTGCGTACCGTCTGTTCGCTGGATCGAACGATGGTGCGTAGAGCGCACCCTACAAAGCCTGTTGTTCCTACAGCAGGCCCTTCAGGCGGTAAAGAAAATCCAGCGCCTGCCGTGGCGTGAGGGTATCGGGCTCGATATTTTCCAGGGCTTCTATGACAGGCTGTGCGTCGGGAGCGAACAGGGAAAGCTGTGGCGCAGGAACCGTCAGTCTGGCGCGCGCCGCCGGCGCTTTCGTCGCCGCCGGTTTTTCCAGTTGCCGCAGACGCTGTTTGGCGTGTTGCACCACGGCCGGGGGGATGCCGGCCAGCGCTGCCACTTGCAGGCCGTAACTGCGATCCGCCGGACCGTCCTGAACGGTGTACATAAAAACAATGGTATCGCCATGCTCGACAGCGTCCAGATGGACATTGGCAATGCCGGCGTATTCATCGGCCAGCCGGGTCAGCTCGAAATAATGGGTGGCGAACAGGGTAAAAGCCTTCAACTGATCGGCCAGATGGACCGCGCAGGCCCAGGCCAGCGCCAGCCCGTCGAAGGTGCTGGTGCCGCGACCGATTTCGTCTATCAGCACCAGGCTGCAAGGCGTAGCGTTATGCAGGATGTTGGCGGTTTCGGTCATTTCCACCATAAAAGTGGAGCGGCCGCCGGCCAGATTGTCGGAGGCGCCGATGCGGGTAAAGATCCGGTCGATCGGACCGATCACCGCCCGCTCGGCAGGGACACAACTGCCGATATAGGCAAGAATAACAATCAGGGCGGTCTGGCGCATCAACGTGGACTTTCCCCCGGCGTTCGGGCCGGTCACAATCAGCATCCGCCGCTGTTCGTTCAGCACCAGATCGTTGGCCACGAACGGCGTATCCAGCACCTGTTCGACTACCAGATGACGGCCGGCCTCGATCGTGATGCCCGGTTGTTCCACCAGTTCCGGGGGATTGAGCTTCAAGGCGCCGGCCCGTTCGGCCAGATTGGCCAGTACATCCAGTTCCGCCAGTGCGGCGGCGCTCTGTTGCAGGGATGGAAGCACCGCGATCAACTGCTCCAGCAGTTCGTCGTACAGTATTTTTTCCCTGGCCAAGGACCGTTCCCGCGCACTCAGCACCTTGTTCTCGTAGTCCTTCAGTTCCGGGGTGATATAGCGTTCCGCCCCTTTCAGGGTCTGCCGGCGGCTGTAGTCGGCGGGCACGGCGTCGGCCTGGCTGCGGCTGACCTCGATGTAAAAGCCATGTATGCGGTTGTAACCGACCTTGAGGTTGGCGATGCCGCTGCGGCGGCGCTCGCGGGCTTCCAGATCCACCAGATACTGGTCGGCGTTTTCGCTGAGATTGCGCAACTCGTCCAGTTCCGGATCGTAACCGGGGGCGATCACGCCGCCGTCACGGATGGACGGCGGCGGCGATTCGATCAGGGCGCGGCTGAGCAGTTCGTGGACCGCCGGCTGGGTGCCGGCGCGGCTGGCCAGTTCCTGGAGCAATGGGGTTTGCAGCGGGGCCAGCAAGTCCTGCAATTCGGGCAGGCGGCTCAAGGCATTACCCAGGCCGACCAGGTCGCGGGGACGGGCGGAGCGCAGCGCGATCCGGGCCAGGATGCGCTCCATATCGCCGCTGCCGCGCAGACAGGCGCGCAGGTACTCGCCCGCCTGGTCGAACAGCAGTTGCTGAATGGCCTGCTGGCGCCAGCCGAGCACGGCGCGGTCGCGCACGGGACGGTTGAGCCAGCGGCGCAGCAACCGGCTGCCCATCGGGGTGACGCTGCGATCCAACACACCGATCAGGGTATGCTCATGGCGTCCGCTGAGGCTGTGTTCCAGTTCCAGATTGCGGCGGCTGGCCGCGTCCAGAATCACGCTGTCCTCGTGCCGCTCCACCCGAATCTCGGTTACATGGGGCAGGGCGCTGCGCTGGGTGTCCTTGACGTAGTGCAACAGACAACCGGCGGCGGCGACGGCCAGCGGCAGATCTGCACAGCCGAAACCGTCCAGGTCGCGGGTGCCGAACTGGGCGCAGAGCGCACGGGTGGCGCTGTCCGGTTCGAAGTGCCAGGGCGCCTGCCGACGCAGTCCGGGATGGTCGTGCAACGCCTTGGGCGGATTCATTTCCTCGCTGACCAGAATTTCCGCCGGCTTCAGGCGCTCCAACTCGCTGAGCAGGGCGCCTTCACCACTCACTTGCGAGACGATAAAGCGGCCACCGCTTAAATCCAGGCTGGCCAGACCATAGTGATTTTTCACCTGATGGAGCGCCAGCAGCAGATTGTCGCGGCGCTCTTCCAGCAGCGCTTCATCGGTCAGGGTACCGGGAGTGACGATGCGCACCACCCGCCGTTCCACCGGTCCCTTGGCTAAATTGGGTTCGCCGATCTGTTCGCAGATGGCCACCGACTGGCCCAGTTTCACCAGTTTGGCCAGGTAGCCTTCCACCGCGTGAAAGGGCACGCCGGCCATCGGGATAGGTTCGCCGGCGGACTGACCCCGGCTGGTCAGGGTGATATCCAGTAATTGCGCCGCCTTGCGGGCATCGTCGTAGAAAAGCTCGTAAAAATCCCCCATCCGGTAGAACAGCAGGATATCGGGATGCTGGGCCTTGATGCGCAGATATTGCTGCATCATCGGCGTATGCCTTTCCAGATCCTGGTCGCTGGGGCTGTCTTCGGGTTCTTGGATGGAGGAATAAGGGGAGGAGGCTACCATCGGCATCGGGAAAGGTATCGCTTCTGTGCAGCGGGCATTATGGTAATTCCGGCAGTTTCCTACAAGACGGCTCGGAAACCACGGGGGCAATTAAAGAGGTAGCCATCTTCCCGGTAAGAAGCGCGCGGCACCAAATCCACCCTTCGACTGTCCTAATACACGCCAGCGTCTGGGTTGACCTCTGCTGCCTGGCGCCACAGCCTCCCAGATAAAATAATCACCCATGATTCCATGACCGATCAGGATCTCTCCCAGTTGCGCCTGGACAAGGTGCAGTTCAGTCAGGGCCGCCGGCGGAAAAGCCGGCTGGTCCTGTTGCTACTTCTGCTGGCGGCGCTGCTCGGCGCCGGCTATCTGTATGCGCAGGGCCTGCTGACGCCGGCCGTGGAAGTCCGGCTGGCCAGCGTAAGCACTTTATATCCGGCACAGACCTTTACCTTGCTGAATGCCAGTGGCTACGTGGTGGCGCAACGTAAAGCCGCCATCGGCTCCAAGCTCACCAGCCGGCTGACTTTTCTGGCTGTCGGGGAAGGCGACCGGGTGAAGACAGGCCAGGTGGTGGCCCGTCTGGAAAACGCCGATGTGGTGGCGGCCCGCGAGCGCGCCAAAGCCGCCATCGAGGTGGCGCGCACCGCCCTGGAACAGGCGCAAGCCAACTTGCGGGAAGCCACCCGCGCCTATGAGCGTAGCAAGGAGATGCTGGGCCGGAAGTTCGTCTCGCAGTCGGATTTCGATACCGCCGAGGCCCGCTACAAAATGGCCGTGGCCAATGTCGCCAACCAGCAGGCCAATCTGGAACTCAGCAAAGCCGCCCTGGCCGAAGCCGAGGTGCAGGTGGATTACAGCGCCATCCGGGCGCCGTTCGATGCCGTGGTGTTGACCAAAAACGCCGATATCGGCGATATCATCACCCCTTTGGGCGCCGCCGCCAATGCCCGCGCCTCGGTTATCACCATCGCCGATATGGATTCCTATCAGGTGGAGGCCGATGTATCGGAGTCGAATATTGCCCAGGTTCAACTGGGGCAGCCGGTGGAGATTCAGCTCGACGCCCTGCCGGACGTGCGCCTGCGCGGCAAGGTGCATATCATCGTGCCGACGGCGGACCGCAGCAAAGCCTCGATCATGGTCAAGGTCGCCTTTATCGACAAGGACCCGCGCATTCTGCCGGAGATGAGCGCCAAAGTGGCATTCCTGGCGCGCTCTCCCGCCGCGGACGAGCAGCAGGCGGTAACCGCGGTCCCGCTGGCGGCGGTCGTGAGCCGGGACGGCCGGGATCTGGTCTACGTGGTGCGCGACCGCCAGGCGCTTGTCCAACCCGTCCAATTGGGTCGGCGCTTCGGCGAATGGGTCGAAGTCAAGGAAGGGCTGGCGGTCGGCGACCGGGTGGTGCTGCAACCGCCGGCGGATTTGAACAGCGGCGCCAAAATCCGTGCGCTCCAAGCCTGAACCGGCCATGCTGCAGGACTCCCAGAACATACTGGTCGGCATACACGATGTCAGCAAATCCTATCGCCGGGGCAGCCAACGGGTGCCGGTGCTGGAGCATATCACCCTGGACATCGCCGCCGGCGAGTTCCTGGCAATGATGGGACCGTCCGGCTCGGGCAAAAGCACCCTGCTCAACCTGATCGCCGGTCTGGACAAGGTCGATAGCGGCGCCATCCTGGTCGGTGGGGTGGATATCACCACGCTGGCGGAAACCGATCTGGCGCGCTGGCGCGCCCATCATGTCGGCTTTATCTTTCAGTTTTATAACCTGATCCCGGTGTTGACCGCCTTCGAAAACGTGGAATTGCCGCTGCTGTTGAGCGGCCTGAGCAAACGCAAGCGGCGCGAGCATACGGCCATGGCGCTAAGCCTGGTGCGGCTGGAAGACCGCATGGACCACTATCCTTCGCAGTTATCCGGCGGCCAGCAGCAGCGCGTGGCGATCGCCCGCGCCGTGGTGGTGGATCCGACGATTCTGGTGGCGGACGAGCCGACCGGCGATCTCGATCGGGTCTCCGCCGAGGAAGTCATGAACCTGCTGGCGCGGCTGAATCAGGATCTGGGCAAGACCATCATCATGGTTACGCACGATCCGCGCGCCGGCCGGCGGGCGCACAAAACCGTCCATCTGGACAAGGGCGTGCTGAACGGTGCTGCTCAGAATTCTGTCTTGCTGTAAATTTCCCAGTGATGGAGACAAGCTGATACACTATTTTGTGTAGTAAGAGCAAAGATAACACTACATGTAGTTCTCACATGTTCTCATCACTGGAAAATTTACACTACCAAATTTTTTAAAGCATCGATATAGAATAAAATTTAAAAAATCTCATAGGTTTGTTGCGCGAAA
>CAIMUS010000057.1 GCA_903844665.1 uncultured Pseudomonadota bacterium
CATCCCGATGATTTGGATGATTTTCATGGTGCTTTAAATACTCTTGGATCATTTCATCGGTCACATGACCAGAACTGAAAGCAGCATACCCAATGCCCCAAAAATGCTTACCCCAATAGCGTTTTCCCAATTGTGGAAACTTCTATTCGAGGTTGATGTATGGCTTGGCCAAAAGAAATTCCTTTTAAGAGATACCACAGCGATCTAACGGATGAAGAATGGGATATCCTGGAACCGATTTTAGAAAAGGCCGATCCTTATACGACGGGCCGGCCACGACAAGTCGATCTTCGTGAGGTAGTAAATGCTATCTTTTACCTCAACAAAACGGGTTGTCAGTGGCGGTATCTGCCTACGGATTTTCCCCCTTATACCCTGGTGAGCTACTATTACCATAAATGGGTTGACAACAATACTTGGGAGCAGATCAACACAGCAATTCGCCAGCAACTCCGAAAAGAAAGTGGTCGAAATGAGAATCCTAGTGCGGGTATTATCGATAGTCAGACGGTCAAAGGGACACCAGAATCCGCACAAGAATCAGGATTCGATGGGGGTAAGTTGACAAAGGTCGCAAGCGACATATTGTAGTCGATACAATGGGTTGTCTTCTTATCGTGCTGGTTCATGCGGCGAATATCCACGATAGTCGTGCCGCTTATAAGGTATTGCCTGCGTTATTCTTGTTGGTCAGTACCCTCAAAATAATTTGGGCAGACAGCGCTTATAAAGGCAAGGAGTTCATTCAATGGGTGAAAAAACAATTTGACTGTGATTTTGAAGTTGTTGAAAAGAAAAAAACGGATAAAGGATTTCACGTTTTACCTAAGCGATGGATTGTGGAACGAACCTTTGCTTGGCTCGGTCGATCCCGGCGATTAAGTAAAGATTATGAGCGAAAAACGACATCCAGTGCTAGCCAAGTTTATGCCGCTGCCAGTCGATTAATGCTGCGACAAATTTGCAAGCAGAGAGCATTATTAGAGGGGGCTGTTTAGAGCCTTTTTAAACAATCGGGTTTTTATACAGCCTCTCAATCGTGCCCGGAGCGCCATCTAAATTAGAATTGAGAGGAGGTCCATCGACCCATACCGCACTTCCCTCTTGCCAGATGCGTATGATTCTACGCTCGCCGGATTGCGGGAAATGTACCAGATCACCTACCTTAAGCGTGGATAGTATGCCTGGATCGAGCATGATAAAGGCTGCCTCGCGGCGATAGATTCCCCGATCCCAGTTTGTATCGGTGAAATCTTTGATGGAAATTCGAAGCATAAATTATAGCCTTTAGAGTTTTTAAACGGCAGTCCAACCTTTGAAGGAATACTCAAGGGTTATATCGACCTATGCAGACTCTCAAAAGAACCTGAAGTACAGACAAATTCCCTTTGACACTACTAATCTTCGTGGGAATCTTGCCAGACGCCGGGTAACGCCTGGCTGTCGGCAGTTCAATACAGCGATAACCCAATCTCGGCACTCGGTAGGAAAGGTACGCCAACAATTCGTAGCCCTCAAAAATATCTCTGAAAGGCGCCACCCTGGGGTCCAGTAGCAATTTTCGGCTATAGGCCCGAAACCCTTGGGTCGTATCGGTCCAGTGAAAGCCTGAAAACCAACTCAGTAGCGGCGCATGAATCCACCGAATAGCCAGCTCTCTTAATTTCGGCGTATTTTCGGCAATCCCACCAGGAATGTAGCGGGATGCCTGCACAAAATCGACCCCATCCTTCAAGGCTTCGATGAAGCGCGGAATGGCCTCCGGATCGTCCTTATCGTTGCCGTCGATCGTGATGATGCCTGCATAACCCTGCTCGAGCGCGAAGGCATAGCCACAACGCAACTGCGCGCTCAGCTTGCCTGGCCCGGTCTTGATCAACAATCCGCGTACACTCAGGGCCTGAAGCGCAGTCGGCTCAAGCGAGCCATCGGTACTGCCCCCATCGACAATGATAATGTCGGCCCGTGTCGGAATGCTGAGCACCGCCATGCGCCTGAGTAGATTTCTGATTCGATCCCCTTCATTAATGACTGGAATCACCACGCACCATTCCTGCTGCCGCCCCAGCCAAAGGGGTAGATCATAAGCTGGTACTTGCCAGTTCGCCTGCATGGGTTGACTACGTTCTATTGTCATGATTTTTCCTGTTTCAGCCTACCCGTAACGTGATGAGCACCACCCCCGCTATCACCAATAAGATACCCAGACCGGTCGTCCAATACATCGGCTCTCTAAAGATCAGGACAGAGAGCAAGGCGACCATCCCCACGGCGCCGGAGGTGAGCACGGGGTGCGCCACATTCAGTGGCAACCTGGCGAGTGCTGCCGCATAAAGCAAAAACGCGGCGCCATAGAGCGTAAGCCCAAGCCAGAAGGGCCAATTCGTCAATGCACCCCAAGGATCACTGAAAGATGGAAATTTCCGCGGCGGCAGCATCGCCAGCTTGACCAGCACGCTGGCGGATGCATTCGAGGTAATACCCAGGACCAAGATCAACCATTTCAAACCGGCACATCCTACTTTTCAGTTTCAACTCGGTAATAACGCGTGGCCACTTGCAGCGCACGCTCGATCGCAATAAGGTGAGGTTCGGTCTTCGCGGCCAGCATTTCGATGGAGACCACCCTGTCCGGCAAATCCGCTTTCAAGGCTACCGCCACGTCCGCGTGTCTGGCGCTGCCATCCCCCAGGGTGACCAGATTGGGCTCACTGGCATGGATATGCCCGACAATATCCCGATGCCGTGCTATTACCTCCTTGGGATATTCTTCATTGATCGCCATCGCCCCCGTATCCAACTGGAGCCGGATCGCCGGATGAGCGACCTGTCGAACGATCCCTGCCGTCTCCATGGTCGTAGTCATAAAGTTGCACCCATAAACCGGAGGATTCGGCTCAAGGCAGATCACGACACCGTGCCTGGCCGCGATGTCTCCAAGCTGCCGAAAAAAAGCGGTGGCGATGGTATCGGCCTGCTCATCGGTCAAGCCCGTCCGGTCCCGGTTCCTGGGAGAACCAAAGACCAGCCGGACTGCGCCCAATTCGGCGCCGATGCGGCAAACCGCCACCAGATGCGCCAGCATGGCTTCCTGAACTGCCGCCGGACCAAACAGATTCAGACCGGTCGTGCCGAACAGCAACGCCTGCATTCCGGTCATGGCCATACCCCGCTCCGCCCACCACTCCTTAACCCGCTGGATCTCGGCCCTTGCCACTTTCGCCGGATCAGGGAAGTATTTCCCTGGCGCAATATCAATCGCATCCACCTTATAACGGTGTAAGAGATGAGCGACATCTTGGTCTTCCGTCACTTCCCAGGCGATATTGGAGATCGCAAGTCTCATGCAGCAACCTCCTGATCCTTCTTCAGGGTGACAGGTTCCGATTGGGCATAAGCGCGAATGGCGAGCAGCGTCTCGCGCCGGCTGTATTGATAGCCCTCCTTACCGCCAAACAGCGTGGCATAACGTGAACGCAAATCGTAGGCCGCCGGAGCCGACGCCAGCGCCTGGTCGAAGGGCCTGCCGAAGCCCTGGGCGGCCACCTCGGCTACGCTGATCGGTTCAGCGCTCAAATGTACCAGCTTGCGGCCAGCCTGGAGTGCCGTTTGAAGGTCGTACCACAGGTTCACCATCGGATAAAACTGAAAAACGCCGCGGCTATCGATGGCATGCAGATTGTTGTCGTTCAGAAAATCGAAGATCACATTCTTCCGCAAGCCGGGTCCGACCAGCCCTGGCAAGCGGACAATGAGATGATCCGGAAACTGCTGCTCGACGAATTGCTCCAGCATCCGCCGGTGCAGACCATACGGTTGCAGTCCTGCCTCCTCGACAATGGTGGTCTCGTCAACTTCAACCGGCGTCTTGAACACGTCTATCGTACTGATCAAGATAAACTGCCCGCAGCGGATCGTGCGGAGAGGTTTAATCAAGCTCTCTATTTGCTTGCGATCCCCTTCCGGGTCACGATTGGCAATCCACTTTTGCGCTGGCGCCCCGGCACACACGACGAGATTGAACTCCTGGCCCGCGATGTCGTTAATGTTGGTGGAACGGTAGCGCCGCTCGAACGCGCGTTGCTTCAGCAACGTAGTCCCAACAAAACCCGTGTACCCAATCAAAGCATCAACCATGTTAATCCTCCCAATAGGCTGGTGAGAAGGTCCAGCCTTTAACCTGATGAGAAGGATTCCACATCCAATTTTTCCAATACATCATAGATATTATCGATCTTTCCACCCATAATCGAATAGCAGTTGGGCAGTGTTGCATGCCGCTCGAACAGGATCGGTCTGCCGTCATCGCTCTCGTTTTTGACTAGTACCGTCTTAACCTCGAACAGCGAGTCCACCTGCCGTACATCCAGTAGGGCGGGCAGATAGCGTGCCGCATCCCGCACCATTCGCTCGACCCGCGACTCCTTGGCATACTGTTCCAGCCGTTGATACGGATCTACGCCCGCCTGATCGAACCAGTGCAGGTGGGGAGTATAACGGACATGCGACAGACTGTGCAGATTCCTAGCCGGGAATGGCATAATCGAGAAAAAGGGGCCATCCATGACCGTCACTCCCAGGTCTTGCAGCGCGGTCGGGACTGCCATCAGACCCATCTCGGTAATTTCATGCTTGAGCCTGATTTTCGTGGTCGTGAAATCCCCACCGAATTGATTTAGTCCACTATAGGTACAGTTGAACACATAGCGTGTGGTGAAGTGATTAACCTCGCCGGCGGCCGTGACGCATTGCAACGAGTGGCTGCGGGTTGAAACATCGCCGTGGATGGCGGTGACTCGGACACCCAGCCGGACTTCCATACCATGCCGGCGCAGTTCTTCCTCCGCCCAGCCGCGCAGCCGGAGGGCGTCAAAGGCATATTCCTTAACCAGGAATACGTCCTCGATCAATTTGGGTTCAAACAACTGCTTCAGGGCTTGAGGAGCCGGTTCAATCTCGGCGCCGATTTCGTGGCAGAAGCGGACGAATTGTCTGGCGGTCACTTTCGAGTTGCGCCTTGCGATGGCATATACCTTGGTGAAATCGGTTTTCACGGCAAAGGGGAAATCGCGCACGAAGCGCGGCAGATTCACCCGGCTGCGGTAGGCCGTGGTATAACTGCGTGGATAGTGATAGCCGTAATGCACCCGAGCCTGATTGTTGTAGGAAGCACGAGTCAGAAGTTCTGCTTCCCGCTCAATCAGGAGGACACCGGCGAACTGACGCTGCGTCCTCAGATAGAGGGCGAGCACGGCGCCATAGAACCCACCTCCAATGATGATGGCGTCATACATAGGCATTAATTAATCAACTGGCTGGGTAATGCCAGACGCTCTAACAGGGTTTACATTATCGAACTGTTCCATCTGCCCGGTCGAGACAGGATGTTCCACATTCAATTTCTGGCGGCGGGTGATGACCGCGCTGGTAAACTCCTGAGCGACATGGTAAAGCGGACCCTCATTAGATAGGCTGGCCATCTGCAGAATGTACTCGCCGAGCACCAGCAATACCAGCGATATCAGGAAGAACATCCCCGACTGTTGCAGCGAGAGAGTAATCCAGCCGGGGGCGACATCGGTTTTCCAAATTGCGATGGCGATGACATAGAGCGAATAAATTACGTTTGCAATCGCTCCGAACAAGGCAAGCGAAGTGACCAGCCGCATTGGCGCCCGCGTCGTCGATACCAGCAGGCGCATGCCGCGGTCGATGCTCTCCAGAAGCGATTTTCTTCTGGACTCTCTGGGTGTTGCACTGTAACACAGGTTGATGCGCGTGAATCCACCCGTTGCCGGCAGATAACGATAGGTGATGACCGGCGAGGGGTGCTGCAGGATGAAATTCACCACCTGTTTGCTCAACACCCGGTACTGTGGGGCTTCATTCGTCAAATCGATCCCATTGAGCCAGCGGTAGATCGCATTGAAAGCAGCGGAGCAGGCACGGTAGGAAAACTTTTGCCGTGGTTTCTGCTGATTGGCGGCAAATACCACATCGGTCCCCCCGACTGCATGCTCCAGCAAGGCGGGTAAGAAATTAATATCCTCGGCCAGAGGGTCGATGATGGCGACAAAGTCTCCCAGTGCATTCTCGATTCCCGCCCAACAGGCCGTATCCAGATCGACTTCCTTGGTGAGAGCAAAAATCTGCAAGTTGGGCAGACCATTCGCTCCTGTCAACTTCTTTAAGATCCCGACACTCTCATCCTCGGAGGCGTTATCGACCACGATCAACTCGTAATCGGCGGCAAGGCCAGACACCGTCCCAGTAAACTGTAGCAAAATTTCTTTCAGGCTGGCCGCTTGGTTGTGTACGACCAGCACCACCGATAGAAAAATCGGAAAACGGCTAGTAATCATCTGTTAATTTATCCAGTAGTGTCTCAATTCTCAGATCAGGCAATCGACTCAAATGTTGCTTAGAACCGATAAATTTTGATTTAGTCATACCTCGTCCAACCTGGTTTTTAAAGCCCACGCGCTGACAGAAATAGTGAAAAGCTTCAACCCATTGAAGCAAATGTGTAAAAGAGCAGCAACGAAGCCGAAGTACCACAGAACGTAGTTTATGTGCGTGTGAATAGCCGAGTGACCTTTGGCAAGAATCAACCAGGAAACCGGGGGCAAAATGAAAGCAACAAAAATAGCCAGATCCGCAAAGCTCTTATGAGTCTTCAGAATTAAATAACGACAAAGAAGCGTCAAAATTGCACCCAATAACAAAATAACAAAAGCACCACCAGGAAGAAAGCGTAATAATTCGGTATGCCAGCTAAAAACGTACATGCGCAGGATATCAACTGGAGTTGAGGAGAGTGCAGTAAAATACTCTGGACCAAAAGCAGCTGGATTCCCATAGGTACGCCTTTTTACATCAAACTCGTAAATTGACTGCAATCCAGACCATATCGTTTCTCCCCTGATATCGGCATGAATTAACAAAGCCGTTATAAAGGCTGCCACTCCTACAAGGCAAACTAGCATGAAGCGCTTGAACGGCAACCGCCATGCACCATTTTTGCTGCTTAGCAGCATCTGGAAAACAAAAGGACAGGCCGCAAGTAGAATAATGGCTGATATGTATTCATAACCGGCAAGACATTTAAATAAAAATGCAAGATATAAAGAAAAAAGACAAAGCCATTTCTTTAAACTTGATGTAGTTAAAAGATAGCCAGCCGAAAATACCGCTGGCAAAAACCAAGAGAATGGGATCCAGTACAGATTTTTACCAAAGGATGTCATCCATGGCGACAACAAAATGCTGATAAGGAATATTACAGCAAACTGCTTTGGGAATATCTTTAAGTACAAAACAAAAAGAACAACAATTGCAAGAGCGAGCAAAGCTGAATTTACTTTATACAAATCATTAATCTTACCTCTCATAACCTCGTTCAGTTTTGAGAAAATTACCCCTTGAATCCCAAACTGAGAAATATACGGTTCCAAATGAATATCCGACGAATCATATTTATCGCCAGAAATTCTAATATTGAGCACCTCCCCTTTTTGGGGCGCAGCTATTTTTTCCCCGGAGATGTAAATGTTTGTGAACCCACCACCATGAGTTATCGAAGTGATGATACGGGATTGGTTGTCAACAAAAATTTTTCGACCGACGTAGGCGTCAAGTCCAGGGTTTTGACTAATGACTAACCCAGAGAAGTTTTTGGCTACACCGCCACTCCAGTTCTCATCATTAATATTCAGAGTAGTTACCGACAAATCTTCAAGAACTCGGTTACCTACTAAGGCGTAACCTTGGTATATATATGTCGGGTTATAGCTGAAATCGCGAATTGATGAAAAACCAAGATTCGTCTCTTTGGGGAAAGCTAGGCCATTTTGATCTGCAACAATTCTTCCTATTACCAGAGACTCCGAATCATGTTGGAACCTAGCATAAAATTCATCAGCAGCAATACCGAATTGATTCCTATAGAACGAAAGGAATAAAATTATAAATAGCGCAAAAAACAGCAGCAACTTTCTTTTAGGCGAAGTCATGAGTTGTCCACCGGAGTCGTTTGTAAATGCTCATTAAGTGCAGGCAGGCCCATGTCGAGAGGCCGCCGCCCGACGGATCAAGTCAGCGAGAGGTGGTATCACCTTCAGCCCCGATACCCGATCTTTGAGGTACTCCCAAAACGAGAGGCCATGTTTGCGACACGTCTTTTTGAGACTGACGAAGGTGTCGCGACATCCCCCGGTTAAACCGGGGGATCGCCCCGCCTCGCTGCGGGTACCGGCACTGATCTTGCGTTTCTTGACCATATCGCGCAGGTCATTTTCGCTACAGTTGTTGTGTAACGGCAGTTCCGGCCGCTCCAACACACGGAGGAGTTCAGACTGTTTGGCCTGGAAGTGCTGCAGCACGTGATTCAACGGCTCACCGGTGGTCTCCGTGGCGCACAGGGCCTCAAAGGCCGCGGTGAGCTTCGACAGATTCAGCCCCATCAGGTACAGGTAGGCGAACCAAACCGACAAGGGCTGATGCCGCCCCATGAGACAAGGGCTGATGCCGCCCCATGAAGAGGGTCCCGGTGAGGTCGTCAAACCGCTTCCCACAGTTCTTACAGGTGTATCGTCGGCATGCTTGTTGCCGGTGGTTGCGGCCGCGTTTGGCGATTTTGTTGGACGTGCAACCCGGACAACACACCCCGTTGGGCCAGCGTATCCGTCCGACTTCTTCGTAACATTTTTCTTCATCGATGAGGTTGTTGAGGCGGCACATGGCGGACAGGCACAGAGTGGACAGAGTCCGAATTTTATCACGTCCTCAAAACCAATATGAGCTACATAAGATTTTCTTTTATATTTCAATGAGTTAAAAAAATTTTTCGGTTGATTTTTGAATAAGTTATTGAATTTTATAATATTTATTTCTTACATGTTCTGAATCGCTGCGTGTAAGTCAGCTTCTTGCCTTGGTTGTGTTTAAGCGTTTAGAATTATAAACTATACGGCGAAAATTGAACCGCAGGCCATGATCATCGTTTCGGCCACCGCTTGGTGGGCAGTGCCCACCCTACAAATCCAAGCTGTTGATTTCCTGACTTTTGTAGGGTAGGTATTACCCACAATTCCGTATTGGTTGGCGGCACGTGGCCCAAACGATGATCAAGGCCGAACCGCAACCTAATTCCCGAATGTTTCCTCCTTCAGGTGAAAAATGATATAGACTGTGAATAGGGATCCATTTTTGCAATTTAGACACAACGGTTCCTGCCTCGCGCTGCCTCATGGCACCTGAACCCAAACCTTTAACAAGAGATTCCATGTTATGTTGACGCCTAATGATTACCTGGCAAGAGGTTGGGAAGTTGTTCCCTGTTTTTTAGTAAATGATTTGGATAAAGATTTATTTATGCAAATAGAAAACCATCCGGAATCTCCTGGTAAATCCTCTTGGGGCACAAGAAATATTCTTTATTCTTTTATTCTTTCAATGAGGCCCAAATTAATTCTTGAGATCGGTGCTCATATCGGTTCAGCAAGTATAATAATGGGAACTGCTTTAAAGTCCAATAAATTTGGAACCCTTTATGCATTAGAACCTCAGGAGCATTACTTTAAACTTCTATGTCATTTTATTCATCAAGCTAATTTAGATGACTATGTAAAATCATTAAAGATTTTTTCAACGGATCCATCACTAAGAAATTATTTAGTTGAGCCAGTAGATTTCATATTTCTTGATGCTAACCATTCCTATAGTAGTGCATTAGCAGACATTAGGCTCTCGGCTGAGTTACTCAGTGAGAATGGTATTTTGTTTCTTGATGATGTTGGATATCCCGAATCATCGGAAATGTGTTCTGAAGGCAAAGGAGGAGTAAGGCAAGCACTGAAAGATTTTATTAGTGTAAATAGTGATTGCTTTAAATGTATATTTTTAGAGCATCCTTTCTGGCTCAATCCCTGTGGCATGGCTATAGTTTGCAGGCAAAATTATTCAAAATAGCTTTAAACTTAACTAATTCTACTTTATCAGATTATAGCTAACCCATTGATTTGATTAGTTTTGTGAGTTTTTAATAACCCCTTTTTGAATCAAAGGGTTATGTTTAATCTGACAAAGTAGAAGTAAGTGCTCTGAGCAACCCTTTACCGCAGACATCAGGGCCTTAGCTCGCAGGGCTTTAAAAGGCGCCAAGAATAACCCATTGATTATTTTATGAAAAATTTTGGTGCAGTGCACAAAATGGCGTTATAACCTATTGATTTATATAGGCCATCTTTAAAGCCCTGGTATTGTGCCGGAAGCGCTGGGTTCATTGCAACGAAAATTTATCTTGGCGGAAAGAACGCCAACGGCGCTCACCAATACTATCAAACAAGTTGCATCAAACCCTGATTTACTAACGAAACTGTCATGCGAAAACTTGGTTCAGGTGAAAAAATGGGATTGGAGCATACAGACAGATGCCTATCGACGGTTCTTTAAGAAGCATGTCAAGACCCGTGGCACGACGGCGGTTGTGGGGAAATAGTAGAGATGTGGTGCAATGAAAGAACTGTAGGCAACATAAAGAGCCTAATTCCGCGGAAACGAATCCAGATCCGCTTGTCCGGTCCTGTGGGGATGACGTATGAGTGTGTTTAAAAGGTTGCTTACTGCACGTCCGAAACTTAGTGTTGTTCCCGGTGATGCCAGCCACAGGCTCTCTGGCATTTGGTTAATTATTCTGGCCTGTTTTGCAGGCTTCCTGTTCAGTGTGTTGGCATTTTTTCCAGGTTGGATGAGTCCCGATTCTCTTGCACAGTATGATCAGGGGAAACATGGAATTTATTATGACTGGCATCCGGTACTGATGGCCTGGTGGTGGGGAAAGCTTGATCAAATCTATGAGGGCCCTGCCTTGATGCTAATGCAGCATCTGGTTTTGTATTGGGGCGGATGGGGGCTAATGGCATTGTCCAGTAGGCGCTGGACGGGGTGGTATGCCTATCTCGTTCCAGCCCTTGGATTTTGGCCTGGGCTGCTATATCCACTGGGGCAGATATGGAAGGATATTGGCTTTGCCACCGCGATGTTTTTCGCATGGGGGATTCTCCTTAACGCTTATTCCCAATCAAGAAAGACGCAGTCGTGGGAAGGTGCTGTGGTCTTGGTCCTAGGCTTATATGCTTTTGGCGTTAAAACCAATGGATTGGTAGCGCTTCCATTCCTTTTTGGCTTCTGGATATTAGCCGAAGGGTGGCAGAAAAACAGTTGGATAGGCAAAGCCATCTTTAGCTTAAGCCTGACAGCGTTGGTTGCTTTGGCGGCAATGCTGATAGTGCCAAGTGAACGCGTGATCAAAACCCACTCCTTCCAGTATATACAGACCCATGATTTGCTCGCGATTTCGGCAAAAACCGATCAGACGCTGTTGCCTCCTTACATCACAAAACGTGTCGGCGAGAATCCTGAACAGTTGAAAAAGCTGTACTTCCCCGGCAGCAACGACTTTCTTTATTACATGACGGTTGGCGACTTGACGACCGTTGATGCAACTGAACTTGCCGACCTTAGCCAGCGCTGGCGGGACGCCATAACTAAAAACCCTGTCATCTATTTTGAACATCGAATAGCTGTTTTTAAGCAGCTACTTCGCTGGGGAGAAAAATTATCTGCTATGGTTGCTGCTCCAAGAATTGTTGAAAATTCATACGGGCTTTCCTTTCAAAAGAACAGTTTTTCTGACTGGCTGGCTGCGCAACCCGTCCAACATCCATGGATGTTCTTCCCATGGATTTATCTGGTAGTGCTCTTATCTTCCATGGTCTTGCTATTTGTTCTGAGATGGCATCGAGCGTTAGCCTTCACCATGGGTGGTTCTGCCATTGCGTTTGTCCTGCCTCATTTATTTATCGGTCCCGCTGCCGATTTTCGTTATTTATACTACGCCTATTTTTGCGCCTTAATACTCGCTTACTTTGCAGTATATGCTCTACTGCGAGAAATTGCCAACCGTAAAGCATCTACAGGGTGGAAAATGACAGTACTTTATCAAGCTATCGAACGCCGCATGCAATATGCAGGCCGCATTTTGGCAAAAATAATCCAGTACCGCCGCGACCATGGTACACATGCCTTAGTAGGCGCAATCAAGCGCCGGCTTAATAATCATACTAATACTTCCACCTTTCAACAACATTCTTCAATCGAGATACCAGTCACAAAAATTAAGCCACGGCAATTAAATGAAGCCTACGATCTGATTATGGCAATCGGCTGCTGGGAGGGCGAATCCAAACGTTACCGTATCTATAACATCGCGGAAGGCTTGACAGCGA
Source organism: uncultured Pseudomonadota bacterium (assembly GCA_903844665.1). Taxonomy (GTDB): domain Bacteria; phylum Pseudomonadota; class Gammaproteobacteria; order Competibacterales; family Competibacteraceae; genus CAIMUS01. The sequence continues at coordinate 12,288 of CAIMUS010000057.1, forward strand.
TGGGCTATAGCGTACTAACAATTCCGTACTCAGAAGCCGAAAAAATCGTACAGTACGAACTTAAAGCATCGGCTATCGTGCTGTTCCGTGCACCCTATGACCTCATCATCGGTATTGACGAAGTGCTATCGTATGCAAAAGCCCGGGGCATCAAGGTCGTATTCGATGTCGATGACCTCGTCTTCGAACCGGATATCGTCGATCAGGTTGATGGCTTTCGTCTTCTGAATAACAGTGAGAAAGCACAATACTTGGATGGTGTGCAGAAATACCGCCAACTTCTGCTGAGAGCCGATCTCGTAACGGTTCCTACCGAGTACTTGCGACGGCAGGTTGAGACCCTCAGCAAACCGTGCGCCGTGGTACCGAATTCAATCAATTATACTCAGCTAAGCGTTGCCAAAGATCTAGTGCAAAAATCGCGTGAAGTACAGCCGTTCATCCGTATCGGCTACTTTAGCGGCAGTCACACACATAATAAAGATTTTGAGCAATGCGAGCAGGCGCTGCTGGATATAATGTCAGCCTACCCCAATACAATTCTAAGGATCGTAGGCCACCTTGATCTAAAGATGTGCTGGGACCAATTTAGTGATCGTATCGAAAGGATTGAATTTCAGCCCTACCAGGTAATGATGCACCTACTCGGCGGAATCGACATTAATATCGCACCACTGGAAATTGATAATCCTTTTTGTCAAAGCAAGAGCGAACTAAAATTTTTCGAAGCGGCCTTACTCGGCATTCCCACTATCGCTTCGGCGACAGATGTATATATAGCCGCCATAGAGCAAGGTGTCAGTGGATTTTATGCTCGTAATCATGACGACTGGTTCTCCGCACTGGAGAAACTCGTCAATTCGGCTGTACTGCGCCGCGAGATGGGCGCGCGTGCGAAGATCAGCGCGCTCGAACGGTTTGGCATCGACACGGTGGCGCGTATTGCTGCGATGACATTTGGACTGAAGCCGACTCAGGCGACGACAGTACCCCGGTCGACTGCGACCGAATCCATGCCGCTATCCAAAAAGCTACGTATTGCCTGGATAATTCCCGGATTGATCATCGGCGGTGGCGGCCATCGTAATATTCTACGTGCGGCCTATTTTCTACAGCAGTTCGGTCATCAGATCACGCTCTATTTCATCGGTACAGAACAAGATCCAATTGAACTTAAGCGGCTGATTAACGAGCACTTCTACCCTATAGATTGCCCCATTTTCTTGTATAACGGCGCCATCCAATCGACTGATGTCATTTTTGCCACCCATTGGTCCACTGTCAGTGCAGCGCTCCAAAACCAAAACCTGGTTCAGGAAGTCATGTATTTTGTGCAGGACTTCGAGCCGGCATTCGCGCCGATGGGCACGGAATATGTACTCGCTGAAAACACTTACCGTCAGGGGCTTTACCACATTACGTCCGGCCCCTGGTGCGAGGTAACTTTGCGACGCGATTTCCAGGCTGATGCCGATCATTTCCAGTTCCCCGTCGATCGCTCGATATATTATCCAAGGCCTCGTCACTACGAGCGAAAAAATCTTATTTATTTTGCCAAACCAGAAATGCCGCGACGGTGCTTCGAGCTTGGACTAATAGCACTGCGTGAATTGCATAAACTGTGCCCCGATGTTGAAATCATTTTGTTTGGTTCGCCTCAAGCCGGCAAACAACGCTATGACTTTCCGGTCACCTTACGGGATATTGTGCCAACCTTGGACGACCTTGCTGTACTGTACTCGAATGGTGATATCGGTTTGGTGTTCTCGACCACCAATCCAAGCTTGGTGCCTTATGAAATGATGGCTTGTGGCCTACCCGTGGTCGACTTGCGCCGTGCTAATAATGAAATAAATTATGATAACCGCTTCGATATCGCTCTGCTTGCCAATCCTTTGCCGGAGAAGATGGCTATAGAAATCGCAGCGCTACTGGCCGATCCCTATGAACTCAGGGCACGTCGGAAAGCAGGCTTGGAATTCATCGATAGCTTCCCCTCAGAGGAAGAGATGGCGCGGCGTATTGAATCGCTGATTCTGAAGCGCCTGCACCAAAAGACCCAGCATAATGTTTAGGTTAAAAGCGGAACCCTCTATGAACACTTTTATCACTGGTGTTGCCGGCTTTGTTGGCTGCAATCTAGCCGAGACTTTGCTGAAGCGAGGGCATCGTGTAGCAGGTTTCGATAATCTGTGCCGTGGCCGATTACTGAATCTTGACCCTGTCATAGATAATCCCAATTTCACTTTCAAGAAAGTTGACCTTGCTGACCTCGATTCTTACCGCGAAGCACTGATACGGTTGCATGAACGCCATCCCATCTCTTCAATCTGGCACATGGCGGCAAATTCCGATATTCCTGCCGGTGTAACCGATGTCAGGGTCGATTTACGTGATACTTTCATGACTACACTTAATACTCTGGAAGTCATGAAGCATCTAAATATCCAAACACTGGCATTCGCATCCACCTCGGCAATTTACGGCGATCTTCAGGGCATTAAACTAATTGAAGATATTGGCCCCCTCTTCCCTATTTCCAATTATGGGGCGATGAAACTCGCTTCCGAGGCTATTATAAGCGCTGCTGTGGAAAGCTTTCTCGAACGCACTTACATCTTCCGCTTTCCCAATGTGATCGGCACACCGGCCACCCATGGAGCGCTACTCGATTTTGTGCATAAACTCAATAAGACACCCAATAATCTGATGGTGCTGGGCGATGGCTCACAGCAGAAACCCTATCTGCACGTGGACGAATTAATCGACGCCATGATCTATATTTATGAGCATGCGACCGAACGACTCAACTATTTCAATATCGGTGCGGACGATGACGGTGTTACCGTTAAATTTATGGCCGAACAGGTGGTTGCAATAGTCTCGCCGGGCGCCACCATTACCTATGGCGAAGGCAATAAGGGTTGGGTCGGTGATGTTCCAAGGTTTTCCTATTCTATTGAAAAGCTGCGGCGTCTGGGTTGGAAGCCAACCCTGGGATCAGCGGAAGCGGTTCGTCTCGCCGTGCGTCAGATCGCCGCGCAAGAGGCGAGCAAATGAGTCAAGTCGTGATCCTGGCAGGTGGTAAAGGGACGCGGTTGCGTGAGCGTCTCGGCAATCTTCCCAAGCCTCTCGTTGACATCTGCGGCATGCCGCTGCTCGAGCGCCAGATTCTGCTGGCAAAGCACTACGGTTACACCGACGTGCTAATCCTGGTGAATTACGCAGCCAATTACATCATGGATTTCTGTGCTTCAAAAAATAATTGGGGCTTGATCCTCAGTTGTATCGACGAGGGCGAACCGCGCGGCACGGCTGGAGCGTTACTGTCGGCTTACGATTATCTTGCCGACGAATTTCTGGTAATGTATGGCGATACAATGCTGGATGTAAACTTGCAACGCTTGCACGATTTCCACCGCTCCTATCCGGAAGCGGCAGCAACTGTGTTTCTACATCCCAATGACCATCCGTACGATTCGGATCTGGTGGATATCGACGAGGATAACCGCATCACTGCCTTCTATCCCTATCCCCATGATCAATCAAGTTGTTATCCCAATCTGGTCAATGCGGCACTTTATTGCATACGAAAAGCGACATTGGAAGCGTTTCGGTATAGAAATGGCCTGCTCGATTTTGGCAAACACCTCTTCCCCGAAATGTTGGCAAAAGGCTATTTATTATTCGGCTACAACAGCCCAGAATATATCAAGGATTGCGGCACACCCGCACGACTCGACAAAGTCTGCGCCGATTTTATTTCAGGAAAAATCACCCGCGCCAACCTGGATCACCCCCAGCAAGCCATTTTTCTGGATCGCGACGGCACCATCAACCGTGAAGTGAACTACTTAATACATCATAATCAATTTGAGTTGCTTGAGGGAACAGAGCAGGCTATCAAACGGCTGAATGCTTCGGAATATCGCACAGTGGTTATCACAAACCAACCTGTGCTGGCACGCGGGGAATGCAATGTAGACGATCTAAAGTTGATCCATAACAAGATGGAAACTCTGCTCGGTGCACAAGGGGCGTTCATCGATCGCATTTACTACTGCCCTCATCATCCGCATAAGGGTTATGCTGGTGAGATTCCGGAATTGAAGATTGACTGTGATTGTCGTAAGCCTAGACCTGGCATGATCGAACGGGCTGTGGCCGATCTCAACATTGCGCTTGATCAGTCGTGGCTGATAGGCGATACTACGGTGGATCTGGCAACCGCTAGAGCGGCGGGGATCAGATCTATCCTGGTCGAGACCGGCTATGCCGGACTCGATTACCGCATCATGGTGACTCCTGATTTCGTGGCGCCCAATTTGCTGGCAGCGGTGGAGTTTATTCTGGACGGCTATCCGCGCCTCATGAAACTGTGCGGACCGCTCGCCGTGCCTATCGTCGCCGGGACATTCGTCTTGGTCGGGGGGCTATCCCGCAGCGGCAAGAGTTCATTCGCAGGCGGGCTCAGGGCAGCCCTGCAAGCGCGTGGGCTTGACGCGGTAGTGCTCTCTCTCGACCGTTGGCTTAAGAATGCGCCGGAGCGTACGGAAGGGGTATTCGGAAGATACGACCTCGCCGCCGTAAAGAGCTTGATCGGCCAACTCGTAGGCCGGCAGGCGCCGCTGGAACTCAGTCTGCCTGTCTACCACAAGTTGGAACTCCGGCGTATCGAAGGAGCGGAGCGTGTCGAGATAACCCCTTCCACCGTGGTAATCTTCGAGGGAACGGTGGCGCTCGCCCTTACCGAAAAGCTGCCTGCGGGCACCCACACGTTCTACGTAGAAATGGACGAGAATGAGCGCAAACGACGGGTCATACACGAATACCTGTTGCGGGGAAAATCGAGGAAGGAGGCGGAAGCGATCTACCTGTCACGCCAGCAGGATGAAGTACCCGTAGTGGCTGCCAGCGCCATTATTGCCAGGCAGAGGATAACCCTACCACTCCCACCTATCAATTAATAGTAGAGCGTTTCCTATGCTCCTACCCCTGCCCATTGTCGAGCGCTGCATGATGCAATCTAATAGCTATGGCCAGTTATGCATTAATGACCTGAAATCCTCTTTCGCAGGATGGCGGGTCTGGTACACGCTCGCTGTAAACGATGTGAAGCGTCGCTATCGACGATCCCGTCTAGGCCAATTCTGGCTGACACTCAGCATGGCGTTGACCATCGGCGGCTTGGGTTTGGTATATTCGGTGCTTTTCAAGATGAATGTTGCGGAGTATCTGCCCTATATCTCGGTGACATTTGTCTTCTGGGCGATCATTTCCAGCGGGATCATCGAGTCCTGCTCGGCATTTATCGAGAGCGAAGGTTTAATTCTTCACACTACGATTCCGCGCGCAACGCCTGTACTCCGGGTACAACTGCGATTATGGCTGATCGCACTGCATAATTTCGCGATCATTCCGGTCGTGTTTCTGGTTTTTCAGTTTCCGGTGAATTGGAATCTGCTGTGGCTGATTCCTGGATTGGCTCTAGTCGCTGCAAACATCTTATGGATCGGCTATTTTTTAGCGATCGTGTCCGCCAGGTTCAGAGATGTCCCCCAAATTGTTGCGAGCATAATGCAAATTGCTTTCTTTATTACACCCATAATGTTCAGACCGACCCAGCTCGGACATAATGGTTTAGTCCTGATGCTCAACCCGTTCGCCTATTTGCTGGAGATTGTGCGCGATCCGCTGTTAGGCACTACTCCAAATGCCCTGGCCTTCGTCGTGTGTGCGATCATGGCCGTAGTTGGATGTCTTCTGATTCTGCCATTTGCGGGGCGTTATGCGCCGCGGGTCGTATATTGGTTGTAACAACAAGATGAACCTTCTGAACGTTGCCTTTACTAAGCCAACCATGTCGGACTCTCTTCCTTATATTCACCTTGACAATATCTCAGTCATACTTCCGATCTACAACGCGCGAGGGCGTGCGCTCAAGGCGGAGTTATTGTGGCGAACAGTCGGAGGCAATCTGGATAGCTCCACAGATCCCCATATTGTTATCGTCCGTGCTTTGGATGGAATCACGATTAATCTTGAACACGGCGACCGGATGGCCTTGATCGGTCGAAATGGCTCTGGAAAAACCACGCTGTTGCGCGTTTTCGCCGGAATTTATCCGCCCACCGGAGGCGCCATTTCGATCCATGGAAGGGTATCGGCATTGACGGACATGTCCATGGGCATGGATATGGAAGCCACCGGTTATGAGAACATCTTTCTTCGCGGTGTGGTTATGGGCCTAAGCGCAGCACAGGCGGAATCGCTGATCCCCGATATCGAGCAGTTCACCGAGTTGGGTGAATATCTGTGCCTTCCCGTACGGACCTATTCTACCGGCATGATGCTGCGGTTGGCCTTCGCCATCAGTACCGCCGTTCAACCGGAGATTCTGTTGCTGGATGAGATGGTGGGCGCTGGAGATTCCGCCTTCGTTGCGAAGGCTAGAGACCGCATTGAAGGTCTGATTCACAAATCAAGCATTATGGTGCTTGCTTCTCATGCCGACCAGTTAGTCACTCGATTGTGTACGCGCGCCATTTGGATGGATAGCGGTCGGGTACGTGCATTCGGCCCTGTGGAACAGGTCCTGGCGGATTACCACACTGAAGTTGGCTCTTGATTGGCTTGCAGAGAATGGAATAGACATTATTGGGAATATGAGGTATCCTGACCAAAATGGACACGCCTGATTGGTTAAACTGACCCAATGAGGAGGTATGAATGGAACGAAAACAAGACTACACGCCCGAATTCCGGGCCGAGGCTGTGAAGGTGGTACTGGCCGCCAGGGCTGTCTCTGGCCGAGGCGGCGAAGCGGCTGTCGGTGCCAAAGGGGACGTTGGCGAACTGGGTGGCCAGCGCCAAGGCATCAACGAGACCGGCTGCACCCGGAGCGCGCACGGTGGCAAGTTGGAGGAGGCTAAGCTGAAGCAATTGCGTAAGAATTTGGCCGAGGCCATCCTTGAGCGTGACATCTTAAAAACAGCGATGGCGCACTTTGCAAGGGAATCGCTGCAAGGTACGCGTTCATGAAAGCGTGACGATTCGATTTTCCGGTGGAGGTTATGGTGCGTGTTCTCGATGTCTGCCGCAGTGGTTTCTATGCCTGGCTGGAGCGGCCGCCGTCGCCGCACGCCTTGGAAAATGAGCGGCTGAAAGTTGCCATTCTCGCGGCCCATGTGAAAATCCGGGAGACCTATAGCGCGAAGCGAACGGCGATGCAACCGGGTACTGACGCTCGAGCACGGAGCACTTGTCAAGGACGAGTTCTTGTTGCCTCATGACCAGAGTGCTAGCATGAAGCTTCCACACAAGTACGAGATGGATGTCTCCGCCATCCTAAATCTGCAACGTAAGGGGATCTTTGATTGAGTGTTTGATGCGATACTTAAAAGTTTGATTTGGGTCCCCATAATGAGGGCCGTTCGCAGCACCCCAGTAAGAATCGTTTACTAAGGCTATCAAGTATGTTTAATATATTCAAAAAACGAACCATTTTCGATCTAGGAGTCAATGATGGAAGCGATACAGCGTTTTATCTTGAGAAAGGATTTCGCGTTGTTGCAGTGGAGGCGAATCCTATCCTTGCGGAAGCAGTTCGCCTGCGTTTTTGCAACGAAATTCAGGCGGGGACACTAGTCTTACTGAATGTTGGTATTTGGCATGATAATAGGACGTTGCCGTTTTATATAAATCAAGCCAATGATCATTGGAGCTCATTCGATCCTGAGTATGGATGTCGCAACGGCACTCCATTTACCGTAGTTGATGTCCCATGCATGACGATTGTCCAATTGTTAGAGAGCTACGGTTTGCCTTACTATATGAAGATCGATATCGAAGGAGCCGATAAGGTAGTGCTCGGACAGATGCAGAAAACACAATGGCGACCTAAGTATATCTCAGTGGAAGAGTACGGTGTAGTTGCAATCGATGATTTGCGAAGCCTTGGATACAAGAAATTCGCTATCGTTTCGCAGAGAGATAAAACTGTAAAAATAGCACCAAAGATACCTCTCGAGGGTCGCGGGTTTTTCCTTAATCGCCAATTCAATGGAACTGTCAGCGGTGTCTTTGGGCGAGAAATACAAGATAAGTGGCTCGCATACGATGATGCCCGTATGCATTTTATCAGATCGGTTCGTCGGGAAGACTACACCTGGGTTGGCCCTGATTACGAATGGTTCGACATTCACGCAAAGTTCTAAGGTTACTCGATTTCAATGTAATTTGGTTGTTTTTGGAGGGGGTTGAATGAAAAACGAGGGCTTGGTAATACAAATATGCCGAATTATGGAATATAGGGCAGCCGCATAAGGTTTAACAACATATTTTTTGCTCTATATTTTCATACTCGAATATAGCAATTGTAATGGAAAATTCTCTGATATTGCCACAATCCGACTACCGAAATGTTGGGCAACGATGAAGACGCTACCCCCATGGCTTGACAGCGTCTCAATCTGAGCGTTTCATTTGTCCAGAATTGTCGGAAGTGTACATTGAAATTCCTAATATCCACAACTTTGCGAAATTGCTACGAGCAATTTGGAGGTTGGAAAAATGTCCATAATTAATGACGCATTAAAAACATCCAGAATATCAGAAGTCAGAGATGCTCTGACGAATGCGCACATTTCTAGCCCCTATTATGACAATGCTGAGTCCTGGCTTGGCACCTTCTGGGATGAAGACACAATATTTCGCAAATGCTTCAGGAGGCTTGATCTAACCGCGACACTTGACTTCGCCTGTGGTCACGGGAGACATACTGCACAATGCCATTATGAGGTCGGATCAATCATTCTCACAGATGTCAACCAATCAAATCTCGAATTCTGCAGACAGAGATTTAGCACAAGTTCAAAAGTCAAATATGTGTTGTGCAATGGAAAAGATCTATCAGGCATACCAAGTACAACACTTACATCGCTCTTCTCTTATAATGCAATGGTACATTTTGAGGCATTGGATGTAGTATCCTATGTGTTTGAATTTGCTCGTATCTTGGTGCCCGGAGGGCGCGCTTTGTTGCACTATTCGGTCAACAACTCCAATCCTGCCTCGGATTTCCGTGATGCCCCTCACTGGAGAAACTATTTTTCGGAGAGTCTTATGCACCATGTTGCCAATAGGGCGGGTTTCCAGGTATTATCTGCTCACAAGTTTAGCTGGCCGCCCGGTTCTCCGGGACGAGAAATTGATGGCTTGGTGCTACTAGAAAAGCCGATATGACCAACGTATAGTGTTACGATAGGGTGATTTCGAACCCGGCAGTGTTCTAAATCTGTTGTTTTAGGCTTTAACAGATAGAATTTTTGTAACCGTTCAGACCCCCCACCCCAACCCTCCCCCACCAGGAGGGAGGGAGTTTTTGCAAAGCAGTAGCTTAGCCTATTCTCCCTCCCCTTGAGGGAGGGGTGTGAACGCTTGCGAATTTTTAATATTCAGACAAAGGCCGCTTACCCGAAATCAAGCGATGCTCCTGACTCCTGTGTTTTAGAAAGCGGATCAGCTTAACAAGCGATCCATGGTGATCGATTGGAACCGGGTTTACTATTTCCTGGAAGCGATACGCGCACCCGTGCTGGGGAAGGAGGTGAGGAGTCACATCGACGAGGTTTTACTGTTTCATAACAAAGGTGCTTGAGTATGAAGCGTCCAGGCACGTATGAGTTCGACGTCTCCGTCGTTCTAAATCTGCACCGGGAGGCAGTCTACGTCGTCCGCACTCTCCGCTCCCTCAGCGAGGCGGCGAGCTATGCGTCGAATTGTGGGCTCCATGTAGAACTGGTGATCGTCTTCGACCGGTCGGACGACGCAACCCGTGCCGTAACTGAGTCGGCGGACAAGTTTGGTTTTGAGCGGGTGACTTCCATCGAGGTTGATCACGGATCTCTTGGCCTGTCCAGGAATTCTGGGATTGCTGTGGCGAGCGGGGAGTATTTATGGTTAGCCGATGCCGACGACCTGGTGTCGTTCAACTGCATAGAGCGCATGCATTTGGTTGCGCAGACCGAGGAGAAAACGGTGGTTATCCCGGAGTATTTGTTGGCGTTCGGGGTTGATTATTTTGTCCTCCGTTATTTCGATGATGCGGTGGTAGAGAGCGCTGACTTCGTATACGGGCACCCATATACTCTCCGCTTCATCCGCAGGAATGCCTTCGAGAATCTTCAATTTTTGGATCTTCGGCTCTCCAAGGGCTTTGCTTACGAAGACTGGCACCTGAATTGCGAGCTACGCGCTCGTGGCTATCGCTTCCGGATCGCGCCAAAGACCCTGTTTTTCTACCGGCAAAGAGAAGGAAGCCTGCTGAGACAGGCTAATGCGATGTCGGTTCGGCAGATTCCCCATTCCACGCTATTTGATCCCAACCACTTCGTCCGCATCGTGGAGGCGGAAAGACTGGCGCGTAACGAAGTTGACTTCCTGCGTCGGCGGGCCGAAGCGCGAATCTGCGTGCCTCGCGATGAACTGTTGGGAGACGCAACGTCCATGGAACTCGTGACGGCTGCGGTGCAGATCGACCCGGGCATCAACCTGTACATGATCGAGCGGGGAAGCAATTGGACCAACGTCTTCCCGGATCAGCACTGGGGCCACAGCTTTTTCGATGTATGCAGGCTCGTCAGATCCGAGAAGTTCACGGATGTGTTCCTACTCCCCTGGCTAATTGCTGGAGGGGCTGACCGCTTCATCCTCGACGTAATGACCTCTCTTCAGGAGTTGGAAGCTTCGGCGAACTTTCTTGTGATCTCGGGCGAGTCCATCGCCAAGTATGCCAAGCATACCTGGTTGCACAAACTCCCGAAGCAGTCAGTCTTCCTGGATATATACAACTTCTTTCCCTCGCTCTCGGAAGATGAGCGCGACCTGCTCGCCCTGCGTACGATCCTTGCGTGCGGCGATGGGGTGCGGCTGCATCTGAAACAAAGTGGCTTCGTGAATCGCATAATCAATAAGTTTTCTCATTGCCTGGGCGCGTTCAAAGCGATATTTTATCGCTTCTCCGATCAACGCTACGTCCGTGGTGGCGAAGTTTTTGAACTCGGCTGGGGTTTCGACTTCATTTCTAATCACCTACCGCAACTTGGGCTGCTCGTCACGGATCACGAGCGAATCGCGAACAGTGATCGGCTGAGATTTGGAGTGGAACAGCAGAAGTGGCAATGTCTCTATGCAAAGTTCCTTTCCAAGCCCCCACGTGGGGATGTCAAACCTTCAATGCGCCTGCTTTGGGTATCCCGGGTTTGCGCTGAGAAACGTCCGAAGCTCCTGGCGGGCATCGCGTCCGTTGCCTCGCGTTTGCTGCCGGGCATCTCGATTGATGCTTATGGAGCCCCTGAAAGCGGCGTGGATCTCAGCACAACCTTTGGTGGCGCCGAGGCATTGCGCTACAGGGGCAAGTTCCATGACTTCGACGAATTGAAACCCGAGGCGTACGACGCATTGATTTACACCACTCGCTTCGACGGGCTTCCGATTGTGGTCCTCGAGGCTATGAGTTGGGGGCTACCCGTCATCGCGCCGGACGTGGGGGGGCTGGCTGAGACCGTGATGGACGGAAAGACGGGCTACCTCTTACCTGACCTCCAAGATGACGACGCCCTGTGCGCTGCTTACGCGCAGGCGATTCAGAGGCTTTATGAGGACTGGAGCGCGACAATGGCCATGGGGCAAGCCGCGCAGGAACTTATTCGTCAACGACATAGCCCTGGCGCCTACAAACGCCGGGTAGCCGAGATATTTCTAGAGGAGCAGAAAGCGATACGTGCACCCTTGCTTGGTAAGGAGGTAGGGAGCCACATCGATGAAGTCTTGCTGTCTCATGACAAGGGTGTTTAAGTATGAGGCGTCCAGACAAGTATGAGTTCGACGTCTCCGTCATTCTAAATCTTCACCGTGAGGCGATCTACGTCGTCCGCACTCTCCGCTCCCTCAGCGAGGCGGCGAGCTATGCGTCGCAGTGTGGATTCCGAGTAGAACTGGTGATCGTCTTCGACCAGTCGGACGACGCAACCCGGTCTGCAGCCGAGGCGGCAGAAAAGTTTGGTTTTGATCGGGTGACTTCCATTGAGGTTGAACACGGATCTCTCGGCCTGTCTCGAAACTCCGGGATCGCCGTGGCGAGTGGCGAGTATGTGTGGCTGGTCGATGCCGACGACTTGGTGTCATCCAACTGCATAGAGCGTATGCATTTGGTCGCGCAGACCGAAGAGAGGGTGACCGTTTTCCCGGAGTATTTGTTGGCGTTCGGAGTTGCTTACTTTGTCACCCGGCATTTCGATGATTCGGTGGTCGAGACCGCGGACTTCGTTTATGGGCACCCATACATCTCCCATCTCTTCATCCGCAAGGACGCTTTCGAGAACCTGCAATTTTCGGATCTGCGACTTTCCAAGGGCTTTGCCTACGAAGACTGGCACCTGAATTGCGAGCTACGCGCTCGCGGCTATCGCTTCCGGATCGCGCCAAAGACCGTGTTCTTCTATCGCCAAAGAGAGGGAAGTTTGCTGAAACAGGCCAATGCGATTTCGGTTCGACAGATTCCCCACTCCACGCTATTTGAGCCCAACCACTTTGTGCGCACCGTGGAGGTGGAAAGACTGGCGCGTAATGAAGTTGACTTCCTGCGCCGACGGGCAGATGCGCGAGCTAGCCTTCCTCGCGATGAATTGTTGGGAGATGCAACATGCATGAAACTTGTGGCGGCCGCGGTGCAGATCGACCCGGGCATTAACCTAAACATGATCGAGCGGGGAGGCAACTGGATCAACGTCTTCCCGGATCAACACTGGGGTCACAGCTTTTTCGATGTCTGCAGGCTTGTGGGGACCGAGAAGTTCACTGATATAGTCCTGCTCCCCGGGCTATCCGAGGGAGGGGGCGAGCGCTTCATCCTCGATGTGATGACCTCTCTCCACGAGTTGGAAGCTTCCGTGAACTTTCTTGTGATCTCGGGCGAGTCCCACGCCAAGCATACTTGGCTACATAAGCTCCCAAATCAGGCAGTTTTCCTAGACCTGTACAACTCATTTCCAAGGCTCACGGAAGATGAACGAGACCAGATCACCCTGCGCACGATCCTTTCTTGCGCTTGCGGTGATGGTACGCGCCTCCATTTGAAACCAAGTTGGTTCGCGCATCGTCTATTCAACAAGTTTTCTCATTGCCTGGGCGCGCTTAAAACCATATATTATCGCTTCTGCGATTGGCGCTACGTCCTTGGTGGCGAAATTTTCGAAGTTGGATCGGGCTTCGACATCATTTCTACTCAGCTCCCGCAGTTTTGGCTGCTCGTCACGGATCACGAGCGGATCGCGATCACTGATCGGCGACGCTTTGGGCTTGAACAGCGGAAGTGGCAGTGCCTCTATGCAAAGTTCCTTTCCAAGCCGCCCCATGGGGATGTTCAATCCACAATGCGCCTGTTGTGGGCGTCTCGGGTATGCGCTCAGAAACGTCCGGAAATCGTGATCGGCATTGCGTCCGCTGCCTCGCGTTTGCTGCCAGGCATCTCGATTGATGCTTATGGAGCACCTGAAAACGACGTGGATATCAGCGCGACCTTTGGCGGCGCCGAGGCATTACACTACAAGGGCGCGTATCTCGACTTCGATGACTTGAAACCCGAGGCGTACGACGCCTTTATTTACACCACCCGCTTCGATGGGCTTCCGAATGTGGTCCTCGAGGCCATGAGTTGGGGGCTACCCGTCATCGCGCCGGACGTGGGCGGGCTGGCTGAGGCCGTGATGGACGGAAAGACCGGCTACCTCTTACCCGACCTCCAAGATGACGACGCCATGTGCGCCGCTTACGCACAGGCGATTCAGAAGCTGTATCAGGACTGGAGCGCGACATTGGCCATGGGGCAAGCCGCGCAGGAACTTGTGCGTCAGCGCCATAGCCCGGACGCCTACAGACGCCGGGTCGCCGCGATATTTCTAGAGGAGCAGACGGTATGACTGTGGAGCGTCTTCATTTCGGCCATGGGGCAGAACCGCTTAACGCGATGGATGCAGCCGAACACTTTGTGAGATACGCCGCCGCGAAGGGGCTGGCGCCGGGAAGGCGCGTGCTGGACATCGCCTGCGGAGAAGGCTACGGATCCTGGCTCCTGAGAGAGTGGGGCGCCAGCGAGGTTGTCGGCGTCGATGTGTCCGATGAGGCGATTGCTGCCGCAAATACCCAATTCGCGCGGGAGGGAGTGCGCTTTCTCCTCAGCGATGCGAGCCGTGTCTGCGATCTGCTTGGCGAGGAACGCTTCGATCTCATCGTCTGTTTCGAAACCATCGAGCACGTCCCAGACCCCGCCTCACTCTTACGAGCGATCAGGTTGCTCGCCTCGCCCGAAGCGATCATTCTGGTGAGCTGCCCAAACGATCATGTTGCGACAGAGCCGGGAGAGAGTAACCCGTTCCATCTGCGAAAATACACATTCGCGGAGTTCAAGTCCCTGGCCGAATCCTGCCTCGACCCGGCCCAGGCCTGGCTGTTGGGCGCCAATGCTCAAGGCTTTGCCCTTATTCAGGAAGGGTATGCTCTGGCCGAACAAATCTGGACCGACCCAGCGGCATTTCTCAAGTCTGAGATGCTGCATGCCGCCTATGTTCTACCAAGCCAGGTCAACATCCGCCCTGCCATCGACACAGTGTTATTCTACATGGGCGTTTGGGGTACTACGGACATCGCTCCTTTGGCCGCAGTATCGATGCAGTCCTACGCCGCCTTCATCGAGTCTTGGCGTGCCATAGAATGGTTCAGGGCGCAGTTAGCCGAGGCGGACGTGCGCCTGGCCGACACCAAGACCCAGCTTGATGGAGCGCTAGAGCAGCTCGCGGGAGTTAATGAAAGACTGGCTGAAAAAGAGGCACAACTTGCTAAGCTGCATACCGAGCATGAGATCGCGTGCAGCAAGGCTGGAGATCTCCAGAGGGAGTTGGCCGAGGCGGACGTGCGCCTGGCCGACACCAAGACTCAGCTTGATGGAGCGCTAGCTCAGCTCGCGGGAGTTAATGAAAGACTGGCTGAAAAAGAGGCTCAACTCGCTAAGTTGAATACCGAACATGAGTTCGCGTGCAGCAAGGCTGGAGATCTCCAGAGGGAGGTTGATCGTCTGCGCCGCAGATTGTTTGCGCTCAACGACATCGTGGCCGCTCTTGGGACCGAGCAATCGCGTTGGCATGAGGCGCAAGCCCGAGCGGACGAGGCCATTCGATTACGGGACGAAAAGGAGGCTGAACTGCAACGCATGCAAGCCCGAGCGGACGAGGCCATTCGATTACGGGACGAAAAGGAGGCTGAACTGCAACGCATCTTAGCCTCTCGGGGACGCCGCCTTCTGGACGCGCTCTATTACCGTCTTTATCGAATCCCGTATCTGGGTGGTCTAATGAACTCGATTCGTCGTGTTGTAGGAAAGGGACTTAGATGGATTCGCGGTCGATGAGTGTTCGTATCTGGGAGGCTTTGTGCGTGGCCCAAAACGAAAATTGCGTCTTGATGGATATACTTGACATAGCTACGATTAACAGCAGGAAAACCTCCATGAATCTCACCGAAAATCGTGTCTTTGCGGATTACTTCAACTTTCTCGTTTCCTCTGGAGGACAGCAACTTTCACGGGCGATCTCCCTCTGGCGCTCGGGTGTCGAGTCCGAAGGTGACTTCTGGTCGCGCTGGTTCGAAACCAAGGGACTCGAATGGCCGGAAGACTATGCCATCCGAATCAGACCTGCACCGCTCGCGCCTTGGCTCGCGGAACTGCTTCCCAAACAGCACGGATCTGAGGTGGCTAAGATTCTCGACGTCGGTGCAGGTCCCATCACGAAGGCAGGAACATTTCTCCCGGATCGACCGATCGAGGTAGTGGCGTGTGATCCACTCGCTCGGGTCTACGACAAGATCATCGAACGCTGTGGTGTAAAGGTACCTCTGAGAACCGTCTTCTCGTTCGCTGAGGATCTAAGCGCTCGGTTTGAAGAGTCATCGTTTGACCTCGTATGCTGCACGAATGCTCTGGATCACTCGATCGAACCCGCCTGGGGCATTCTGGAGATGCTGATCGTTGTCAAGAAGGGAGGATTCGTATTTTTAAGCCACCGCCGCAACGAGGCCGAGTTTGAAAACTATGCGGGCCTACATCAGTGGAACTTGGATGAGGCTGACGGCGACTTCATCGTCTGGACTAAGGAGCGGACGATCAACATTTCGGAGCTCACGGGCGGGTTTGCGGATATTCAATGCAGCGTTTCCGGTGACGGGCTCACCACTCGGATCAGAAAGACCAATAATATACCAATCGATTCAAACAGTTACCACCGAAAGTTAAGGGCCGCACTCCTCAATGCCTTGATTGATGATAGCGGCAGGTGAAAGTGTACTAATTTTGTTGTTTGCAACTTCAAACAGAAATATCAAACTCACAACGATTCACAAACGATCCGATGACAATATCATGCATTCGTTCTAATTTTGAGAAACAGATGGTTTTACGGTAGTGTTCCGAAAGTGTTGTTGATTGTATGAAGAAGAGGATTGATCCAAGCGCCTCCAGTCTGCCACAACAACACTTCTGGAACACTACCGGTTTTACGAGCAATCCGATTAATTCGAGTGCGTAGGGTCGAGTGCTTACGCTCTATTTTTTGAGTATGTTGCTTGCCAATAAATGATAATACATGAGCGTTTTACCCTGAGTGACATTGACTGGCCGGAATTCCTGTTTCACATGCAACGCTATGCGCTGGCCCAGCGCTTCGCTCGCGGATTACAGGTGCTTGATTGCGCTTGTGGTGAGGGATACGGCACAGCTTACATAGCACAGGAGGCGGTGCATGTCACGGGTCTGGACATATCCATAGAGGCCATCACGCAATGTCGGGAAACTTTCATCGGGGTCGATAACATCGATTTCCAGATTGCCGACATGGCGCACATTCCGTTCCCCGAAGCTTCGTTCGATCTGGTTGTTTGTTTCGAGGCAATCGAACACATCGATGCCGACAAGCAGGACCGGGCTCTTGCCGAAATGCGGCGTGTGCTAAAGCCGGAAGGAATCCTGCTGATCTCGACCCCGGATCGACTGGTCGGTGAAAAGCGCGGATATGCCAATCCATTCCATGTCGCCGAGATGACGATCACCGAGTTCTCCGAAAAGCTCGGTCGACATTTCCCCCATGTCGCTCTGTATAGTCAGGAACTGAACATGGTATCGGCGATGTGGTCTCTCGATACGAACGGGCAATCCGAAGGTATAGGCGAATGGATCGACCAGACCATACTCGAAGCGGATCGCAGCTTGCGCCCGATGGCTGGTAACAATGCCTTCTACTATGTCTTTGCAATCTGCAGTTCGAACCCGATCACGTTGCCGCATGCACACTATTTCTCATCGTATCGGCGTGAACCAGCCCAGCAACTGTGGAACCGCATCGATGCCGCCGAGCAAAGGCTCCAGCAAGAAGTGGTTGAGTTACAGCGGCAACTGGTGGCAGCGGATGAGCGGGCAGCCAATGCGGATCAAACGGCTTCCCGCCTGCGTGAGCAGTTCCTGATCGCGGAAAAGAATAACACAATGCTCGCGCGCGAGATTGTTGCCCTTGAACGGAATCGCGCCGAACTCGGCGAGGTACGCCAACAGCTCGACGCCACCTGTGCTGAACTCGGCGAGGTACGCCAACAGCTCGACGCCACCTGTGCTGAACTCGGCGAGGTACGCCAACAGCTCGACGCCACCTGTGCCGAACTCGGCGAGGTACGCCAACAGTTCGACGCCACCTGTGCCGAACTCGGCGAGGTACGCCAACAGCTCGACGCGGCTCGTGATCGGCTGCAGGTGACCGAGGCATTTTACGGATCGCGAGTGGGGCGCCTGGCACGACGGTATTACGCCATTTACGATACGCCCCTAATAGGAGCAGTGATGCGCGCGATGCGCGCGGTCGTTCGAACTCTGCGTCCTGGACACGCACGATGATCCAAGTGTGGTTGTTGACCACGGAATTCCCGCCTTACGTGGGCGGCGGCATTGGAACATACTGCTTCGAGCTATCGGCCTGTGCAGCGCCCGCCGGACATGGCTATGGCGCTGTTGCCCTGCCGCACTTTCTGTTCAATTACCGGGTGCGCGTGGACTCGATGATGCACCGGGTGAATCGGGAAAATGATATCTACAGCTACGAGTGTATTGCCCACAATAACGCCGCGCTGTTCGCGAAATACGCGGTTGCGATCGTTGGTCTGTTGAACGCGAATGGGCCGGGTTACAAGCATGACAATCCGTTGGTTCAAGCCAACCTCAATTGATCGACTTCGATGAGCCGGAATTCCTTACGTTCAACGCCACTCGTGTCGGTGCTTATGCCGGTGTACAAGGATGCCGCGTTTATCGACGCGGCGCTCTCAAGTATGTTGCAACAAAGTTTTGGCGATTTTGAACTGTTGGCGCTGGCTGATCCGAATACCGACGAGCAGACTCTGACTATTGTTAAGGCCTGTTCCGATCCGCGTGTGCGCTTGGTGTATAGCGATATGCCGCTGACCATTGGAGGTAAACTCAATCATGGCATCGACGTGGCCCAAGGCCAATTCATCGCGCGGATGGATGCCGACGATATCGCGCTCGAGCAGCGATTTGAGCGCCAAGTGGCCTACTTGGAATCTCATCCCAATGTGGCTGTATGCGGTACTTGGTGCGACCTGTTCGGCACTGAGAACTGGCAGTTCCGAACCCCAACCGACGACACCGAGTTACGTTTCTCGCTGGTCTTTGGCTGTGTGTTTGTCCATCCATCCGTAATATGGCGGCGCGAGTCATTCGAGCATCACCGGCTACGCTATGACACTGCTCTACCTGTGACCGAGGACTACGACTTCTGGATCAGAGCAGCCCGTCTGGTGCGATTCGGCGCCGTACCTGAGGTATTGCTCCGCTACCGCAAGCACGAGCGGAGCATCACAAATCTGCGTGCCACGGAGGGGCGGGCGCAGTACCGTCGCCTCCAGAGACTCGCGCTACAGGATAATGGTTACCTCGTCGACGAAGACACGTTTGAGTTTCACCATCGGTACTGCACAGCGGGGCTTGCCGGCGACGACGAGCTACCGCGGCTGCGGCATTGGTTGCACTGGCTTTGGCTGTCCGACCCTGGTGCAATACACCGTGATTCGGATGCCGTAGGACGTGTCTGCGCGCGTCGCTGGTTCGATGCATGTGCTGCGGCGTCCCGCTTGGACAAATACGTAATCTTCCGCTCGTCTGCCCTCACCAGCTTACTCGATCGTGCGGTCGTCGAGCAGTTTGCGATCGATTCAGGCACGGTGATCTTCCCGCGACGGCAAATTCCCTTGACAACCTATCCAGCGCCAGAGTAGAAGCAGCCTTAAAAATCGATGGTTTTCCTTTATTCGGCAGGTGATTACCACTCTGATTTGTGTTATCCTTTACTTTATTGTATTTCTCGAGATTAACCGAAGATAATGATTATTAGCCGAACCCCCTTGCGTATGAGTTTTGTTGGTGGCGGTAGTGATCTGCCCAGCTTCTACCAGAAACATGGTGGGGCGGTGATCAGCACCGCAATCAATAAATACGTTTACGTAAATGTCAATAAAAAATTTGACAGTGGCATCCGTATCGCTTACTCTAAGACTGAGGAAGTCTCCAGTGTATCCCGGATAGAGCACAAGATTGTCCGTGCCACCATGGAATTCCTTGGCTTGCAAGGAGGGATTGAGATCACTACCATTGCCGATATTCCATCCAAGGGAACTGGTCTAGGGTCGTCCAGCACTTTTACTGTGGGCTTACTGCATGCGCTCAATGCGTATAACGGTCAGTACGTCTCGAGCGAACAGCTTGGAGCCGATGCCAGCCATATTGAGATCGATGTGTGTGGTGAACCTATTGGCAAGCAAGATCAATATGCTGCAGCATTCGGGGGGTTCAACCTGATCGAATTTAATCCAGACGAATCGGTAGTCATAACCCCGATCATCTGTGCCAGGGAAACCTTGCAACAAATTGAGGAGAGCATACTCGTTTTCTATACTGGCATCACTCGTAGTGCCTCTGCGCTGCTCAAGCAACAATCAGAGGAAGTTATCAACAGTATAAGCAAACAACAGACACTGCGGAGTATGGTGGATCTTACCTATCAGCTATGGGCCGAGATCCAGAAAAACAATACCCTTGCCTTTGGTGAAATTCTGCATGAAAACTGGATGCTTAAAAAAGGAATCACTGCTGGAATCAGTACTAGTGACATCGATCAGTGGTATGAGCTTGCCAGAAAGACAGGCGCGATCGGAGGGAAGATTCTAGGTGCCGGAGCAGGAGGATTCCTAATGTTGTACGCGCCCCCCGATTCGCATCCAGCGATTAAGGCAGCACTCTCCATGCTAAGACCTGTCGATATTGGTTTTGAGCGATTGGGTAGCCGTATTATTTTCTACCATTAAACTTCGGAGATTAATACCCATGAATACCTACATAGGATCAGCGGCAAACTACCTGGATAGACTCAGCAAAGTCTTGTCAGGGCTTGATCTGCAGCAAATTGACCAGGCAATTGCAATTATTGCTAATGCCTGGCAGAACGAGCGGCAAATCATAACCCTAGGTAATGGTGGCAGCTCACTTACCGCCCTGCATTATATCAATGATTGGAATAAAAGTATCTATCTTGCTACCGGTAAACCGTTCCGGGGGCGTAGTCTGATAGATAACATAGGCTTGATAATGGCTTATGCCAACGATGTTTCATTCCAAGATGTCTTTGTTGAGCAACTGAAAAATATTCTACAGCCTCGGGATCTGGTTATTGCTATTTCTGGCAGTGGAAATTCTGAAAATGTAATTCGCGCCGTCAACTATGCGAATGAACAAGACGCAATCACGCTAGGAATTTGCGGTTATAATGGAGGTAAGCTCAAACAAATTACACAGCACTACCTATGGGTGAATGTCAACGATATGCAGTTATCGGAAGATATTCATTCCATTTTTGGTCATATTGTAATGCAAAAGCTGTGTGGATATTTTTGACAGTTATCCGCTTTCCTGTTTATCCAAACCCATTTCAAGTTAATACCGCTATAGGTTGGTCTTTGAAGAGTTTGGTTGGAAAACTACCTATTAGCTTCTTGAGATATGTGAAAACACATAGCATTGGCAAAAAATAATCCAGAGAGGTATCAGTGAGATTATCAATGGAAAGTGGAGCGGTGAAAATGCCATTATTGTCAATAGTGATTCCTTGCTATAACGAGGAGGATGTCATCGGTGAAACCATGAAGCGACTCAAGACGTTTTGCTCTGAGCTGGTCAATCTCAATGTTGAACTCATTTTTGTCGATGATGGTAGCCGCGACTGCACCCGTGAACTTCTTAAAAACTACGCATCAGAGGACACGCGAATTCGAGTGATTGGCTTTGCCCGTAACTTTGGCCACCAAATTGCGGTAACTGCTGGCATTGATGCAGCATCTGGTGACGCTGTTGTATTGATCGATGCCGACCTTCAAGACCCTCCGGAGGTGATACACCAAATGATTGCTAGATGGCGTGAAGGTTATGACGTGGTCTATGGAACACGCACCGAACGTCCAGGTGAATCGGTATTTAAGCTCGTGACGGCTCGTGCATTTTATCGAATATTGAATTGGCTGTCCGACGTTTCAATCCCGCTCGATACGGGCGATTTTAGATTGATGAGCCGACCCGTAGTCGACACGCTTAGAGCCATGCCAGAATGCGATAGATTCGTGCGAGGCATGGCGAGTTGGGTTGGTTTCAAACAGATAAATCTTCCTTACAAGCGTGCCGAGCGCTTTGCTGGAGAGAGCAAATATCCTCTGAGCAAAATGCTCCGTTTCGCAATTGACGGTATCTTGTCGTTTTCCACAAAACCTCTGCAAATGTCTGTTGTCTTCGGAATGATCTCGGCATTGCTGGCATTAATTGGAATTCTCTATGCTTTAGGATTGCGTATATTCACCAATATCTGGGTTGAAGGTTGGACGGCATTAATGATTACTGTCCTCTTTCTTGGCGGGGTTCAACTCATCTGTTTTGGCATTCTCGGCGAATATATTGGCCGTATATATAACGAAGTTAAAAACCGGCCCCTTTACGTTGTGCAGGAGTATCTGGGCTTTAGCCAAGCTGGTCCGAAGATGTCCCGAAGTCCGGTAGTAAACAAAAAATGACAGTCAAGCAGATACTCCGCCTTGCTACAGGAATAATTCTGGCCATATTTTTTACCTGGCTTATTGCTCGCCAGATCAATCTAGAGGAGATCAAGAGGGCATTTTCTGGCACCAGCACAACATGGGTTATCATCGGGCTTGCTGCCTTTTCTGTCGGCTATGCCTGCCGGATTGAACGCTGGCGCTTAATGTTAAAGCGTGACAACTTCAGCCTGAACTGGAGTCACTGTGCCGGGCCATTACTCGGCAGTTTCGCAGCAAACAATGTGCTTCCTTTCAGAGCGGGAGATGTGCTGCGCGCGTTCGCATTCAATGGCCGACTTGGAGTCAGTTCAGGCGTCGTGGTGGCCACCTTATTCGTTGAGCGACTGCTTGATCTATTGATGGTTCTCGTACTTCTGGGAGTAGCGCTGGCTATATTTGGTCTTGACGTCAGTGGTTTTGCTGGCGTTGGAAGTGCTACACTTATTTTTATCGCGATTGGAATTTTGCTCCTTTTGCTGTTTCCACAGTTGTTTGCGCATGTCGCAATTGCTTCTGGCAAATTAGTTGCACTTATAGCCCCGCAACTGGGGGAAAAGCTACTTGATGAAATCAATAAGAGCTTGGTAACACTGGGACACCTGTCCAAGGGAGACACAATGATCAGGCTTGTGGCGTGGTCGCTTGCTGCCTGGCTGGCTGAAGGGTGTGTGTTCTGGTTTGCTGCCTTGGCCTTGTCATCCATGGAAAATCCGGCGGCTGGCTGGCTGGCTCTGCCAGTTGGAACTTTAGCCACCCTTATTCCAAGCACTCCCGGATACGTTGGAACATTCGATTACTTCACTGTTCGAGCGATGAATGCGATGGGTAACAACCCCGCTGCTTCAACCGCCTATGCGCTACTAGTGCATGCCTTGCTCTGGATTCCACCCACACTTATTGGTGGGCTGTATCTACTGTTGCACCCAACAAAAAAACTGAACAAATCTAAAGTCTCTTGCTGATGAATCTAACACATAAGACCCAGGTAACCATTATAGGTGGTGGCTTCACTGGCCTATCTGCCGCCTATGAACTTGTAAAGCAAGGTATCGCTGTAACAGTCCTGGAGGCGGAACCTGAAATTGGTGGGCTGGCGGCCGCATTCGATGTCGGAGGCCAGAAGCTAGATCGGTTCTACCATCATTGGTTTACCAATGACATGGAAGTGATGGAATTGATTGGTGAACTAGATCTGAATGATCGGGTCGAGATCAACCCTACCAATACTGGCATCTATTACGCAAATAACTTCTTCAAATTGTCGACCCCTCGGCATCTTCTAAATTTTACTCCGATTTCATTCATCGACCGAATTCGACTCGGACTGTTGACTTTACGTGCTCGCCGTGTTAAAAATTGGATGGAGCTTGAAGAAAAAACCGCACATGAATGGTTAAAAGAGATCGGCGGTGAAAACGTCTACCGAGTCGTTTGGGAGCCTTTACTCAAAGGTAAGTTTGGACCGTATTCGGAACAGGTTTCAGCCGTTTGGTTCTGGAACAAACTCAAGCTGCGTGGTGGCAGCCGCGGAAAAGGCGGAGAGGAGCGCTTAGCCTATTTCAAAGGCGGCTTCATTGGTTTGGCAGATGCTCTAGCGCAGAGAATTCTTGACCTAGGTGGACGGATTGAAACGAATACACCTGTTTCAACAATCAAGCCTGTTGATAACGTTTGGCAAACGGCTATTCCAAACGGCGTGGTTACCTCGGACCGTGTTATCGCAACCACAGCATTACCTTTGGTTGCAGACATGGTACACAGTTGGGCTAGTCACGACTATGTGAAGAGTCTCGAACGAATTCACTACATTGGGAACGTCTGCTTGGTACTGGAACTTGATCGCCCCTTGTCTAGAACCTATTGGCTTAATGTTAACGACCCAAGTTTCCCATTTGTTGGGGTAATTGAGCACACTAATTTTGAACGGCCTGAGACCTATGGCGGTAATCATATTGTCTATCTCTCGAAGTATTTGCCACCTACTGATCCACTGTACTCCATGAATGCAGATGAGTTGCTGGACTACACCCTTCCTTATTTACAAAAAATGTTTCCCAGCATGGAGCGCAACTGGATCCGACGCCATCATCTCTGGCGGGCACGTTGGTCACAGCCGGTCGTGGAGAAACATTACAGTACTCTTATTCCGTCAGAAGATGGCCCTCTAAATGGCTTTCATATCTGCTCGATGGCCCAAATCTATCCGGAAGATCGTGGAACAAACTATGCGATTCGTGAAGGTCGGAAGATTGGCAATCGAATTTCTCTGGTAATCTCAAAAAAACAGTAGGCCATAACGATGAAGAATTTATTCTCTTCTTACCGATTAAGTATTCCCGATTATCTAATTGGTGGTTCATTTTTGGTGCTTTGCTATTTTTCCTTTTTTCATGGAGATATGTGGGGGGCAGGGTGGGATTCATTAAATTATTTGTTTGGCAACCCATTGGAGTTTTATGAGAATTGCAAGAAAATAAAAGGTGGTGGGGAAAATATGCTCGGTACCCCGTATCCGCCAACGATATATGTAATTTTCGCTGCATGGCTTTATCCATTCAAGCTTTTTGGCTTATTAACTGATCCTAATCATTTTCCCCTTTACCTTACATATTGGCTTAAGGTACTAACAACTCTAGTGTATGCTGCTTCAGGGTTGATTTTTTATAAAATTACACAGCATTACTTTAGAAATAGAGATTGGGGTCGGTATGGAACTGCCATTTGGTTAACAACCCCGCTAGCAGTATTTTCTCAATTCATCTTTTCTCAGTATGATATTTTTTATGTCTTCCTGACCTTGGCGGGTTTTCTAATGTTTTTACGGGGAAATATATCAACAGCTTCTTTACTTTTTGGGATAGCAATTACTTTTAAATATTTCCCTACGTTTGTGTTTATTCCGTTGCTTTTATTTTTTGAAAAACGAATTTTCAAAATTCTTGTTTCGTTGTTTATATTTTTAATTCCGACTTTATTGATTCAATACCTTTATGGTCAATCTCCAGCATTTATTGAAGGTGTAAAAAATCACAATGCAATTGACCGTGTTTTTGCTGCATCAATTGATATTGGTGGTGGTTGGAAAATATATTATCTATTTGCACTATTTACTATATTGGCTGGAATTACATATTTATTAGAAGCAAGCAAAGAGAAGATGTTCTATACTGCTGCTTATATTTTCCTGGTGGCTTCCATATTGCCTTTCCTTTTTATTCTCTGGCACCCCCAATGGGTAATGTTTTTTGCTCCTGCGATTGTATTGACAACCATAATTGATAAGAGGTGCGATAGATTTTTGCTGCTCGACCTATTTGGCATGCTTTGTTTTATAGCAACTGTCTCTATAGCGTTTCAGAACAATGTAGATGCCGCAATGTTTAGGGGTGGATTATTAGGGTTAAATTTTAATAACTCATACAAGATGGCTAAGTTCTTTAACCTTTTTAGAGAGCACAGCAGTTATGTATTTCTTTCTAGTTTCTGGGGCTATCTTGTCATTCAGCTTGTACTGAAATATAGACCTGTTATTAATTTAGGTTTAGGACAGGAAAATCGTTTTTTTGATTACAGAAATGTCAGGTACCGGTTTTATGTTGGCCTCTTAATTTTTATCTTTCCCGCGTGTCTTGCTATATACAAAGATTTTACGAACAAGCATCTTTCTATTGTTAATGAGGGGGCGGGAAAGCACTACGGAGAATTGCTAAAAGATAGAACCTTCGAGCAATCGTTTGTGGCAAAGGGACGCTTCATAAAAAAAGTTGATCTTCTGTTGGCAACCTTTGCTCGACAAAATTCTGGCTCTGTTTTTCTGGAGATAATTGATTCCAACAACCAATTTCTTGCAAAAGCTGAGCAGCCAATTGAGTCTATAAATGACAATTCCTGGCAAACATTTAACTTTGACTCTATTAATGTGGTCAAGGATATGCCTTATAGACTCAGATTGACATCACCTACTGGACAAACTGGAAATGCGATTACCTGGTGGTCAACTCCAAACGATAGTTACTTGAAAGGCAATGCAATAATTGATGGTGTCTCGCAAGGTACTGATTTTGCGTTTAAGATAAAATTTGTAAAGTAAAGGTTTGCTCCTTTACCTATAGTCTGTGTCATACGAATTCATACTCGAATCTAAACTTATTTTCTTTATCTACAAATGCTTGTAGACAAAATCGGGTACGAAGTCATGTCTGGACTTTGGCCATTGAGTAGTTCTTGAAGTAGGAAGCAGAGGCAACGATGGGGTAAGCTAACGGGGTTCTCAAACCAACCGGAGCGTCCCACAACCGGAGCGTCCCATGTTCCCTCTGCCAGAGATGATTATAGCGGTTCTGACCCAGTTTGCCGGGTTGTTTTCTGCACCCGTCTGGGGTCACGCCCAGGTGTTGTTGATTGGCGCCATCCTCTGCCAAGGCCCCCGCACGGTGGCCGCCATCCTGCGGGTGATGGGGTTGGGACAGGACCCCCGGTTTGAACGCTATCATCGC
>CAIMUS010000058.1 GCA_903844665.1 uncultured Pseudomonadota bacterium
CATCCCGATGATTTGGATGATTTTCATGGTGCTTTAAATACTCTTGGATCATTTCATCGGTCACATGACCAGAACTGAAAGCAGCATACCCAATGCCCCAAAAATGCTTACCCCAATAGCGTTTTCCCAATTGTGGAAACTCTTCTTGAATCCGGCGGGAAGAACGCCCTTTCATGAGTCGTACCATATCACTCACCGACAGATGCGGAGGGTAGGATACATAGAGGTGGATATGATCTTTACTGACCCGCCCTTGGAGAATTTCAATTTCGTTTGCATCGCATATCTGACGAATCAGTTCGCGTATCCGAAAACCTACTTCTTTGGTCAGCACATTGTACCGATATTTGGTAATCCAGACCAAGTGAACCTTCAGGTCATGAACCGTATGCGAACCTTTACGATAAGATCTCATGGCAAACCATATACTAAAAGTTTTGGACTAAAGTCCATAGTTTTTACTAGCAAACTGAGACAATAAATTCACGAATGATATGCATGCAGTCTTGTAGGGTGGGCATGGCCCACCTTTTCCTGTGAACCCTGATTTGAATGGTGGGCCATGCCCATCCTGCAACGAGTCAACCCTTGTTTTTGAATGTGGCGACACCGCGCTATACTGTTTCTATTATTTTCACGGCAACCTTGGGTAGCGACCATGAGCGTACAACACCTGAAAGCCCCCAAACCCATCATCTACCCCGACAGCGACGGCAAGCCGATGGCCGACAACACGAAACAGTATCGCTGGATCGCCACCCTGGTCGCTGGTCTCGAAGCGTTATTTGCCAACGATCCCAACGTCTTCGTCGCCGGTGATCTACTCTGGTATCCGGTGGAAGGCGACAACAAGACCCGCATCGCGCCGGATGCACTGGTGGTGTTCGGGCGTCCCAAAGGCGACCGCGGTTCTTACAGGCAGTGGGAAGAAGACGACCTGGCGCCACAGGTCGTGTTCGAAGTGCTGTCGCCGGGCAATACCCGCAAAGAGATGGCCGACAAACTGGCATTCTATGAGCACTACGGGGTCGAGGAATATTATCTGTACGATCCCGACCACGGCGCCCTGCAAGGCTGGCAGCGGCAGGGCGGGCAATTGATGGCCATCGCCCCGATGCGCGGCTGGGCCAGTCCCCGGTTGGGGTTAAGGTTCGATCTGGATGGAATGGACCTCTGTCTGACTACGCCGGATGGCCGGCGCTTTGTCAGCCCTATGCAGTCGATCCAGCAGGCTGAGCAGGAAGCGCAGCGGGCCGAGCAGGAGAAACAACGGGCCGAGCAGGAGAAACAACGGGCCGATAGCGCGGAACAACGGGCCGAAAGTGCGGAACAACGGGCCGATAGCGCGGAACAGCGGGCGGAAAACGCGGAACAACGGGCCGCTGCGGCCGAATCCGAACTGGCGCGGCTGCGCGACTTGTTGAACTTGCCGCGATGAAAGCTGAATTGGCCAAAGTCGGGCCTGGGGATGGGTATCCACTCAAGCTGGGACACTTTACAAGCTGACCGCAAAGGGCCGGCGAGGACGCCGGCGCTCCCAGGGTCGGATCGTCCCGCCTTAAGTGGATAGACTAGGTCGGGCACGTCCTGTGCCCGACCTACGGGTTTTCGGCCAGACACTAGCTGGAGTTGTGGCAGGAGTCGTCATCGAGGAGAGCAAGCATGAACCTGGCGAATACCGCAGTAGAAAGCTTAAATGATCTTGAGTTAAGTCCATATGAACGCCTGTTGGCTCTGCCGGAGAATCTGGTCGGGGAGGTGATCGGCGGGGAGCTTTACACCCAGCCGCGTCCTTCAGGACGGCACGGCGTCGCCGAAGGCATGATAGGCGCGGAACTGCTTCTGCCGTTTCAGCTTGGTCGGAATGGTCCCGGCGGCTGGTGGATAGTGCCGGAACCGGAGATTCATTTCATCCGCGACATCGAAGTCGTCGTCCCCGGTCTGGCCGGCTGGCGGCGCGAGCGGATGCCGGCTATTCCCGAAGGCCATCGCTTCGAAGTGGTTCCGGACTGGGTGTGCGAAATTCTGTCGCCGGGGACGATGAAAAAAGACCGCGCCCTGAAGCTGCCGCTGTACGGCCGTTACGGCGTCGCTTATATCTGGCTGGTGGACCCGCTGGAACGCACCCTGGAAGCCTACGAACTCAGGGATGGCGCCTGGTTGTTGCTCGCCACGCTCAAGGATGATGACCCGGTCAGCATCGCTCCGTTCGCCGCGGTGACTTTTTCCCTGGCGGACTTATGGGTATAAATTTTCCGCGCATCGAACCAAAGGGTTGATTCCAGACGGTGGCTATCGCCGAACAGGGGTTGCTGTAACCCGATCGAGGGCGGATAGTGGAGTTACGGCAAGAGTATAGTCATCGAGGAGAGCAAGCATGCACCTGGCGAACACCGCGCTTGAGTTAAGTCCATATAAACGCCTGTTGGCTCTGCCGGAAAATTTGGTCGGGGAGGTGATCGGCGGGGCGCTTTACACCCAGGCGCGTCCTTCAGGACGGCACGGCGTGGCGGGAAGAGGGCTGACCATCGATATAGGCGGGCCTTTTGACTTAGGGCGTGGAGGTCCCGGTGGCTGGTGGATAGTGCCGGAACCGGAGCTTCATTTCATCCGCGACATCGAAGTCGTCGTCCCCGATCTGGCCGGCTGGCGACGCGAGCGGATGCCGACCATTCCCGAAGGTCATCGCTTCGAAGTGGTTCCGGACTGGGTGTGCGAAATTCTGTCGCCGGGAACGATAAAAAAAGATCGCGCCCTGAAGCTGCCGCTGTACGGCCGTTACGGCGTCGCTTATATCTGGCTGATGGATCCGCTGGCGCGCACCCTGGAAGCCTACGAACTGAGAGAGGGCGCCTGGTTGTTGCTTGCCACGCTCAAGGATGATGACCCGGTCAGCATCGCCCCGTTCGCCGCGGTGACTTTTTCCCTGGCGGACTTATGGGTATAAATTTTCCGCGCATCGAACCAAAGGGTTGAATCTTCCATGCTGCTAATGATCGACAACTACGATTCCTTCACCTACAACCTGGTGCAGTATCTGGGCGAACTGGGCGCCGAGGTGCGGGTCTACCGCAACGACCAAATCAGCCTGGAAGAGATCGAAGGACTCCAGCCGGAGCGGGTGGTGATCTCACCGGGTCCCTGCACGCCGAGCGAGGCCGGTATCTCCGTATCCCTGATCCGGCATTTCGGCGGTCGCCTGCCGATTCTGGGCGTCTGCCTGGGGCATCAAAGCATCGGCCAGGCCTTCGGCGGGCAGATTATCCACGCCCGGCAGATCATGCATGGCAAGATTTCGGACATCTACCATCACAATGTCGGCGTCTTCGCCGGTCTGCCCAATCCCTTCGAGGCCGCCCGTTACCATTCCCTGGTGATCGCGAAAGACAGCCTGCCGGATTGCCTGGAAATCACCGCCTGGACGCAGACGGCGGACGGCGACATGGAGGAAATCATGGGGGTGCGACATCGCGAATTTCCGGTCGAGGGGTTCCAGTTTCATCCCGAATCGATCGTGACGGAGGGCGGGCATCTGCTATTGCAAAATTTTTTGGAGTTGGACGCCAAGCGGCAGGCTTGAGCGACGGCAGGCTGGCCAGCCGTCGAGATTTTGCTATCATTCCACCGATGATGAATCAGCCAATCTCAGGGACATCCTATGATCGTACCCGTTATCCTGTCCGGCGGCAGCGGCAGCCGTTTATGGCCGCTGTCGCGCGAGCTGTATCCCAAGCAATTTCTTCCTCTCGTCGAGGCCCATAGCTTATTTCAAACCACCGTCTTGCGAGTGGGGGCGATTGCAGGCATCGCGGCGCCGGTGGTGATCTGCAATCATGAGCATCGCTTTATGGTAGCCGAACAGCTCCGCGTCCTGAACATCGCGCCGACGGCGGTGATCCTGGAGCCGATCGGTCGCAATACCGCCCCGGCAGTGGCCGTGGCCGCCTTGCAGGCCATGGCGGCCGGCGACGATCCGGTGCTGCTGGTGCTGCCCGCCGATCATATCATTACCGATGCCGAAGGTTTCCGCCGCGCTGTCGAGCGCGCCGCGCCCCTGGCCGAAAGCGGGCGGCTGATCACCTTCGGAATCGTACCGGTAACCCCTGAAACCGGCTATGGTTACATCAAGGCCGGCGCCCCCCTGGCCGGCGCCGACAGCTATGCCGTCGAGCGCTTCGTGGAGAAACCCGACGCCGCCACCGCCCAGGCCTATATCGAAGCCGGCGATTATTACTGGAACAGCGGCATGTTCATGTTCCGCGCCTCCGTTTTCCTGGAAGAACTGGCGGGCTGGGCGCCGGCAATAGCCAGCGCCTGCCGCCTGGCGCACGCGGGCGGGCAGGCCGATCTCGATTTTCTGCGGCTGGACCGGGCGGCATTCGAAGCCTGTCCCAGCGACTCCATCGATTACGCGGTCATGGAAAAGACCCGCAATGCGGTGGTCATGCCTCTGGATGTCGGCTGGAGCGATGTCGGCGCCTGGTCCGCCTTGTGGCAGGTGGGCGGGCGCGACGCCGATGGTAACCTGTTAAGCGGGGATGTACTGGCGTTGGCGACCCACAACTCCTATGTGCGCGCCGAGAGCCGGCTGGTGGCCACCGTGGGCGTGAGCGACCTGATCGTGGTGGAAACCGCCGATGCGGTGCTGGTGGCGCAGCGGGATCGGGTGCAGGACGTCAAGACCGTGGTCAACCGGCTCAACGCCGCCCGCCGTGGGGAGGCCCGGAACCATCGCAAAGTCTATCGGCCTTGGGGTTCCTATGACAGCATCGATAACGCCGAACGCTTTCAGGTCAAGCACATCACGGTCAATCCCGGCGCCAGCCTGTCCTTGCAGATGCACCATCACCGCGCCGAGCACTGGACCGTGGTCCGGGGTACGGCCAAGGTGACCTGCGGCGATAAAGTCAGCCTGTTGACCGAGAATCAGTCCACTTACATACCTGTCGGCGCCTCCCATCGGCTGGAAAATCCCGGCAAAATTCCGCTGGAACTCATCGAGGTGCAATCCGGCAGCTATCTGGGCGAGGATGATATCGTGCGGTTCGAGGATAACTATGGCCGCCAGAAAGATAGCTGATACCTTTGTCACACTGTGGCAGAGCCGTAGGTTGGGGTGAACGAAGTGAACCCCAACAGTCGCGGGTGGCGCCCCACAGCGCAGAGTTGTCAGCTCTGCAGAATGGGCAGATGCGTATGACCTGCCCAAATTTTAAGGACTTAAGCGAGGTAAAGGGCGTGACATTAACCTGTTTCAAAGCCTACGACATCCGGGGACAGGTCCCCACGGAACTGAATGAAGATCTGGTCTATCGCATCGGTCGGGCTTATGCGACGTTCCTGCAACCGCGTCGGGTCGCAGTCGGACACGATATCCGGCTGACCAGCCCCGGCTTGAGCGCGGCGCTGACCCGGGGTCTGCGCGACAGCGGCGTGGCGGTGGTGGACATCGGCCTGTGCGGCACGGAGGAGGTCTATTTCGCCACCTTCCATGGACGCCTGGACGGCGGCATCATGGTCACCGCCAGCCACAATCCCATCGATTACAATGGGATAAAGCTGGTGCGCGAGGACGCCAGACCGATCAGCGGGGATAGCGGCCTGGATGTGATCCGCCAACTGGCGGAAAAAGGCGAATTTCCGCCCGGCGGCAGTCAGGGCGACTACACCCTGCAAACCGACAAGTCCGCCTATATCGCCCATCTGTTGAGCTATGTCGATCGCGCCGCGCTCCGACCGCTCAAGCTGGTGGTCAACGCCGGCAACGGCGGCGCCGGCCCGGTCATCGATCGATTGGAGCCGCTGTTACCTTTCCAATTCATCAAGCTGCATCACCAGCCCGACGGCAGCTTTCCCAACGGCATTCCCAATCCCCTGCTCCCCGACTGTCGTCAGGCGACCAGCGCGGCCGTGCTGGCGCGGCAGGCGGATCTCGGTCTGGCCTGGGACGGCGATTTCGACCGCTGTTTTTTCTTCGATGAGCAGGGCCGTTTTATCGAAGGCTATTATCTGGTCGGTCTGCTGGCCGAAGCCCTGCTGGAACGCTACCCTGGCGCCAGGATCATTCACGATCCGCGCCTGACCTGGAATACCCAGGAGCAGGTTCGGGCCAAGGGCGGCATTGCCGTGCAGAGCAAGACCGGTCATGCGTTTATCAAGGAGCGCATGCGCCAGGAGGATGCTGCCTATGGCGGGGAGATGAGCGCCCATCATTATTTCAGGGAATTCGCCTATTGCGACAGCGGTATGATTCCCTGGCTGGTGGTGGCCGAGCGCCTGTGCCGCAGTCGACAACCACTGTCGGCGCTGGTGGAGGCCAGGATGCAGGCCTTCCCCTGCAGCGGGGAGATCAATTTCCGGGTGGCCGATGCGGCCGCCGCCGTCCGCGCGGTGCTGGCGGCTTACACCGCCCAACAGCCCGATCTGGATTATACCGACGGCGTCAGCGTGGAGTTTCCTCAATGGCGTTTCAACCTGCGCAATTCCAATACCGAACCCCTGCTGCGGCTGAATGTGGAGACTCGCGGCGACAGCGAACTGCTCAGGCAGCGCACCGAGGAACTGCGTCGCCTGATCATGGCCTGAGGTTCGGTCAAGCCGGCAACCGGACAAGGGCTGCATGATGATCTGGGTAAGCCGCCTGATCGTGCTGGGGCTGTTGATGGTCGGCACGATCCTGTTTTTCCATCTGTTCGAGCGGTATGAAATCAGCAGTCCCGAACTCCTTGTCGATCCACAGTTCTCGGAGGGCCTTAGCCATTGGGAGTTGAGCGGCCGCGGCGCCGCGACCACATTGGGGGATACGGTGCTGCTGCGGGTCGACAAGGCAGGCGCCGGGGTGGCCGTCCGGCAATATCTGCCGGATCCCAACCATTATCCACTGCTGCATCTGGCGGCCGAGCTCAAGTCCGAGGATATCCGGCCCGGCGTCCGCTTCTGGCAGAAGGGTAGCCTGGCCCTGGTCAGTCTGGACGAAAACCAGCGGATGTTGCCGGTTCCCCATCTGGTGGCCCAGTTGTCGGGCACCCAATCCTGGCGCAGCTATCAGGCGGTATTCCGGGTTCCCACCGAGGTGCACGCCCTCAGGGTCGGCGTGCAGTTGATCGGCGCCACTGGGACCCTGGTCGTGAAACATTTGAGCCTGCATGCCGTCAGGGAACGGGCTGCTTTCGTCTATTATCAATATCTGGGCGTCGCTATCTGGGCGATGGCGCTTATCTGGCTGGCTCTGCCCTGGTTCTCCCAACTGCGCTGGGATGGACCGCATCTGGCGATCTTTCTGATGGTGCTGGCCATTGCCATGGGCACCCTGCTGCCGGCCAATCTGAAGATACTGTTGGAATTAGTCGTTGTAACCACTTTTGGCCAGTTCATACCCGGAATCGATCACGCCGCCGAGCCGGTGGCGGAGTTGGATTCCGCCCCTGTGGGAGGATTCGGACACGTGCTGTTTTTCGTGCTGCTTGCCATGGCGGTCAGATGGGCGTATCCCCGGCAGCGCCGCCGGGTTCTGATATTCATTTTGTTGCTGTTCGCCGCGATTACCGAAGTATTGCAGTTTTTTGCGGTCGGTCGGACGCCTTCGGTGAACGATTTCGCCATCGATGGTCTTGGTGCGCTGGTGGGGATAGGGCTGTTCGAGTTGGTACGGCAAATTCGCCGGAGGTTACGCCGGCAGGGGCAGGTAAGTTATTGATTCAACACAAACGCCACCGTGTGCACCTGGCGCCGGTGCGGTGCACACGGCGCACCCTACTGCTGTTTCTGTTACAGTAGGTCATTTTTCTGCATCTCCGACCCAACGTAATTGCAAGGCCAATGAACAAACTGATCGAGCCGCATGGCGGCACTCTTAAGGAACTCTACCTTTCTGCCGACGCCGCTGCCGCTGAAAAACAGCAGGCCCGCGAATATCCCTCCTGGGATCTGACTTACCGTCAGTTGTGCGATGTGGAACTGCTGCTGAACGGCGCTTTTTCACCGCTGGAGGGTTTCCTCAGTCAGGCCGATTATCGGTGCGTGCTGTCGGACCTGCATCTGGAAAACGGTGTTCTCTGGCCCATGCCGGTCACCCTGGATGTAACCGAAACCTTTGCGGACGGCATCGCTCCGGGGAGCCGGGTGGCCCTGCGCGACCCCGAAGGTGTTCTGCTGGCAGTCTTGGAAGTCACGGATCTCTGGCGGCCCGATAA
Organism: uncultured Pseudomonadota bacterium; assembly: GCA_903844665.1. GTDB lineage: Bacteria > Pseudomonadota > Gammaproteobacteria > Competibacterales > Competibacteraceae > CAIMUS01. The sequence goes on from CAIMUS010000058.1 coordinate 8,193, forward strand.
AACCGTCGAGGCGCTGCAGGTCTTCGGCACCGACGAACTGCTGCATCCGGGCGTCAATTATCTGTTCAACCAGGCGCATCCGGTCTACCTGGGTGGCCGCCTGCGCGGGATCGAGGCGCCGATCCATTACGATTTCAAGCATCTACGTGATTCCCCCCGCGAGCTGCGGGATAAATTCAAGAAATGGGGCTGGCGCCGGATAGTCGCCTTCCAGACCCGCAACCCCATGCATCGGGCGCATTATGAACTTACTTTCCGCGCCGCCCAGTTGACCGAGGCCAATCTGCTGATCCATCCGGTGGTGGGCATGACCAAGCCGGGCGATATCGATCATTATTCGCGGGTGCGCTGCTACGAACGCCTGCTGCAATACTATCCCGAACAGACCACCACCCTAAGCCTGCTACATCTGGCGATGCGCATGGGCGGACCACGGGAAGCCCTCTGGCATGCCATCATCCGCAAGAACCACGGCTGTACTCACTTTATCGTCGGTCGGGATCATGCCGGACCCGGCAATAACAGTCAGGGCAAGCCGTTCTACGGTCCCTATGAAGCCCAGGAGATGGTCGCCCGCTATCAGGAAGAGATCGGCATTCAGATGGTGCCCTTCCAGGAGATGATCTTTGTGCAGGAGCGGGCCGAATACGCGCCGGGCAACGAGGTGGTCGAGGGCGAGACCGTGTTGAATATCTCCGGCACGGAATTCCGCCGCCGCTTGCAGGAAGGGCTGGAGATACCCGAGTGGTTTTCCTATGCGGATGTGGTGACCGAACTGCGCAGAGCCTATCCGCCGCGCCGGCGCCAGGGCTTTACCGTGTTCTTTACCGGTCTGTCCGGGGCCGGCAAGTCCACCATCGCCAATGCGCTGATGGTCAAGCTGATGGAGTTGGGCGGCCGCTCGGTCACGCTGCTGGATGGCGATATCGTCCGCAAGCATCTGTCCAGCGAATTGGGATTCTCCAGGGAGCACCGCAATATCAATATCCTGCGCATCGGCTTCGTCGCCAGCGAGATCACCAAGAACGGCGGCATCGCCATCTGCGCCCCGATCGCGCCCTATGCCGCCACCCGGCGGGAGGTGCGGGAGATGGTCTCGCCGGGCGGCGGTTTCCTGGAAGTGTATGTGGCCACCTCGATCGAGGTCTGCGAGGAACGGGACCGCAAAGGCCTGTACGCCAAGGCCCGCGCCGGCCTGATCAAGGAATTCACCGGCATCAGCGACCCTTACGAAACCCCGGAAAATCCGGAAATGGCGATCGACACCACCGAGTGCACGCCGGACGAGGCGGCCCAGCGGATCATTCTGAAGCTGGAAAAACTGGGCTATATCAAGTGAGGAAAGGGGGGGGGGGCGATGCTGGCAACCTCAGTCCGACAAGCACAGTCCACCCCCAACAGTTAACGTCCCTGGTAAGCGGGCTTACGCCGCTCTAGGAACGCCGTACAGCCTTCCCGGAAGTCTTCGGTGGAGGCTGCTTTGCCCAGACATTCGATTTGCAGATCGAGATGCTGTTTCAAATCCAGGGTATAACTGGCGTCATACAGCCGCTTCACCAACCCCAGCGCCTTGGTCGGCATGGCAGCCAGCTTTCGGGCCAGGGTCAAAGCTTCCTCCACGACGTCCTGTGAGGTCACTACATTGACCAGACCGATCTCCTTCGCCCGCTTGGCGTCGATCATCGGATTCAGGAAAGCCAGTTCTGTCGCCATTCCCAACCCGACGATTTTGGGCAGGAAATAAGGCAGACCCGAATCGGGCGACAGGCCGACGCCGGTAAAGGCGACCGAGAAGGTCGCGCTCTCCACCGCAACCCGCAAATCGCAGGCGCAGGCCAGCGACAGTCCGACCCCGAAGCAGGGACCGTTGATCGCGGCGATAAAGGGCGCGTCGATATGGCGCAGCGCGTTGATACCCTGATGAAACTGGCCGGCGAGATCCTGTAAAAATTGACCCGCGTCGGCGGCGGCTTTGAAGGCTCCCAGATCGCCGCCGGCGCTGAACGCCTTGCCGTTGCCGGTGAGCACCACGGCCCGCAGTTCGGGCTCGGCCTGCAACTCATTCACCACGCTGACGAAATCCTCGGCCAGTTGGGGATTCAGCGCATTCAGCGCTGTCGGCCGGTTCAAGCGCACGATGGCGATATTCTTGCCATCCACATAGTCCAATAAAACCGTTTCCCGCGTCATGTTGTTTGCCTCTTGCCTGGAAAAGATGGGTTTTTCTCCAACGGGATAATTATAAGCCTGGGCGCGGGGAATACCGCGCCCACCGGGATACAAAGCTCGAAACCAGCCTGCGGCAGCTCACCTTCACTGCGTGGCTTTACCACCCTGCAGCAACGGCTCCAGCACCACCCAGACATTCTCCAGAATCTTAGCTTGCGCCTCGGCGCGCGGATGCGCCCCGTCGCTCTGCATCAACTCGGGACGGCCGCCAACCCCTTCCAGCAGAAATGGAATCAGGGGACTGTCATAGCGGTTGGCCAGGTTCTCGAAAACATCATGAAATTTATTGGTATAACGTGGGCCATAGTTGGGCGGGATGCGCATTCCGGCGAGCAGTACCTGGGCGCCGGAGTTACGGCCGAGTTCGATCATCGCGGCCAGATTCTCCTCCAGTTGCTGCAAGGGCAGGCCCTGCAAGCCGTCGTTGCCGCCCAGCTCCAGAATGACGATAGTCGGGCGATAGCGCTCCAGCGCGGCAGGCAGGCGCGCCAGGCCGCCGCGGCTGACATCGCCGCTGATGCTGGCGTTAACAACGCGATAGGGCAGTTTTTCCTCCATCAGGCGGCGCTCCAGCAGGCTGACCCAACCCTGCGATAACTCGATCCCATAGCCGGCGCTCAGGCTGTCGCCGACCACCAGGATAGTCGGCGTCTCGCTCCAGGCCGGACCGAACCAGAGCAAAAAAACAGCTACAAGGCAATAACGTAGAGATTTCATCGTCATCAGATTACCCTGCCTGCCGCGGTTACCAGGCTGGGCGGACCGCAAGCTGGCGGAGACGCAAGTGCAGCGTGGAAGGCACGGAACCACCCTGGCGGCGGGAGGATCACACCGTTCTATCCTTCCACCTGCCGGACATTGCTGGATCATCCACTATATACCTGGGAATCTTGCCTGTAGTCAGCCGGGCCAGGGCAATCGTATCCTTACCTTTGCGTATTCAATACCTTAAGGAGGTAGTCGAGTTCGAGAGCCGCTTTGAAGCGCTTGGTTTTGAGGCCCACCTTGGCAGTTTTTTCCTGCCGAAGCAAGCTCAGGGCGATGTGTCGTAACACCGCGAAGTTCTCCGCCGCTTCCCCTTGGCGTACTCGGCAGGCATCTTCGTTGAAGGTGACGTCCTCAGGGGGGATGGCAAACATGTAATGATATCCAAGAACTGCATATCTTGCGGTAGAGGATGATAAACAAGTAGCCAACGATAGTGAAGTAGGTGGTTCCTGTCAAGTAGCAACCCCCGATTAAAATCTTATAATGTATTGATATAGAATAAGATTTTAAAAAATTTAACGGATTTGTTGCGTGAACACAACTGTTGAAGGCAACCCGCCATGGCTGACCGAGAATTATTGCTTGACAAAGACGGCGGGTTGAGGTGAAGATAAACAAAGCTGTTCAATCACTTGTTAGGCGGTCGTATTGGAAACTTTGCCTTCAATCTTCTCCTGTAAGTTGGTGGATACGAATGAAATACACTGTCGTGTTACATCGTACTGATGAAGGTATAAGCGTTTCCGTCCCTGGCCTTCCGGGCTGTTGGTCAGAGGGAGATACCGAGGGGGAGGCTCTAGCCAATATCCAAGATGCTATCCACGAATATCTTGCCGCGGTGGCTGA
>CAIMUS010000059.1 GCA_903844665.1 uncultured Pseudomonadota bacterium
TGATCCCGAGGCGTGGCGGTTATTTCGCCATCTCGTCCCCGCCAAAGCGCCGTTTGTGTATACATGAAATTGCCTAAAAAAATTTTTAGATCAAAAGCTTAGGTGGGGGTAAAGAAACTTCTTCCGAAAGTCGTGCTAGTGAAGCAATAGCGATGAGAAGGCTGATGGCTATCGGCCAGGGTTTTGAGGTCATAATCATTTTTTTATATGAGTCAAGCTCCATCCCTGGACATCTTAAATCCATTTTTGTGTACACATGGCTTGAGAGAAACAGCAGAATCTGGCTAGCCTTATCTGCGCTTCTTTAAATTCCCGAATATTTAGCGACAAGGACAATACCGAACCCCCCTAATTGTACAGCATCTCATACTACTCCCGCTGGACACCAAGGACATAGAGGACGCGAAGGGCATAGAGGTTTCAGAACTTACTTCTATCCTGTCTCTCTGCTGAGGTTTAAACAGTCTGGCACTGCCATCAGTGTAGTAGGCAAGAACGTAATCGAGACTGTACCCATTTGATTCAAATTCAAGCTGCGCAGCCGGACTTAGGTCAGTGACCGTAACTTCGTCTGGATTTGAAAAAGGAATGGGACAAGGGCAGATCCGACGACTTCCAATTGTACAGCAACCTTTTCTTTCGGCATCATCGGACACATAATCTTCACATACTATCTCTATAATGCCTGTTTGCTGTGGTTTAAACAGATGAGCTCTTCCATCGTTGTAGAAGGCAATAACATGGTCAAGATTGGCTCCACCTAATTCAAGTTGTGTGCTCTCAGTTAGATCCGTTTGAGGAATTTTCGATTCATCAGTCATGACATATTCTCCGGTTTGTGACGTTAAATGACATCATCAGCATTATTGCTGAATTTGAGAAATTTTTCACACCTGCCAAGCAAATCATCTTGGGTAAGCTTAAAAGCATCTCGACGATCTTAGCCAAGCCCCGGGGTGTATCGGAAGTTCTTGAGATCATAACATGTTCTCCAGTTGCAGATTCATAGATTTCAGTGTTCAGGTGAATCATTTGCATCTTGGCGCCGATGGAGGATGAACAATTAGTATAGATACTCATTGAAATTTAGAAATTCAGGGTAAGACGACAAAACAACAGACGTTCAGGAATAAATAGTGGATTTGTTGCTTCTGATGTTAAAAAATTTAAATCTTGAAATTTAAATTTTTTATCGAATAGATTAATCGCTTCAAGGCTAACAATACCCCAGCGCTGAGGGAGCCGATAGCCAATAGCCGCATTGGATAGAAAGAAATCCGATTGGTCTCGTGTAAGTGATCTGTTATCCTCCAATATAATCAAATCTTCGATATTCTGGTGGACGTATGTTTCCTGCAATTTGACAAACAGTCCGGAGGAATTAAAATAAAGAACAGTTACAGGCATATTCATGGTGTTAAGCTGCACCGGGGAAATATTACACTCTGTTCCGGCTTTGCATCGGAATTGCTCAAATTGATATTCTATGCTTAACGCCCAATTGAGATTGGGTATCCAGTAAAGATAAGTGCGATAAAGGTTTTGCTCTTGATCCTCGATATTGTTGAGTTTTTCGGTGTTATCTAACTCGAAAGAGGCAACCTTTAGATCACTGTGCAAGATTTCAGCGCCTCCATAAAACCTCTCAGTTAAACGGTCATCAAAACCGATACCATAGCGCCTCGCCTCAGTTCCGCTGACATCGTCGAAAAATTGATTGAAGCCAGCTAACTGAGTCGGTTCAAGTGTCTGTTCAATCACTTTCAGTGGTTTAATCGTCTGGAAGGCTGCAAATCGCAAGCGGGCGTTTTTGGTAATATCCCACTGTAAACCCAACTTTGGATTTAATTTGTTTAAATGGAATTTACCTTCCTGGAAAACATCGTAACTCGAACCCAAAGTCCAGATCATATTATTTGGATAAGAGATATGGTTATAAATATAAGCATTGTTCCACTTCCCCAAGCTAGGTATGCTATTCTCACAGGTATTAGCAAATGGACAAGAGATTCCTGTAGAGCGAGTGTAGTCAATAACGGAATGGAAATTAACATCAATTTTATAATCACCCGCACCTACCACTGTATTGAAGCGATCAGTTCGGAGCAGGTATTGAGCTTCAATTTTATAACCTTGATCTTCAGCTTCAATTTGCGATTTAAAATCGGGGTCGTCGGCGAAGATAACTTTCTCATTTCTGTTAGCGTAAGTAAATGAAGCAATCACATCTGATTGCGGTGAGAGCGTCGCATGGGCGCCCAGGCGAGCGCTATCTTGATTAATTTTGGTTCGATTTGTAGGCGAAAAGTCATACGGGTCAAAATTCAGTGCGAGATATCCCTGCTCCGTTTCCCGCCGCCGTAACTCAGCTTGTAGGTTAAAGTTCGGCGCCACAGCAGCTTGAGCAAAGAGATTATAAATGTTGTGGTGGAGGTCACTGTTTTCTCTAAAACCGTTAGATGCATAATAAAACTGGCCCAGACTGTAAGAAAATTTATTTTCGTTGCCGTACAGTACCAACTCATCGGCTAAAGTATTGTTGTTACCGGTAACACCCGAAGCAAGTAGTGACCAGCGGTCACGGACAAAAAGTGGGTTGTACTCATACAAAGATGGTGTCGCAGGTCCAATACCCTCTGGCATAAGTAATCTTGTTTCCGCCAGCCGTGGTTGGACAGGGGTAATATTGAGTGGTTGTAACAACTGGGCTTGCAATAATTCACTGACTCGCGCAACCTCATGGCGAGGTATAGGGGTATAAGCATCCGCCAAAAGGCGATGCGCAGAATAATTCGTGGGATCGAGATCTACCGAATTCCAGCCTTCGACCAAAGCCAACCGTTCAAAACCCAACTCATTGTAAAGATACCCTAAGGTGGAGCCCCGCACAGCCAGGTCCTCATCCAACAGCAGGCGGGAGCGGTAAACCGCCCGGTCGTCATTTAATTCGATCGATTTCTGCACACTTTGGATGGCTTCAATAGGTCGGTTGATACTGTCTTTAAGAATCGCATCGTAGAAATAGGGCGTGGGATCGCGCGGATCGAGTTGCTTGGCCAAAGCCAGATGTTTCTGGGCAAGCCGATCCTGTTTGATTTCATAGTAAGCCTTGCCCAGATAGCTTTGATAAAGGGAGACCTGCGGTTCCAACAGAGTAGCCTTTTCCATTTCCGCGACGGCTTTCCGGGTTTTGTTCTGCCGAAACAGCGTTATCCCCAAACCCAGGTGAGGCTCGCCCCGCGTCGAATCTTCGACGATGGATTGTTGAAAAGCGGCGATGGCTTTATCGACATGGAAACGGGCCAGTTGCAGAAAGCCCCAGGTGGAATTGACCAGTGCATCCGGGGGGCCTTTCTGACGGGCCTTTTCAGCGAGCTTGAACGCCTTCTCGATCTGCCCCCGACCGAACAGCAGCCGACTCTCCTGAATCAAGGTCTGCGGATTGTCGGGGTCGAGTTCCACCGCTTTATGGGCGGCCTGCAAGGCGTCGTCGAGCTGAAATTCGGCCTGCTTCACCAGACTCAGACTCAGCCAGGCGGAAGGCGAATCGGGATCGGCGGCAATCGCCTGCTGGGCGGCTTCCAGGGCGCGCGCCCGCTGGTTCCGAACGAGATCGATATTGGAGCGCAGCCCATAAGCCGGCGCGTAATGGGGGGTCAGTTTCTGCGCCCGGTCGAGCGCCTGGAGCGCTTCGGTCACACGGCCCTGGATCAGTTCATTGAGCGCGGCCTGGGTCCAGGGAATCGGTGAAGTCGGGAACCGCCGCTCAGCTTCAAGAATGATTCGATTGGACTCATCGAGGCGATTGAGTCGATAGAGTGCGTTGGCCATTCCCACCAGCGTCATTAAGGTCGGAGGCTGGGGCTGCTGGAATTCCAGTAATGCAGCCTTGACCTCGCCGGACGCCAAGTAGACCCAACCGAGGCCGGTACGGGCGCGGAAGTTGCCGGGATCTAATCGTAATACCTGGGTAAACACTTGGCGGGCCTCCGCTTGTTTGCCTAGATCGAAGCTGATCTCGCCCAGTTCGATCAGCGCATTTACATCCCGCGGTGCGGCGGCAGCCCGCTTCGTTGCAGCGGCGAACTGCGATTGCCGTTGGGACGGCGCTAGCGTCGTGAGTGGATAATCCCGATAGCTGACGATCCCTGGATAATAGAGCGACCATTGTACCGCATCCAGCGGATCGACCAGCACGGTCTTGCGCGGCGCTTCGCCGGGCTTTGCCGTCGCCTGCTCGCCCTTCTCCACCAGCACGCTGCCTTGCGGGTTGCTGAACTCGACAAGCCCGGTAAGAACGGCAAGGCGCACGGAATCGCCGGGATCGACAACCAGATTGAATTCGGTGCCGCGGATGGTCGCCGTGGCAAGCGGGGTCTGGATTTGCAACGGTTCACCGACGCTGCGAATCCAGATCTCGCCACTGAGAATCCGGAGTATGTTACGCATGATCTGGGCCGTTGCAGGGATGAAACCTTCCGGCCGTGGGGCGAGTTGCTTGAGTTCCAACTGGCTGTTGGCGTTCAGCTTCAACTGGGAGCCGTTGGCCAGTTGGATGGCCACCCGGCTGCCCGCGCCGGTTCTCACCACCTCGCCGGCTGAGATGCTATCGCCCGCGCGCACGGGTTGCCAGCGCCCTCCCCGCAACACGTCGGCTGTGCCCAGCACACTGACGATCTCGCCGGCCTCCCCGGCCACCGCGGGGCGGACAGTGAGCAGCAGGGCGATGAACGGCAGGTAAAGGCAAAACCAAACTGACCAGGGTAAACGCAAACACGCGCTTGCTCCGCTCCAAGGTGGTTTTGCTGTCCGGGCTACCACAAAATGGCCTTTCTATGTTAATTACCCAGAAAAGATAATGATTGTTATGCCAATAGATGCTTTAGCATAAGCTACCCCGATCAAGGGAGCAAGCAACAAAGATCCGCGATGCGGGGAATATGGGTATAGGGTAATACGCTACTAAAATATTGTGGGCCTTGATCATCGTTTCGGCCAGCACCCTCCTTTGCATCGCTATCAACCTTGGCAAGCTGGCTTTCCTGTAGATTGCTATGGCCCAAACGATGATCATGGCCATATTGTGCTCGTGATCGTTCATAGTGGTCACTACCATAAAATCTCTCTTCAGTCAGCGAGAAGCCAAACGAGTTCATGTTTCTTAATCGTTTGCTGTCGATGGTTATCTATATGTCGGCAAATATTATGCCAATATATTTCTAAGCCAAAAATATCACGTATGTCCTGCGCACCAAACAGACAATGAAACTAGGGCTTCCTCGATCATGAGTTGGTTGATGTTTCAGAATGAAACGTAGCGAGGCGCCTCCGTTTCAGTTTTGAAAAAGGGCTATGCTCCCCATCACGCTCAAGCCTCCCCTTTCGGTTATATCCAATCGGACTCACTATATCTTTAGTAAGATTCGACCCATACTCATAAGAATTCGGTTGGCACAACACTTGCTGTTCTATCAAATATAAGAAGCTGCGAAAATAAATCAACCCCTCCCATCGGCGGGGTAATTTTGAAAACAGTGAGGTAAAGCCCGACCTGGGCAATGCCACATAGTATCAGAGTATATGCCAAGCTCTTTATTGACCTGGCCGCTCACGGTAAAGAGCGGTGGAGTTCCATGTTAGCTAACAGTTTTATAACCACGATGAATGAGGAAAAAACAGATGCGACTGAATACTGCATTGATAGTCCTGTCGATGGCGGTGCTGTCCGCTGGTTGCTCGCCCTACCTTTACAAAGGCGAGATCAATGAATTTTCTAAGGGCGTGAATCAGTTGGCCGAAGCCAACACGATTGGTGTTCGCAATGCGAATGAGGCCCGCGCCAATCGGTCTCGCTGGATTTGGCTTAATGAGAAGCCCAAGCTCACGCTCACGGATGGCTGCGAAGGTATTAAAACGACGGAGTGGAAACCTTGCGGGCTGAAAGAAAACGAAAGAAAAACGGTTAGTAAGTCAACCCCTAAAGTATCGGAGCCAATCAAGGAAGGGGGGAGCGGGGTAGTTGGCCAGAGCGATCAAGGTCCCAGGGAATCGATACCCATCCAAGACGATGCAAAGGCAATTGTGAAGGCGCTCCAAGATTATGCAGATGGACTTGCCGCCGTAACCAACGCTGCTGACCGAGAGGCGCTCGACAAGGCACAAGCCGAACTCACGCAATCCGTTGGGGGGCTTGCGACCGAGGTTGCAAAGTTGTCCGGACAGCCTGTAGCTGCCCAAGTGAAGCCAATCACCGATCTGTTTACTACTATTGCTACGGTGATGCTTGACACGCGTCGTTACCAGGCTTTGCAGAGAGAGGTTAAGAAAGCTAGACAACCAGTAGCGGATCTTGGCAAAAATCTGGGCGACATGCTTACTAATCTCCGCGATACCCAGGTGAATGCGCTAAGGGGTACCGCGACTGAACTCGAATTGAAGTTAGGGCCCCAGTTCGACGAAAGCACCTATGCTACCCGCCTGGACGCACTCCAGTCTACGGCCACCGCTTTGGAGGCGCTGCGTTCCGTCAATCCCAAAGAGGCAGCGGATAAGATGGTAGAAGCCCACAACGAGCTAGCCAATGCACTGGCAGAAAACCAAGGTCAAGCTGAAGCCGTGCTTCAGGCGACCAAAACGTTCTTCGACAAGGCCAAGGCCGTACGGGAGGCTTTCGCGACCGGGGCGGATGCCCAGAAAGGCTCAAAGTGAGCTGGAAGAAGAGGACCCGGAAGGTCCATTTGATGACCCAAATTCTACCGCCAAGGCGGCAGAATTTGGATGGTGAATGACTATTACGAGTAACTAACTGAAATGAGGAATGAATCATGAATGCAGAAATACAGCAATTGAACTTGATCAGCGCCTTGGGAGCAGCCGGCTTCGGTGCAATCATCGGCTGGTTTGTCTACTACATCAACCGGTATCGGAAAGGCGACGTCCAGTTCAGCGACATCACCACGGTTGTGGGTGTGCTCGGCGGCGCGGCCATCACTTCCCTGTTCGGCGGAGCCAGCACACTGTTTGGAGCTTACGGCATCGGGCTCTTCATTGGCTTCTTCGGCTATTTCCTGGTTCTCATTATTTTCGTGCGAAATTCTAATGGCGCCTTTAATTGGACCTGGTTTCTCGATGGGCGGCGCAAGAGACTTGCCGATGATGAGGAGATCCAGGGCGAGACCCGCCAAACCGGAGCACCTATGGCGATACAGCCCACGCTCGAGGAGCGAGTCACAGCCCTCGAACAACGGATCGACGTTCCTCCGCAAATGAGCAGGCTTCTGGCTATGGGGGCGCCAAAAACATCGTCATCTATGTTTGAAAATCGGGGATTGGCAGGTGTCGACGCAGAGACTGAAAGTAGGGCACGGCAAGAGTTGGAGGACGCCATCTCAGTGGCCGAAACAGGGCTATCCAACCTACTGATACGGCATGAAGATCAGCTAACCGATAAAATTGACACAATCGGCGTTAAAATTAACAAACTGCGCGAGCTCCGGATTAAGCAGGTCGTACAGTCGTCGGGAGTCCAAAATGCACTTGAAGATCTCAGTGGGGTAACTAAGAGGCTCACCACAACGGCCGAGGAGATGAAGACCGCCACGAAAATCATCGAAACGGCAGCCCATTTCATCGGCCTGATCGAGAACTGGATCGGCTTTGCAGGGAAGGTGTTCGGCTAACGCCTGGTGGAACAAGCCAGAGCTTCATTTCACTGTGCGGGCGCCGGATCGGGATGATCGGGCGCCCGTCCCGTCGACAATAGGAGGCGTTTATATGAGCAGCGTCGGCGCCGTGGCGCTGGGCATTGTGCTCGGCTGGTTGTGGCTTCTTGTGGCTGGCGTGCGGCCGCAGTCGTGGCGCGCCGCCATATTCGGCGTCACCCTGCTCGGCGGCGCCGTCCTTATCGCAGTGTCGATAGATCAACTTGTGGCGCCGCTTCTGGGTGGCGCCGTTGCCGGAGCGATGGGACATGCTCTCTGGCGGCACGCGTGTGCAATGACTGCCGGCGACTGAAGACTTGCCAAAGCGATGGCGGGACAACTTCAAGTAAGTGCAATCAGAGGTTTTCCTGCTTTATGAAACCTTCAGAATCCGGATGGCAGGACGGGTAAAGCGTATAGCGAAACCCACCCTTTTTGCAGGTCACGGTGAAAGCGCCTGGTAGATACGCCCTGCCAGAAAAGCGACAATGTAGGCAGGGCGCCTGTCTTCCACTACTTTTTCTTTGTGTCAAGTTCACGCATCCTACGATGGATGAACTCTGCAGGGCTTTCGGCGGGATAAGGTGTCTCTTCCGGTTTGGCCGAACCCGGCGCCTTCTCCCCCCTCCTAATTTTCTCAATCTGCCGATGCAAGCTTTCCGCCCGAGCCTTCCGGGCTGCTTCATCATCCTCTTGCATAACTGCCTCCTGGAATTAAGTTAAAAACAATTAGACTACGACCTCACTGATTAGTTGAAACGTGGACACAACCCCACCGTTAGTGTGTGCAGGTCCTGCCCGCACCTGGTTGCGCCATCGGGTCGGCTTGGTTCACCTACTTCGAGGATGGTTACAGTCGGCATACTGAAGGCGTATAGAAGCAGCCGCGCCCAGACCAAATCTGAGTGCGGCTTTTTTGTTGGATCAAGTATGTCTACATCTCGATCGGTCTACTTCTTGCCGAGCATCGCATCGATTTGCGCCCGTAGCCTTTTCGCTTTGGCGTTACCGGCGGCAGCGACCTCGTCCAGTACCTCATTTGCTCTCCGAGCAGACTTTGATTTCAGCGCTCTCGCCTTGAATGCCTCTGGCGTCTTCTGATAGATCAAGGTTCGAATACTACCCTCCGCTTGAGCAAGCACTTCAAGATTTCGGAACTCCGGTTTTGCGTTAAAGAATGTTTCCTGCCACCAGTGGTTAGTCACTGGATCGTGCCAACTGAGGTAACCGCCCTTCAGGACCTGACGCGGCTGCTTAATTGCTCCGGTAAAGCTATAGCGTACGCCGGAGGCAATAACGGGATCGAAATAATGTGGCGTATAGAAATCTGAAACGGTAACCCCGTTGATTGAGTAAGCAAACTCATCGGCCTCACATGGATCGCAAACCTCTACCAGGAACTCCACACGCCCCTGTTCCTGGATTGGTGACTTTCCAGCTCTCACAAGGTTTCCAGATGGATCGCAGAGCATCTCCAGGCATTCATGGCTGGCCGTCAAGGACCACCCCCCCTTGGAATATTGCACTAAGGCAAAAGGATGCCCCTGCTCATCAAGATGAATGCCGGCTGCGCCCGGTTCCTGAATGTCGTCCCGGACAACTATCGGCCAGTAGTCGATGGGAACATCATCGAGTGTGGCAAAGGCATCCACCGTGGCCTGAATGCCCCAGATCGGTGCAAGATCCCGAGTTACCTGTTTTTGTAGCGCGGCACTCACGCGGGCTAACTCCCCGGATAGCAGATGCTCTGTCGCAGAAACCAAACCAATATGATGTAACAATACGGTATTTCCCATTGCTTTATCCTCGTAAAAAGTTTGTTTCAGTAGAAGCCTAACGGATAGGACGAGAGGCAGGCAGAATCTCAAGGCTCACACTGACACTGTAAGGTCGGTATCGACATCGGTTATACTGCCTCAGCGTTTGCCTCATCTTGTAGCGTATTTTTCATGCCTTTGTCGGCTTATAAAAAAACGATACACTACTGACAAACTTAGCAAATACAATGCCAGCATTTGACGAAAGTGGGTCAGATCCGGCTTTGATCATTGTTCCGGCCCATAAGTCTCCTTCCGGATCTTGCCCACTGCCGTGGCCGAAACGATGATCATGGCCGTCAGATTTCTTTATAGAGCGAGTGAGTTCGATTGAGTACAGCCAAAAGATAAACGCTTACGGGTGGCGGCAAAAACAGCCTTTTCAAAGTTGAAACAAAATTTTTTAGCGTATTTCATTTTGAAACATCACTCTCTCGGGGTTTTTAAACTCTGGGGTTATCGGTGGATGTACCATTCAATACAGGCGGTGAATCATTCAAGCTGAAGTAGTGGGAGCGCGAAAAATTTATTACAAGGCGATCCTAATTTAATAGCCAAATGATTGCAAAATAAAACGCCCTGAAACACCTTCATCTCAAATTTGAAAGCGCACTCCTTCTCCCGCTACCAGCAATTCTTCCTTGTTTTACCATATTCAACCGGATTTGCCAGTCGGCAGCAAGATTAAACCTACCCTTGCGAATAGCTGGCACAGTACTTGCTACTCTATCCGCAGCACATCGCGTTGACTCCAGTCGAGTTAACAAGCATGAGCGGATCACGGTGTAACGGCCGAATCGAGCATTATCGACAGTCCGTTCACCACTCTTAAAGCGGGTAACCGGCTATGGCAATTAAAGAAGGTATTATCATGAAAACTCTGAATCAGGCTGTTTTGATAGGTCTCTCCATTGGTTTTATCAATGTGGCTTTCGCTGAAAATAAGGAATACAGCGATTGGGTGCAAACCCCATCCGCCAGTGAGCAGGCAACTGTCCACCCCGAGGATCATTTGGCTTCACAAACGCATTTTAACGAACAGAATCAATGGATCTATGAAGTTTCCAGTAAAGGCCCCACCCAGTGCGCCGTGAATCGGCTCGCGGCGGCGCCCTTACACGGTTTCGCTGATGCCAACAGCGGTCCCTGCTAGCAGCAGAAAGCCGGGTGTTTCGGCGCCCGGCTATCCTCGAAGGTCGCCACCCTTATGGCTTTGCGTTGCGAAGCCATAAGGGTAGCCGGGGGATTTCACCCTGTCGGGAGCAAGCAAGCCATGAATCAAATTTACCAGCACGAGTCGCCACGGAACCCTATCGGGAAAAAGCAAGTCATGAGTCGAATTTCCCAACATGAATTTGAACAACTGGTCAAAGAGCATTTACCTTTTATAGGCGCTCTGAATATCCAGATCGAGCGTCTGGAGGCTGGCAAGGCCACCATCCGCCTGCCTTTCCGGGAAGATTTTATTCGTCCCGGCGGCTCGGTATCGGGACCGGTGCAGTTGGGCTTTGCTGACATCGTCATGTACGCCGTCGTTATGAGCCTGCTCGGTCGGATAGAAATGGCATGCACCACTAACCTCACCTGTAATTTCTTAAGCCGTCCGCGACCGGTCGATCTGCTCGGTTGTGGCCAGATTCTCAAGCTGGGCAAGCGGCTGGCGGTGGGCGAGGTGATGCTGTATTCCGATGGCGATTCCACGCCGGTTGCCCATGTGACCTGCACCTATTCCATCCCGCCCGCTTATTCGCCTGTCTACAATGCTTGATAGCTAAAGGACCGCCGCCATGACCATCCGCGCGCTGACATCGATGTTCAAACCCCATTCCATCGCCATCATCGGCCAGAGTGGTCAGGATGATGATCCGGCAACCCTGCTGCTGCGTAATCTGCTCGATGCCGGTTTCAAGGGACCGGTACTGCCGGTCAATCCCGAGCGTCACGCCGTGGCGGGAGTGCTCGCTTACCGGGATGTGGCCAGCCTGCCCGAAGCCCCGGAACTGGCGATTACCACCACGCCCCTGGCGAAGGGTCCGGCCCTGATCGATGCGCTGGGCGCCAAAGGGACCCGGGCCGTGCTGCTGCTCAGCAATGAACGGCTGAATGGCTGTCAAGACGACGAGACCCTGAAGCAAGCCCTGCTGGCGGCGGCCAAACCCTATCAACTGCGGATGCTGGGACCGGACCGGCTGGGCATGGCGATACCTGTCAACGGCATCAATGCCACTCTCAGCCGTACCCCCCTGCTCCCTGGCGCGGTCAGCGTGGTGGCCCAGTCTTCCTCGCTGCTGCGCACGATCATCCATTGGGGCCACCTGAGCACTATCGGCTTTTCCCATCTGGTCTCGTTAGGGGGCCGGGTGGATGTGGACTGTAGTGATGTGTTGGATTACCTGGCGTGGGAGCCGCAAACTCGCGCGATTCTTCTGTATCTGGAAAACGTCCCCAACCCGCGCCGGTTTATGTCAGCCGCCCGCAGCGCGGCGCGCCTTAAGCCGGTCATTGTCCTCAAGCCGCAGACGGCGGGCGAAAGCGCCATGGAAGAAGCGATTTATGATGCCGCCTTCCGCCGTGCCGGCCTCCTGCGGGTCGATACCATCGAGCACCTGTTCAATGCGGTGAAAGCGCTGGCCGGCAGCAAAGTGGTCCGGAACAACCGCCTGCTCATCCTGGGCAACAGTCACGGCATCGGTCTGCTGGCCGCCGACCGACTGACCCGGGAGGGCGGTACGCTGGCTCCCATCAGCGCCGCCACCGGCGCCGAACTGGACCGGCTGGCGCCGCCGGGGTGCCAGGCCGGCAATCCCGTGGACCTGGGCAGTAGCGCCGGCTTTAAAGAGTACGACCGGGCGCTGGAATTGCTGCTCAAGGAACCCGAGGTCGATGGCATCCTGATCGTGCACGTTCCCGTTTCCCCGGACCTGGATCGAGAGTGCGGTCAGGCCATCATCGCCCGTACTGCCCGGAGCGACCGCCTGGTCATGGTCAGTTGGGTCGGGGCGACCGCTACCACGCCGGTCTGGCAATCGTTCCAGCAGGTCCGGCTCCCGATTTATGGGACTCCCGAGGAAGCCGTATGGTCCTTTCTGCAGATGGCGGCCTACCGGCGCAATCAGGAGTTACTCATGGAGACGCCGCCCTCCATTCCCGCGGAATTTATCCCGGCCACCGCGGCGGCCCGTGGGATCATCTCCGCGGCGCTGGCGGCGGGTAAAGAGCAACTGGATGTTGAAGCCACCCGCGAGTTACTGGCGGCCTACCGGATTCCCATGGTGAATACCCAGTTTGCCCGCACGCCCGAAGATGCCGCGGCGCTGGCTGAACGGCTGGATGGCGGCGTGGCGCTGAAAATCCTGTCCGCCGGTATTACCAATCGCTCCGACGTGGGCGGCGTGGCGCTGGCGCTGGAGGGACCGCAGGAGGTATTGACGGCGGCCGCCGCCATGCTCAAGCGAGTCCAGACCCTGGCCCCCACCGCCGTGATCGAAGGCTTTGCGGTACAACCGATGCTGGCCCGGCGGGAGGCGTATGAAGTGGCTATCGGCGCGCGCACCGGACGCGGCTTCAAGGCGGGACCGGTACTGTTCTTCGGCCATGGCGGCGCCGAAGCCCAGGTCATCAATGATATCGCCTATGCGCTGCCTCCCTTGAATCTGCATTTGGCGCGGGAACTGATGGCGCGCACCCGGCTCTATTCCCTGCTTAGCGCCAGTCCCGGCCGACCCGTCAATCTGGACGCCCTGGCGCTGACCTTGCTCAAAGTGTCGCAGATGGTCATCGACCTGGGTGAACTGGCGGAACTGGATATCAATCCTCTTTGGGTCAACGCCGAGGGCGTGCTTGCCCTGAGCGCCCGCATCCGCATCGCCGCGGCGACTGGCCCTGCTACCGCGCGGCTGGCCATTCAACCTTACCCCAAGGAGATGGAACAGCGCCTCACGCTGCCTGACGGATATACCCTCTTGCTGCGTCCTATCCTGCCTGAGGACGAGCCCGCTCTCCAGGCGATGGTGCGGCGTATGCCCCCCGAGGACGTCCGCCTGCGCTTTTTCCAGCCCCTCAAGCAACTTTCCCCCGAACTGGCGGCACGCTTGACCCAACTGGACTATGATCGGGAGATGGCATTGGTGTTGACCGGACCGGGCGTGGCCGGCAAAGCCGATATCTGGGGCGTGGTCAGCTTGGTGGCCGATCCCGATCTGGAGAAGGCCGAATACGCTATTATGATAGACCGCCGAATAGCCGGCCAGGGATTGGGTTCCCGGTTGATGCGGGAAATCATCGGGTACGCCGGAAAGCGTGGTGTCCGGGAAGTGTTTGGCGAGGTGCTACGGGAAAACGAGTCTATGCTCAAGATCAACCAGTCGCTGGGTTGCACCATCGAAAGCGATCCTGATGAACCGGACGTCATGCATGTCAGCCTGCCTCTCGCCCATCACCGATATGGTTGGCAAAGTCCGGCCATGGGCAATCTGGAGTTTTCTGCTCAGGTTGAATTGGAGGAGGCCGTGTCGTAAGGTTGGGTTTAGCCGGGTCGTGCCGCCGTGCGCGCTTAATAGCTTACAAAAACGCGCCAGTTGCTTGGCGCGAATCCTGAGAAATATAAACATAGCGGCCATCGGTCAAGGGCAAGCTCCCTGCGGTATTGTCCGTTTCATTTCGATTGCGATGGCATAGGATATACGTTTAACATCCCCCCTGGAGAATAGCAGCCTCGCAGACCCTTGAGAAAAAATTATGACCGCATCGACCCCGGCTCTGGTCGTCGAAGATTTATACAAGCGCTTCGGCAGCGTGGAAGTGCTGAAGGGCATTTCCCTCACCGTGCCCGAAGGCGCCGTGATTTCCATACTCGGCTCGTCCGGCTCCGGCAAGAGCACTTTCCTGCGTTGCATCAATCTGTTGGAAACGCCGGATGCCGGCGCCGTGACGATGCACGGCGAAACCATCCGGATGCGCACCGACCGGCACGGCCAACGGGTAGCGGCGGATCACAAGCAAGTGGAGAGGCTTCGCTCCCGGCTCGCGATGGTGTTCCAGAGCTTCAATCTCTGGTCGCATATGACGGTGTTGCAGAATCTGATCGAGGCGCCGGTCCATGTGCTGAAAGTGCCGAAAAAACAAGCCATCGAGCGCGCCGAGGCGCTGTTGCACAAGGTCGGGATGTACGAGCGCAAGGATTATTATCCGGCCCATATCTCCGGCGGCCAGCAGCAGCGCGCCGCTATCGCCAGGGCGCTCGCCATGGAGCCGGAGGTGATGCTGTTCGATGAGCCGACCTCGGCTCTGGACCCGGAACTGGTCGGCGAAGTGCTCAAGGTCATGCACGATCTGGCCGCCGAAGGCCGCACCATGCTGGTCGTCACCCATGAAATCGGCTTTGCCCGCGAGGTTTCCTCGGAGGTCGTTTTCCTACACCAGGGACGGATAGAAGAACAGGGCTCGCCCGAACAGGCGCTGGGCAATCCCAAATCCGAGCGCTGTCGCCAGTTTTTATCGGGCATACTGAAATGAATTACCTACAGGTCGAATTCGTGAGCAAGCTCGCTCCTACCGTTGAGACTAATCTTCATCCACCCTTCAGGAGGGCATTACCTTGAAAAAATTAGCCGCCGCGTTGTTCATGCTGGGCTTGGCGTTACTCACCGGCCAGATCCAGGCCAAGGAATGGAAAGAGGTTCGCATCGCCATCGAGGGCGCCTATCCTCCGTTCAGCACGGTCGATCAGGCCGGTAACTTGCAGGGTTTCGATGTCGATATCGCCAGGGCCCTGTGCGAGGCCATGAAGGTGCAGTGCAAGCTGGTGAAATCGGATTGGGATGGGATGATTCCCGGCCTGCTGGCGCGCAAGTTCGACGCCATCGTCTCGTCCATGTCGGCCACCGAGGAACGCAAGCAAGCCGTGGATTTCAGCAAAAAATACTATCAGGTCCCGGCCCGCTTCGTCCGCAAGAAGGGTTCCACTATCGAAATCACCCCGGAAAGACTGAAAGGCAAAACCATCGGGGTGCAGCGCGCCACCATCCATGACAAATACCTGAGCGACAATTATGGCGACATCGTCAAGATCAACCGCTATGACACCCAGGACGCGGCCAATCAGGATATGCTCGCCGGTCGGGTGGATCTGCTGCTGGCGGATTACACCGCTCTTCTGGATGGCTTTCTCAATACGCCCGCCGGCAAGGATTTCGAGCTCGTCGGTCCACCGCTGACCGATCCCAAGTGGTTCGGCGAAGGCGTGGCGGTGGCCGTGCGCAAGCAGGATAAGGACCTGCGCGAGCTGTTCAACAAGGCCATCGACACCATCCGCGCCGACGGGACTTATAAGAAGATTCAGGATAAGTACTTCGATTTCGACATTTACGGCCAGTAATGGCCAGTAGGGGCGGTTCGCGAACCGCCCCTACTTCGATTTCGACATTTACGGCCAGTAATGGCCAGTGGGGCGGTTCGCGAACCGTCTAGGGGCGGTTCGCGAACCGCCCCTACTAAAGACATAAACCTCATGTTCGATCTATACGGTTACGGTTTCAGTATTCTGGAAGGCGCCTGGCTTACCCTGCAGGTGGGGCTGTTGTCGCTGGCGCTCTCCGTGGCGCTTGGCATGCTCGGCGCCCTGGCCAAACTGTCCCGCTCCCGCATGGCCCGGCTGGCGGCCTCGTTCTACACCACCCTGATCCGGGGCATCCCCGATCTGGTGCTGATGCTGCTGTTGTTTTACGGCGGTCAGGTATTGGTCAATGCCATGGCCCAGGCGGTCGGCTACGAGGGCTACATTGATGTCGATCCCTTCGTGGCCGGCGTCCTGACCATCGGCTTTATCTTCGGCGCTTATATGACCGAGACCTTCCGGGGCGCCATCCTGGCCGTGCCATCAGGCCAGTTGGAGGCCGGGTACGCCTATGGCATGAGCCGCGGGCTGGCGTTTCGGCGTATCCTGCTGCCGCAGATGATCCGTCATGCCCTGCCCGGCTTCGGCAACAACTGGCTGGTGCTGTTGAAAGCGACCGCGCTGGTCTCGATCATCGGCCTGGACGATATGGTCCGTAAAGCCTATCTGGCCGCCGGGGCAACGCACCAGCCGTTCACGTTTTATCTGGCCGTCGCTCTGGTGTTCCTGGCCTTTACCACCCTGTCCGTGATTCTGCTGCGCTGGGCGGAGCGCCGTTACAGCCTCGGCTTCGAGCAGGAGATCAAGCCGTGAATTTCGGCATCATTCTCGACAACCTCAATTTATATTGGCAGGGTCTGCTGCTTACGGTGCAACTGACCGTGCTTTCGCTGGGACTGGGGCTGGGACTGGCGATTCCCTTGAGCATCGTGGCCAATTCCGGCAATGGCCTGGCGCGGGGTCTGGTGTTCGGCTACAGCTATTTTTTCCGGGGCACCCCGCTGCTGGTGCAGATTTACCTGATCTATTTCGGCACCGGTCAATTCGAAGGAATTCGTGACAGCATACTCTGGCCGGCTTTAAGTCAGGCGTATTGGTGCGCCCTGATCGCCTTTGCCCTGAATACGGGCGCGTATACGACGGAAATTCTGCGGGGCGCCATCAAGTCGACGCCCAGAGGTGAAATCGAAGCCGCCAGAGCGGTCGGCATGTCCACGGCGATGATGTACCGGCGGATTATCCTGCCGAGCGCCTTTCGTCGGGCCTTGCCGGCCTATGGCAATGAAATGATTTTCATGCTGCAAGGCACTTCGCTGGCCAGCGTGATCACTCTGGTGGATCTGACCGGCGCGGCCCGTATCGTCAATTCCCGATATTACAGCCCTTATGAAGCCTTTATCACGGCGGGCCTGCTGTATATGGCGCTGACCTTTACGATTGTAATGCTGGTCAAATGGCTGGAGCGGCATTGGTTTGCTTATTTACGGCCGCGGGAAGGGTAGCGGATAGCAAGCGTGGCCTGGGTAAACTTTGAAAAGCCGCGTAGGATCGGTAGAGCGCAGCGAAACCCATCTCAACTCAGGTGTAGATGTCAGAAGGCAAAACCATTCGGCGGAATACGGCCTCACGGCCTATTCCGCCCTACGGCTTAAACTCCATCGGCGTCACCAATGGCCAAGTTGCTGCCTTGGCCATCTCAACCGCCGGTTTTATCCGAAGCAGCGGTTTCTTTGGCCGGAGCATCGGCGGGTTTGACGTGGACTTCCGGCGAGGCGGAGGTATTCGGCAGGGCGTTGGTGGCGGACTCGTCTTCCTTCATGGATTTGCGAAAATCCTTGATCGCGCCGCCTAGATCCTTGCCCAGGGTACTCAGTTTCTTGGAGCCGAATAACAGAAAAACAATCAGCAGAATCAGCAGTAATTCTGGAAAACCTATACCGCTCAGACCCATGGTCGTGTCTCCGGTCGATAATCAAAGATGGCGTATGTTAACCGCAAAGCTCCAGCAGCAACAGGGGGGCGCTGCCGATAATCCATGGCGCTCAATTCCCTCTGGCAGCGCCGGGCGCCGCCTTTAACGGCGCCGTAACCGCCGGTCCTACCGCTGGCGGCGGGGCGGCCGCCATGCCCGGCGGCCATCCCTTGATATGCAGATCCCATTGCGGATAGGGAATCTCGATGCTGGCCTGTCTGAGGCTGTCCCAGATCATGAACAGGATGCTGGCGCGCACTTTCAGCATGCTGGACTCACGCAGATCGGTGTGGTACTGCACGCGGAACTGCACCGCCGATTCGCCGAAGTCCCATAACAGCACCGCCCATTCCGGCTTATCCAGCACATCCGGATGACTTTCCAGAACCTGCTCCAGCAGCCCCTGTACCTGGTGAGGATCGGCTTTATAACTGACGCCGATAGTCAATACGGTACGCATGATGTTGTCGCTGTGGGTCCAGTTGATAAAGGCGTTGGTGACCACCTCGGAGTTGGGAATGATCACCTCCTGGCTGTCCCAGGTTTTCATAATCACCGAACGCATGCCGATGCGGGTGACTTCACCGGTGTATTTGCCGATTTCCACGATATCGCCGCTGCGCAGCGGCCGCTCCACCAACAGCATCAGACCGCTGATGAAGTTATTGGCGATAGCCTGCATCCCGAAGCCGATGCCCACGCCGACGGCGCCGGCGAACACCGTCAGGGTGGTCAGATCCAGGCCCAGCAGCCGCAGGACGAGCAATATGCCGATCAGCACGATCAGGTACTGAGTAAAGACCGACAGGCTGTGGCGCGCCCCCAGATCGGTGATGCGGGAGAATATCCACCGGTAGGTAACGGCCCGGCTCCATTGCCCGAGCCAGATGACTCCCAGGAAGGTCGCCACCGTGACCAGGATAAGCCAGAGGTTGATAGTGGCGCCGCCCACGGTGAACAGAGGACATTCCAGCAGCGCCCAGAGATCGGCGAGCAGGGTCACGTCCCCATAGCCGCCGTAGAGCGCGAACAGTGTCGCCCAGGCGCCTACGATCAGGATCAGATTCAGGATATTGTGCAGCGGCTTGATGATGTCCTGGGTCCATAACAAGCCATATTCCGAATGGGTGACGGCGTAGTTCTTCAGCATCACCACCAGATCGTTCAGCAACCCCCGGACGATCAACCAGGCCAGCAGCACGCCGCCGAAGATCAACGAATGCCAGACTACCGACCAAGCCAGGTTGCGGTAACCGATCAGCCCCAGCAGCGAAGCCGCCAGCAGAGACAAGGGCAGCAGCAGGCTGATCAGCCGCAGGTTCAGCAGCCAGAACTGCCGCTCGGGGTAACGCTCCGCCAGCAATCCCAGGAAGAACCGTCTGACCCACAGCAGGCGCACGAGCACCAGCAGCCAATAAACCATGAACAGGCGGTCGAATACGCCGGTGACCGCCTTCGGTAGGGCGCTGAGATGGGCCAGAATGATAACCGCCGTCAGCAGGCTGCCGAACAGCAAAATCCAGAATATCTGCCGGTACAACTGGGGGTGGCGTGCTTCGTCCGGCAGCTTGGGCGAGGCCAGCAGTTGCCAGGCCAGGTCGATAGGCAGCTTGATGCCCACCCCGAGCAACAGCAGCGTGCCGATGATCCCCAGTCCCGGCTGGGGGATTTGCAACAGCCACAGCGCCGGCAGCAGCAGCGCCGCCAGCACCAGGCCCACCCGATTCTGGCGCAGCAGCTTCGACAGGAGTTGCCCGGCCTTGAGCAGAAAGCTATCGCTCTGTTGCTGTTCGCCTTTGGCGAGCCGGCGCTGCAGATAGCGCCAGCCCCAGGCCAGCACCAGCACCAGTCCCGCTTCCAGCGCCACCAGACTTGCCCATTGGCGGGGGCCGGCCTGCTGCAGGGCTTTGCCGACGGATTCCAGGCTCAGGAGAGTCTGATGGAGCAGGACTCCCGGTGCGCCCAGCAGGCCATCCAGCAGGGTCTGCCATTCTTCGCTGGTGACCGGTGGTGCTTCCCAGGCCAGCAGATCCTGGCTCAAGCGGTCTTTATAGACGGTCTCCAGCCGCTGCTGGGTAGTGGCGACTTTGCTCTGCCGCTGCTGCAGGCGTTCCAAATATTTGTTCGACTCGGCCAATAAGCCATCGACCACGCCGGTCTCTTCAGCGCGAAAGCGGTTATCCGCGCCGGTCAATCCTTCGCGCCGCTCGATCGCCTGCTTCTGTTGAGTGAACAACTCGATCCGGCGTTGCAACAATGCCTCTCTATCCTGCAAGCCGGTGCGCATATTGCCCAGCTTCTTCAGACCTTCCTGCAAGACCTTGGGGTCTACATCGGTCTTGGCGGCCAGCCCTTCCCAGTTGGCCAGTTCATCGTCCAACCGAGATAAAGAGCCCCCCAGCCGGAGCAATTTGGCCTTTTCCTCGGCAGCGCCCAAGCTGGTTTCCAGCAGCAGGCGCTGCGCTTCGGATAGTTTTTCGCCCTCCCGCTGCAACCGGTTGCGCAGTTCGGCGGCTTTATCCAATTGCGCCTGTTGCTCCTTTTCCAGGCGCACCACCAAATCCTGCTGCGCTTCCAGGCGGGTTTGTTCCTGTTGCAGGCGGAAGACCTCTTCGACCCGGGACTGCCATTGCTGCGCCAGGGACAGGCTTTGAGCGACCAGCGCCAGGCGATCCTGGAAATTGGCCAGGCTCTGATTTGCCAGTTCCAACTCGGTGCGTACCTGCGCCAGCGCCTGCCGGGTCTGCTCCAGTTGCCCCTCGCGGAGGGCGCCCTCGGTGTTATTGTTCTTATTGGCGGGATTTTGCAGCAACTGCTCCTGCGCCTCCAACTCCTTGAGTGTCTGTGCCTGGGCCTGAATCTGGCGTTCCGTGCTGCTGATACCGGCCTGCAAATCATCCCGTCGCAACTGCATCACGTTGGTGTCGAGACGGGCTTTTTCCAAAATTGTATCGGTAACTTGGCCCACCTGCAGGGCTTGCAGTTTGGCCGGCAGCTCGGCGCCCCAGGTTTGCAGTTCCTGGCGCTGACGGTCGGTTTCGGCCTTTTCTTCCGCCAGAGTCCGGCGGTGCGCCTGTTGCCGTTCCGCGGTTTTCGCCGGATCCAGCGGCAAAGGGGCAATGGCCTGGGTGTCCTGGGCGGGAACCGTCCCCGCCGCCAGCAGGCCAACTAACAGGGCGAGCACGATCCCGCCGCGTTGCAGAGAAACAATCATGGCTATCTCGTAGTACCGGCGCAATTTCGCCGCAATGCCTTCCGGCGCAAGGACTGGAAAGAATCGCCTGTGAATCCGCCGAACCCTGTCTCCGGTCGAAGATTAATGGTAAGCTTGCGCACCGGCAGCACTGCCGGAACTTATTAGCAGACCTCTACACTTTTGCCGCTGGCCTGGATGCCGCGAACAGGATCGGCTCTCTCCGGTCGATCCTTACCGTTACTCTTACCATCACCTCTTAACTATGTCGATCAGATGTAAGCAATCCCGGCCATGGCTGTTGGCCGTGGCTGGCTGGCTATTGGCGTGGGCTGGTGTGGGAAGCGCCCTGTCGGCGCCTGCCGCCAGCGATCAGGAAGCCGCTTTTCAGTCCGCCCTGCAATATACCGTTAAAATCCGCTCCAGTGTGGAAATCCCCTTCGCCGGCGATGACAAAGGCACGGTCGAAGGCGCCGGTTTTCTGGTGGATCGGGAGCGGCGTTGGCTGCTGACCAATGCCCACGTCGTCTCCCGCTCGGCGTCGCGGGTGGAAGCGGCTTTCAAGGGCGGCCAATTTTTCCCGGTGCGCAAGGTCTACGTGGACCCCTATCTGGATTTGGCCGTGCTGGAAATCCCTCCCAGGCATCTGCCGGATAAGGCCAGCGTCGCCAACTTGCAGTGTGCCGATACGCCGCCGGTGGGTCATCCCGTGGGGGCGTTCGGCCATCCCTGGAACCTCTCTTATACCGGCACCCGCGGCATCGTATCGGGGCTGACGGTGCGCGCCGGCACCGAATGGTTGCAGACCGATGCCGCTCTGAACAACGGTAATTCCGGTGGCCCGTTGATCAGCCTGATCAACGGCCAGGTCGTGGGTATCAACACGGCCATGCTGGGTCTGCAAAACACGGAGAATCTCAATTTCGCCGTGCCGATGAAGTATGCCTGCAGGATTCTCGACTTGCTCCGCGAGGGTAAGGATCCTTCGCCGCCGGAGTTACCCGTGGTGTTTTTCGAAGACGACGGCGACAACGACGAACTTAAGGTGGCGGCGGCCTATTTCGAGGGAGAAGCCGCGCCGTTGCAGGCAGGCGATGTGATCCAGGGGGTGACGGATCAGCCCGGTCCTGTCAAAAACGCAACCCAGTTGATCAATGCGCTACGGGGGCATCAGGAGGAAACCACCCTATCGATTCTCCGGGACGGCAAGGCGATGACGGTCAAGGCGCATTTCAAGCCCAGACCGTCGGTGCTGCAGCGCCAGGGACTTTATCTGGCCGGGATGCTGATTGCGTCTCCGGGTTTTCGGGACGAGGCGGAAGCCAATCTGGGCAAGCTGCTGGCCGTGCATTATGTCGTCGATGGTTCGCCGGCCAGCGCCCAGGGATTACAGCTTTGGGATATGATCAAATCGGTCGATGGCAGGCCGTTTCATGATATCGATGCCCTGTTGTCCTACCTGAACCAGAGGAACCGGCCGGTGCGGGTCGTGATCAAGCGCCTGTCGGAAGCCAATGACAACATCTATGAATACCATGAGTTCGAGTTGCCGGTGGAAGACCTGAAGCTCATCGGGGTGGAAAAGCCATAGCGAAGCACGGAACTTTAGCGGCGATCGGGCTGTCATAAAGCCGTCAGATTTCAGGGGGCGACCCGGGCTCGACGTGGATCGCGAAACCTGAGGTGCATGCCGAGGAGGCAACTGGGCCTCGTAAAAAAAGTTGCAAACCAATAGTTGCCAACGACGACAACTACGCACTGGCTGCTTAGTCGCGGCCAGCCTCTGACTGAAACTGGCTTATGAGGTTCAGTATCAGGGGTCGATTAACATAAGCTCGCGAGGAGGCAAGTCCGGAGCCGAATCGCTAAAACCTTACGGAACCGCCGTTGCCCGCCCTGCGCGTCGGGTTGGCCACGGTTAAAGTAAAGACGACGCTAAGCATGTAGTACCAAGGGCGGAGGATTTGCGGACGGGGGTTCAATTCCCCCCGCCTCCACCAATATTCAAGGCTCGGAAAATCTCCGGGCCTTTTTTCTGCCCGCAAAACGCCAAGTCACGTCGGGTTTCGCTGGTCTGGCCTGCGGGTGACATCGCCCCCACCAGCAAGGGGCGCGGAGCCACGAACCTGCTTGTCTGCCATTCATGACCTGATCCTGTTGTTGATCACCAGCAATCCGCAACTGGATGAATTGTTTGCGAAACTGGCAGGTTAAGATGGCAGACCGATTCGATAGAGATAAGGAAGGCGGGAACCTGATGTCCAACATGACTGTGCATCAGTACAACACCGTGCACACCGGCATCGTCGCGCTGCTGGAAGCGGCACGGCAGGTGGCGGCGCGCAACGTCAATGCCCTGATGACCGCCAGCTATTGGGAAATTGGCCGGCGCATCGTCGAGTTTGAGCAAGGGGGAGATGAACGTGCCGGATACGGTGAAGTGCTGGTAGAACGGCTCTCGCGTGATCTGACCCAACGGTTCGGCCGGGGCTTTGGCAAGGCCAACCTGTGGAGCATGCGAGCCTTCTATGTGGCGTGGCCCGCTGACCGAATTCTCCAGACAGCGTCTGGAGAATCTGCCGGAGAGCCAATTCTCCAGACAGTGTCTGCGGAATTGCCCGAGGCCGTGATTTCCGAATCACTGGCTCGGAAATCGCCCGACCTTACCACGTTGGCCGCCGGTTGGAAGATTTTCTGCTGGAACTGGGCGACGACTTCGCCTTCATCGGACGCCAGAAAAGGCTGCGGGTCGGTGACAGCTGGTTCCGCGTCGATCTGGTGTTCTTCCATCGCCGTCTACGGTGCCTTGTGATCATCGACCTGAAAGCTGGCAAGTTCAGCTACGCCGATGCGGGGCAGATGCATCTTTACCTCAACTATGCCCGCGAGCACTGGATGCGCGAGGGCGAGAACCCGCCCGTGGGTCTGATCCTCTGCGCCGAAAAGGACGCAGCCGAAGCCCACTACACGCTGGCGGGGCTGTCCAACAAGGTGCTGGCCGCCGAGTACCAGACTATCCTACCCAACGAGCATCGCCTTGCGGAAGAGTTAGCGCGGGCGCGCAGAGCGCTGGAACTGCGGCAGGCGGCAATTTCCAAAGAGGGTGACGATGTCTGATTATGGTTCGTTGATGGTGTGTGAAGTTCCGGTTAACCCTGCGTGACGCGGTATGGTTTTCCAGAGTAAAGAACCTGGATTGCGCTCCGCAAGCTCCGCTCCATCCAGGCTACGCCGGCTGAAACTTTAGATTGAATTTTCAAACGTCAGGATATACCTTTGAGCCTTGTATATCCTTCTTCGGAGAACCCTCCCATGCAAGTCTCAAAATGGGGCAACAGCCTCGCCATACGTCTGCCGGCGGCGGTGGTCGAAGCACTTAATCTCAAGGAAGGCGACGACATCGAAATCCAGGTAGCCGACGCACACGCCTTTGCCATCGCCAAGGCTCCAAACGCCCGCGAGTTGCTGGCGAGATTACGCAAGTATCGCGGCCGGCTGCCCGCCGATTTCAAATTCGACCGACTGGAAGCCCATGAACGGGGCTGAGGTGTTCTTCGACACCAATGTCTTGCTTTACCTGATGTCGGCGGACGAGGCTAAAGCCGATCGTGCGGAAAGCCTGATTGCGGGCGGTGGTGTCATCAGTGTGCAAGTGTTGAACGAATTCGCCTCCGTCGCGGTGCGCAAACACGCCCTGTCTCACGCGGAAATCCGCGATGCGCTCGAACCGATCCGAACGGTTTGCAAGCTGGTGCCCCTCACGGGGGAAACTCATGACCTGGGCTTGCGGTTGGCGGAGCGGTGCCTGTATTTTCTACCCGGCCCTAAGTTTTATCCCCTACGCCGCTTTTAGCTCGTGTAGGGGAAGGTTGGACAGCATGACCGATTGGATGTCGGCCTTCTGGCTGGCATGTTGCACATCAATTCCGACCAACACGCCATCTGCGGAAAAATCCAGCACGACCCCGTCTGACACTTCATCGGAATCCACCGATGGGATTTCCGACAGGTGGATGTATAGCGAATCGGTTTCAGCATCGTAGCTCAACTTCATGGGATAAATCTCCTGTCAGGGAAAGCGTTGTGCAAGGTCACGCCATCGGGCAGGGTGACCACGCGCAGGTGTTTGCCAAGCTCCGGCACAAAAACCCAATGGCGAATTCGCCCGTCCGGCTGGGTTTCCCGGCGAATGGGGTTGGTAATCGCCGCAACGCACCATTCCATTTTGATATAGGAACGCTTGGTTAGAACGTCATTGCGGAAATAAGGGGTCGTCGGAGGGGCGTCCATAGTGAAGCATCATGCAAAAACTTGTATGTGTATGCAAGGTTTTTGAAAATTCAGCCGGGAGCGGGTCGGGGTAACGGGGTTGCGCCCGTTACCCCTCCCACACCACCGGACGTGCGGTCTTCCGCATCCGGCGGTTGAACCCGGCGGTGTTGTTCACCGCAGAATGAGGAAAAGGCCTTTTCCTGCATTCCATTCAGCACCTTCTACTCCCTCAACCGCTCAAAGGAATCCTCGTACCCCACAGTGGCGCTTCGCGTCGGAATCCACCGGCGTTCCGCTCCACCATCGGCCCGGAAGGCTGCCGCAGTTGCAACGTCCGTCCGTTTCGGAGTGCTTCCCGTTTTCCTCTGAAGGCTTTGGAATGGCCTGTTTCGTGGTTCTTAGGCCCTTCGCTCCACGCGGTTTCCCGCGCTTCTTCGCTACTATGGCCTCTGCTGACTCCTCCTCGACTCTCATTGAGGAGGTCTCCCCGGGTAAGGCGCCAAGACTATCGGCCCGGATCGCCAGACGAAATCCCATGCCTAACATTGCGCTCCAGCGGACTCCGCTGACGCTCCGCCGCTGAGCTTGAATGTTAGGCGACCAAGTCGCAATACCTCACAAAGGCACGGCAATGGCTTGAACGAGCCAGATGCAGCGCATCCGCAAAGTCTAGCCCTTGGTTATAGGCAGCTAATGCGCAAAGCACGACTTCCCGGTCTTCGAGAGTAACGTTTTCCAGACCACACAGCACCAGGAATACCCGCTCAATATCGGCGCGTGGCAATTCGTAAAACCCACGCATGACCCATTCAAATTCCAAAGTCACCGATACCGGCACAAATACCGGCTGAGATAGCACCGTTACTGCGGCAGGTTTTTGTATTGCGGCCTCGGCGTCATCCGGATCGTTGATGAAGAACCGCGCCAGCACATTGGTATCAAGGGCTTTCATGCTTCGGTTTTAGCTGTCAGCGTGGCCGAAGAAATAGTCATGGTTGCCATGATGTCCTCGCGGTGAATGCCACAGTACGTACACTATAGCACAATGGCTTACCATGTAAGGACAAATGGGATCAGACACGATATTTTATGCGTGGGCAGGCGTTATATGCAGTACTTCATCAGAAAATCCATTAGCAGGCGCGATGATTTTTTCTGTGGGCTACGAATCACCCGTATTTCCACCGCCGAGCCGGTTAGAGTCGCTGCCGGAGCCATGCCGTCAGTTCGTCCGCTGTCCGAAACTCCAGCAATACTTCCGCCAGCGCTTCCAGTTCCAGCACGGACAGGGTCCGAATCCGGGCCTCCTGTTCCGCCTCGACCGCGCCTAATCGACGCCGCAATTGCCGCAACACCAGCGCCGCTGCCTCGTCCTGACGACCCTCTTCCCGTCCCTCGGCAACCGCCTCTTGATAAAAGCGCGTCTGTTTCAAATCGATATCAGGTAAGTGCAACATCGCTTGGGGGTTTTATTGGGTACTCATCGAAAATGGGTATAATTGGGTGTATTATGGGTTCCATGATCCGATCCGACACCATCCAGATTACCTCGGAGATCCTGAGTCTGATTGCCCGGATCGACGAGTTCAAGGGCGCATGGCGTGCCCTGGGAACACTGACGCCCGATCGGCTGTCAGCGCTGCGCCGCGTCGCCACGATCGAGAGCATCGGCTCGTCCACCCGAATCGAGGGCGGCAAGCTGTCGAATCGCGAGGTGGAGCGCTTGTTGTCCAATCTGCAGATCGAGCCTTTCACCACCCGCGACGAGCAGGAAGTAGCCGGTTACGCCGAGCTGATGGAACTGGTGTTCAATTCGTGGCAGGACATTCCATTCACGGAGAACCACATCAAGCAACTGCATCAGATCCTGCTCCGCTACAGCGAGAAGGATGCCTGGCATCGCGGCAACTACAAGACCACATCCAACAGTGTCGTCGCCTTCGATGAGAACGGCGCCGAGATCGGCGTCATGTTCCAGACGGCCACCCCCTTCGATACCCCGCGCCTGATGACGGAACTGGTCGGCTGGGTTCAGGAGGAACGCACGGCGGGGCGCCTGCATCCGTTGTTGATCATCGCCCTGTGGGTCGTGGTATTTCTGGAAATTCACCCATTCCAGGATGGCAATGGCCGACTTTCCCGGGTGCTCACCACGCTGCTGCTCCTGCAGGCAGGCTATGCCTATGTGCCATACAGCTCTCTCGAGAGCGTAATCGAGCAGAACAAGGAAGCCTACTATCTGGCGTTGCGGCAGACCCAGGGAACGATTCGTACCGAGGCGCCCAACTGGCAGCCTTGGCTGGCGTTCTTCCTGCGGTCCCTGACCGAGCAGGTTAGGCGCCTCGAGAAGAAGGTCGAGCGCGAGAAGCTGGTGCTGGCCTCGTTGCCGAAACTGTCACTCGCCATCGTTGAATTCGCCCGTGAGCACGGTCGAGTGACCATCGGCGAGGCCATCAAACTGACCGGCGCAAGCCGCAATACGCTCAAGCAGCACTTCCGCGCCCTGGTCGAGCGCGGATACCTGAATCAGCACGGTAGCGGACGTGGCGTCTGGTACGAACTTCGCTGATCCACACGATGCTGAAACCCTATATAGGGGCTGATTTTCATCGCTGAGCGCCACCTGCTCCTTGAACAGCAAGGGGCGCAAAGCCAAATGGCAGCGGGCAGACGCTGCAGAGGACAGGACAGGGTATGACACGACTGAGCCGCTCACGCCGCCCCCCGTTTTGCCAGTTACCCCGCCACCGGCAAAAGGATGCCTACATCGGCATCAAGAACCTGATCCGCCGCGCCGCGCCGGTGCTCGGTGGACGCTTCTACACGCACCATGTGCTGCATGGCTACAACGGCTGGATCGACCTGTATTTCCTCGGGGCCAAGGCGCCGATTTTCTACAACGTCACGCTGGAAACCGCCTTGGAAGCCTACAAGGAAGCCGTGTGGGACAAGGCATGGGAGGCGTCTTACGCGCTGGCGGCCGATGATGAACCTGACTGGCTGAGCCGTGCCGTCAAAGACCCCAAGACCGGCTGCTACGTCATCCCTGCGCGCGAGCCCAAGCGCTACTCGGCACTGGA
The DNA here is from genome assembly GCA_903844665.1 of uncultured Pseudomonadota bacterium. Taxonomy (GTDB): domain Bacteria; phylum Pseudomonadota; class Gammaproteobacteria; order Competibacterales; family Competibacteraceae; genus CAIMUS01. The sequence continues at coordinate 28,429 of CAIMUS010000059.1, forward strand.
TGGCTTGACCCGTATGGAATGGGTGCAGCGGCAACTGGCGGTGATTGCCGATGGCGGCGAGGTTGCCGTCACCACCGGTTGGATGCTGCACCACGACTACCACCACGGCATCGGCCTGTCCGCCACTATCGATGCGCCCGCCATCACCATCGACGTGGTGCACGCCTTCATCGACCGCTTTCTGACCAACCCTCGCGACTGGCGCGATGCCACATCGCGCCGCTACCGCTACGCCGAAGTACCGCACTGGGGCTTGTCGGCCAACGCCATTGCCGAGCCGTGGGCTGTGGCGAACCAGGAATAAGGAGAACCTGCTTGTCTGCCATTCATGACCTGATCCTGTTGTTGATCGGCAGCAATCCGCAACTGGATGAGTACAACACCGTGCACACCGGCATCGTCGCGCTGCTGCTGGAAGCGGCACGGCAGGCGGCGGCGCGCAACGTCAATGCCCTGATGACCGCCAGCTATTGGAAAATTGGCCGGCGCATCGTCGAGTTTGAGCAAGACGGAGATGAGCGTGCCGGATACGGTGAAGTGCTGGTAGAACGGCTCTCGCGTGATCTGACCCAACGGTTCGGCAGGGGCTTTGGCAAGGCCAACCTGTGGAGCATGCGAGCCTTCTATCTGGCGTGGCCCCCTAGGAGTTTGTCGGACTTATCACTCAACTGTTTGATTTTCATAGAGTTAATATTTCCAACGATTTTTAAAAAGCATTTAGAATCAGTATGTTACTGATTAAGTCCGACAGACTCCTAGATCAAAGACTAAAGGGAAAGGTCCTGGCCAGGCGAAAACCCTCGTCCTCGAGCCAGAAGTGCGGGTCGAACCTGCCGCGCGCAGCCCCGCGCAGTTCCCGCGGAACGTGGCTCCACGAGCCGCCCCGCAGCACACACGGGCCGCCAGAATTGGTATTCAGCACCGACTGATTCGCACCAGAGTAATCCTCCGTGTACTCTGAAGCCGTCCACTCCCAAACGTTACCCGCCAGATCATGTATTACTCCACCGTCCGATTGGATAACCCGCCACCAATCCGCTGCACCGCCCGGAAAGCTGCCTACCGCACTGGTGCGGTTAATGCCGGACTCGTTGCTATTGCAGCGCCAGCTTTCCCACTCATCACCCCACGGATAACGCCGGCCCTCTGGCCCCCGCGCCGCCCACTCCCACTCGGCCTCGGTCGGCAAGCGGATAGTCCCCGGCGGCAAGTGCAATTGCTCGTTCAGCCAGTTGCAATAGGCTTCCGCCTCGTACCAGGTAACTCCTATCACTGGGTGGTTGGCCAGGGTCCAGGTTGGATCATCCCAGTACGAGGGCGCTTCCTGGCTACTTCCATTCCGCCACTCACAACCGGTCTCGCTCCAATAGCGATCTTCTCGATAACCACGCTGCTCCACAAAAGGCCGAAACTGTGCCACCGTGACCGGGTAGACTGCCAACTCGAAATCGGCAATTTCCAACGGCTTGGCCTTCCCGGACCAAGTTTCATCGTCACGTGCCTCTGAGTCCAGCTTTGCCCCCTTACCCAACTTCAAACCCGCAAAACCCGAAAACTGTTCACTGTTCTTTACAGTCGCTGTCCCAGAAATCCGCACCCACAGCAGATCGGGTAATCCATCCGCACCCAGATCCACACCCGGCCGTGGATCACCCAGGGTAGCCAGGGCACGCCCGGCTCGACCCCGCCACTCGGCAGGCATATCTGCATCCGGCAGACTCTCCACCAGGGCCGTTATCACCTTCGCCTTGCTCGCCGGCGTCACGCCCGCCGGCCAGGCATCGATCACCGCTTCACCCGCCAGCACCACCGCCGCGCCGGGTGGTTCGTAGATCTCCTTGCACAGGGTTTCCACCACGTCACCGGCGATCTTGTCCATTTGCTGAATCAGTCCTACATAACCGACCGTCAGCAGGGCGATTTCATGCCAGGCGGTTTCACCCGCATGCGCGCCTAATGCGTGCGCAATGGCCTTGGCGTCGCCCTGATGCCGCAAGGCGATAGCCACCGCCGCCAGGTATTCCTCGAAGGTCAAGTGGATAAAGCCATACTCACCGGGTCCGCGTTCCAACAACAGGCTGGCATAATCATGGACATCTTCCAGGAACTGGCGGGTACAGCTTTCCGGGTCAGCCTCGCCGCGGCTGGCGTAGAGAGCTTCCAGTTCCCGCCGCATCTCCTCTCGCTTGACCAAGCCCACGCCCGGATTGGTCTCGTGCATCCACAGCGCCAGCGGCGCCAGTATCTTGACCGTCTGCACCGGGTCCAGGTCCCGACTGGGCGGGCGCCCCAACCCGCGCGCCCGGTTCCAGGTGGATAGCAGCGTTTTGACATACTGGTCATACAGCTCGACCCGTCGCTCCGGCAAGGTGACGCCTTGCCGTTTCATCAAGGCCAGAATGGTGAGCAGTAACGGATTGGCGGCCAATTGCCGCACCCCGGCATTGCGCTCGACCGCCTCCAGCAGCTCACGCCGTTCCCGTTCGGCATCGGCCAGGGCTAGGCGGGTATCGCCCTGAGCCTGTTTCTCCAGCGCCTGGGTCCAGCGGTCTACAAAGGTCTTGATCTCTGCGTCATCGAAATCCACCAGAGTGCATTCGGCCAGGCCGGTGGCCACCCGGCGCACCTCCCGATAGCCGATGATGCGGCTGGTAATGACGAACTTATTCTACTGCCTTTTTTGACGCCTTCAATACTTTACCGTATCGCTCACAAAAGAAACGCACACATTCAGGCGCAACATCTATTGCTTGCTCATCATACTCGCCGGTCTCTGGATTAGGCCAGATCAAGGCATATTCTCCTCGAACTACCCGAAATCGCTCCGCATCCCTTAACACTCCAAACACACCTCCAGGATTTTCTTCCACCAGCAATGGATAAAAATCCAACTCGTAAATCGAAACGTCAAGTTCATCCTCAAACCATAAGCGCAAGATGTGGTCATTTACATGTTCCGCTTTGAGTAGTCCTTTCTCGTATCGGCCTGCCCACATAGAGGCGTTATCTGCTAAAGTGTGCCATTCTTGCCATTTCATACCTATCTACCCCACAATTGAAACAGGTCGATTGTTCCAGGCATTTTCCCATTGTTCAAGCAACTCGGCCTCATGTGCTTCAACCCATGTCTCTACCAGCTTCTTCAAGGTCGGCTGCAACTCTCGACCAGATTGCATCCAAATCCTAGTCCTGATTTCAATTCGATAGCTTCGCACATCTCCCTGATACTTGACGTGAACATGCGGCGGGGCATGATCAACATAGTTCATCAATATGACCAAAGCTCCCTTCTTGAATGGGTGTGAAACTGGTGGCATGTTAATCTCTACAATTATTTATATCATTGGATTGTCTCTGACACAATCCACTATTACTTTGGGACTGCGGCCTCCGCGGTAGGGATGCCGGTTACCCGACGCCCCCCGCACAGTCCCAGGCGTGCAGTTTTTCCGCACCGGATTCCTCGGTTGTACTCGCTTCCGCGCCAGGCAACCACCGTCGCCTGGTTTGCTATTCCCCGCAGTGAGGTTGGCTTGCGTTACTCCAGCCCGACAGGTCCGGCGCAAGTTTCCTTTGCGGGCTCCGTACTTCCGTCAGGGCCTTCCCCATGTACATGGCTTTCCCATGCTCAGAGTACTATGCCTGATAAGACTCCCCAACAGCATGTGGCGGGCTTTCCCTTTGACAGTACTTCTCCGCCTGCCTAAGCCGGAGCTCCCTCCGTCCACTTAGGTTTCGGCTTAACCCTGTATCCGGGTTTCCCCTTCCGTGCCTCACTAGCCGTGTACCCTATGGTCGGGTTTCCCTCCGGTCAGGAGCCGATGGGACCTCCTGGGTTCTCTGACGCCTCTCTTCCTGCATGCCACGGCCGGTGGACTCCGGCGGACCTCCACACCCTCGCCAAAACGGGTGCTTCGTGTGGCCTTCGGGCACGTTAAAACCCTCGGCATCCGCAACCAGCTTATCTCGAAGCTGTACCAGCACTTCAGGGAGCGCGGCCTCCCCTACGGCCTACAGGATTCTCTGCCTACGCTGAGTCCATCTTGTTCGCCACCTCTCGGCGACTCCGCCATGGACCCAAGGCTCGATACGGGTCGGTGGCTAACCCTTTTGAAGATGCTTCTCAGCATCTCCTTCCCGACAGGGACTTTCACCCTGCAAGATGCGCCGAGCTTTGCCCAGCGCGATAACGGTTAAGCTCAGCCGCCGGCGTAGCACGGTCGGCTGGAGCGTTCAGTTAGGCTGGAACTACAACTGAGACAACAGCTTTCCATAATCAGCATGTGAGCCTATCCAAAACCAAACAATTTCATCATTTTCTTTGATTCCTACAGCACGGTAATCGACATTGATACGGGCTGAATAAATAGGTCGTATTGTGTGAACTTTCTTGAAGTGTAAACTCGGATGATATGGATTCTGTTTAAACTGCCTATATGCCTCTCGAGCTTGACGCTGTACAACATTTGGTAGCTTTGAAAATAACTCGCGGAAGTGTCTATTGGTATGTGAAATCACAGCTTATCCGGATCAAGCAATTCTGTTTTGCCTGCTCGATGTTCTGCTAAGGCTTCATCAGCAAGTCTACTTAGTAGGTCTTGAGAATTGGCAAAGGCCATATCCCAACGCTTCTCAGAAGCAAGCTCTTCGAGTATCCAACGACTAAATACGTCCTGTTCTGGTTCAGGTAGTTTAGATACCTCAGCAAAGGCTTTTTCAAGGAGTTCAGTCATCGATTTTGTATCTCCTGCTGTTTTTACAGAGCCTAACGCTGGGCATGAGCCGCGCGCTTCAGCGCGTCGGCTCCATGCCTATGTTAGGCGATGGGTTGCCTCCACACTATGGCGGGATGGCCTGAACTGCGGAATGTCTTTCACTGAGGCAGCGGGCTGATTACAGAGCCGACACGTAATATTGCCGTCGCACCAAATTTGCACATCCTGGACAGCAACAGGTTCTCCAGCCTCAGACCAGGACAGGTGCAAGCCTAAGGCCGCTATCGTTGCGTCAAGTGTTTCAATGACATGCAAGGCTTGGACATCAACGGCTACTTCGAAATCGCGGAAGAGTTGCTCGACACTGGGAAAAGCCAGCCCTGGCACAAACGTACCGTATAGGAGTTCCTCTTCCTGCCGTTCAATTCGCATCTGGCCAAGCTGCCGCCGCTCAGCGTCCACCAACTCAATGGTTTGTCCAACACATCGTGCCATGTTTAGCACCCCACGGTATTGCGAAACGTTGCTGCCAAGGTCGCCAAATGTTCGTCAGTGAAACTTTCCACGCCTTGCGGGTGAATTAGCCGCGCATGGTTGGGAAAACGCAGGGTTAGATCAGGAACAATACCAAATCCCACCTTCCGAATCGCTGCTGCAGTCGTTGTTCCGACCGTCTGCGCAGCTTCCCGCCATTTCCGTGAACCAGGAAAGGCACGTCGTATTTGGGCTGCCGCTTCCTGTGGCGTGCCCCCCAAAAGAACGGAAATCCCTGGCGGAGTTTGCTGGGCATCGAGAGGGGATAGGCGAAGGTTGGCCACGCTTCCGCCACCGACACGGTGTACCACAGTCTCAGGGGCGATCTCCTCAAACCCGCCAATTGGCACCTTAGACCTCGTCTTGTTGTGCAAATAGAAGATGTCATATTCATCTTACCGTGTCGACACAAAGAAAACTACACTACACCAGCGCACGAAACTCTGAGGCTCTGACGCCTAACGATCTAAGCTCAGCCATGCCGCGTCAGCGGCATCGGCTGGAGCGATTGGTTAGGTCAAGGCTAAACGCATATCAGCAACTATGCAAGCCTGACCCCATCAAGCCTGACCCCATCAGACCCCATCATTCAACTATACAAGCCTGACCCCATCATTGGACCCCATCATTGCGGGCGCGGGTCGGCTGGAACGGCGGGTTAGGCTGATGTTGGAATGTTAGACCTGGCTCCGTACTCTGAGCGACATTGCATTTCGGCTGATTTCCTCAATACTCAATTCCTCATCAAGCCCTTGTCGCCACTTTGTGTAATCGAAGCGCTCCCTTTGAATTAAGGCAATAAACCTCTCAGCCTCCACATCGCCAAGATACTGAGACAAAATATGGATGCCTTTTTGCTTTATCTCTGTATCGGTAATCATATGAACACCTCTTTAATGAATTCTATGGGATCTCTGATTTTGATGTTAGTAATCAAGCTGGCTCTTTCTAATATCCAATCGTCGGTAGTCAGAAAGTAATCTGCATTTGCTTTGATCGCGCAGGCGATATGCAAAGAATCCATTTTCTTAATACCTGCTTGCCCAATAAGCTTAGCCGAAGCAAGCAAGGCACCATCTTCTTCGATGTCTTCCACAGCATATGCCCGCCATTTGCTTATTTGCTCCCTGCGCTCTGGAAAAGGATTTTTGTGATTTTCATAATCCATAACATAAGACCATACCAAAATATGGATTCCCAATCGAATTCCTTCCTGTATAGCCATCTTTGCTTCAGATTCAAGCCTTATCCTAAGCTGCGACTGGTCGTCGAAGGGCCTGTTGAAGCAACAATTATCCAAGTAAATTTTCATTTAGCTGCGCTTCATTTAATCTTTTTTATCGTGAACCGAGCAGATGGGCAAGCGTCTTTTTGCTTGCCCACCGATTACGCCGATTCCCCGTAGGCAAACGATAAAGCCGTTTGCCCACCCTACCGGGCTTGACCCCGTTCTTCCGATACATCATAAGAGAAATCGTGTCTGACCCCTTTTTTGCCCTTTATATATTCTTTTTGCTCTTCAAAACTCATATCCTTAAATTTTTGGCTAAGGTTATCACGGATTTCTCGCATCATTTTTACAGCATCAAACTGCTTTTCAGTCGTTTCCATATTGAGTTACCTCTTGCGGAGTTCTGATTTCCAACAACGGATAACCGTGCCGGAGGTTTACTGAATTATAACCATGAATTCGTTGGAGATTGACGATATGCTTAAAGTTCCAACTTACCAGAACATCAACATGGCTAATTGTTGCCATCGCGATATGCTGTGCATCTACAATTTTGCCAGAGCCTATGACACCTTCGGCAATATAATGCCTTGCAAGTTCCCTTGCTTCTTCCTGAAGTTCTATGCATTCCTTATTTCCATCCGGGATATTTTCAAGAATTCCCTTCACTTCTGCAGGAGCCAGTTCAAGCTCCAGAAGTGTTAAATCTGAAACTACAATTATCGCCTCACCTGTCTTGAAACTTTCAATCAATCGGAGTGAAGGAGATTCGAACTCTTTGTCGAAGCATCCACCGATCACAGAAGTATCCGTATATATTCTTGGTTTCATTTTTGTTTCATCACGCCCGAATGTGGATGCCTCTTGCGGAGCGGGTCAGGGTAACTCGTTAAGCCATGATACACAGGAAAAGGTAACATCATCTTACCGTTAATATTCTCTGACCCCGTTTTTCCCCTACGTTTTTCCCACTAGTATCCCCGCATCTAAAGCGTACTCTGTGCATACCCTAGTTAACTTTTCCTAGGAGTCTGTCGGACTTATCGCTTAACTATTTGATCTTTTGTAAGGCAGAAACAATAATCGTTGACTATGAAAGTATACATTTTCAATGAATGTTTATCAAGACCAGCCTGCTCATTGCCACGGGTGGGATTCAAATCCGCCCACCGGATATCACCTCTCAGTATTCCGGCCACTCGACCCTCTCCTCCGACAAGCCTTCCTCAGCCAGCGCTTGCTCGAATGCGGGGTCCAGCTTGGCGCATTCTCGCGCCAAGCGGTCATGCTCCAGGCGTTCGATCTTTTCCTCAATGGCTTCTTCAATTGCCCGACTGCGATTAGGAAATACTTGCGCTGCAACAAGCCGGTCGATGTGCGCAAGAAGCGGCTGTTCGATAGTGATGGCAACTTTGGTCTTGCTCATGGATTTCCTCAAGTATGATGTTTAATCATACCTTTGATTGATTGGTGCGGCAAACGAGGTAGCCGGGCAGCTGGGCAGCCGGGTAGAGTGAGCATAGGTAATCCACTTAAGCCGGGACGCTTTGCAGGCTGACCGCAGCGGGGTTCACCTGGGAGCGCTGGCATCTTGCCGGTTGTTAACTGGCGCCGATGCACTCAAGCCGGCGGGGACGCCGGCGCTCCCAGGGTCGAATTGTCCCACCTTAAGTGGATAGCCTTTGCGTTCTTTGCATTCTTTGCGGTTAAATCAAGCGCTGTTCCCGCGACTATACGGCTTCAATCCGGACAACCCGTGAATCCCCCGAAGGTGTTATCGATGAGCAATCCGCTGTTGACGCTGACCGATCTGCCGGCTTTTGCCGCCATCCGACCCGAGCATGTGGAACCGGCCATCGACGCATTGCTGGCCCGCAACCGGGCGGAACTGGAGCAATTGTTGGACAGAGAACCTCCCTTTACCTGGGATAATCTGATCTATCCGATCGAAGAGATGCACGACCGCCTGAACAAGGCCTGGTCGCCGGTCAGCCATCTGAACGCGGTGATGAATTCCCCGGAACTGCGGACCGCTTATAACGCCTGTCTGCCCAAACTGAGCGAGTACTACACCGAACTCGGCCAGAACGAGCGACTGTATTCGGCCTATCGCGCCATCGAGAAAAGTCCGGACTATGCCCGGCTGGACGCCGCCCAGAAGACGGTGATCGAACACGCCTTAAGGGATTTCCACCTGTCCGGCGTCGACCTGCCGGCGGAGCACAAGGCCCGCTACAAGGCCATCATGCAATCCCTGGCGTCGCTCCAGTCGAAGTTTCAGGAGAATGTGCTGGACGCTACTCAGGCATGGAAGAAGCACATCACCGACGAGGCGGAACTGGCCGGTCTGCCGGAATCCGCCAAGTCCCTGGCCTGGCAGACGGCGGAACGGCAAGGGTTGGAGGGCTGGCTACTGACACTGGAGTTCCCTTCCTATCAGCCGGTGCTGAGCTATGCCGATAACCGGGAACTGCGGCGGGAGCTGTACGAAGCCTATGCGACCCGGGCCTCCGAGCAGGGTCCCAACGCCCGCCAGTGGGATAACTCCGAGACCATGGAAAGCATCCTGGCGCTGCGTTACGAGGTCGCCCGTCTGTTGGGTTTCGCCGATTACACCGGCTATTCCCTGGCCACCAAGATGGCGGAGTCGCCCGAACAGGTACTGGAATTTCTGAACGATCTGGCCCGGCGTTCCAAACCCCAAGCACAGCGCGATCTGGCGGAGCTTCAGGACTTTGCCCACGAGGTTTACCGAGTCAACGAACTGGAAGCCTGGGATACAGGCTATTACTCGGAAAAGCTGCGCCAGCATCGCTATCGGATCTCCCAGGAGGAATTACGCCCTTATTTCCCGGAAACCAAAGTGGCGCCGGGACTGTTTGCCGTGGTCCAGCGGCTGTATGGGCTGGAGATTCGCGAAATCCAGGCGGTCGAGGTCTGGCATCCCGAGGTCCGGGCCTACGAAATTCTGGATAGCGCCGGCGCGCTGCGGGGCCGTTTCTATTTCGACCTCTACGCCCGTCCCAACAAGCGCGGCGGCGCCTGGATGGATGGCTGCGTGACCCGCCGCGCCACCCATCGGGGCTTGCAGATTCCGGCGGCCTACATGGTCTGCAACTTCACCCCGCCGGTCGGCGGGCAGCCGGCCCTGTTCACCCATAACGAGGTATTAACCCTGTTCCATGAGTTCGGCCATGGGCTGCACCATCTGTTGACGCGGATCGATTATGCGCCGGTGGCGGGCATTCACGGGGTGGAATGGGATGCGGTGGAACTGCCCAGCCAGTTCATGGAGAACTGGTGCTGGGAACGCGAGGCGCTGGACCTGATCGCCGGCCATTATCAGACCGGCGAGCCGATTCCGGAGGATCTCTACCGGCGGATGATTGCGGCGAAGAACTTCCAATCGGCGATGATGATGGTCAGGCAACTGGAATTCGCCCTGTTCGACTTCCGCCTGCACCGGGAATACGATCCACAACAAGGCGGGCGGATTCAGGACATTCTGGACGAAGTCCGCCGCCAGGTGGCGGTCATTATCCCGCCGGCCTACAACCGTTTCGCCCACGGTTTCTCCCACATCTTCGCCGGCGGTTATGCGGCGGGCTATTACAGCTACAAATGGGCCGAAGTGCTGTCGGCGGACGCCTTCGCCAAATTCGAGGAAACCGGCATCTTCGACCGGACCACCGGCGGGCAATTCCTGCACAGCATCCTGGAGGTGGGTGGTTCCCGTGAGGCAATGACCAACTTTGTAGAATTCCGGGGACGGGAGCCGAACATCGAGCCGTTGCTGCGGCACAGCGGGATTGTGGCGGCGACAGAGCCTTTGTAGGAGCGAGCTTGCTCGCGAATTCGGCGGCTTGCTGGGCTGCTGAATACCCATTTCGCGAGCAAGCTCGCTCCTACAGGTGCAGCGTTATGATCACGCCTCATCCCATCGGTAATTCGCCATTAGATTTAAGAACGACGTCCGACCCGACCATAGCGCAGGAACAGCCGGTCGAAGATACTCAGATGGACCCAGGTCACCACCGCGCCGATCGATCCCAACAGCGTAGGGATGCCCAACGGAGTCATGGCCCTGGCCAGCCGCCTCCTGGCGCGGCGCAACCGTTCCACTCTGTCGATGTACTGGTTGATCCGGGCATTCTGGCTGTAAGCCACGATGCTGAGCAGACCTAAGGCCAGCAGGCCCGACACCCACCAGGGGAACAGTGACAGCACGAACACCACAGTGCCGACGGGAACCAGCAAGGCGGCAATCACAATAGTGTATGGCAGGGGTTTTCTTAAAAAAAACACCTTGAACAATTGTTTGGAGCCGACCCCAAGATGGCGCAGCAATACCTGTCGTTGGGGTTCATCCCGCAATACGTCCTGAATCTGCAGAAAACGCCAGTCGGCCCTGGCGGCGGCGGGACTTTGCAATTTCTCGCTGACCAGCCGATAGCCGTAATACATCAAGGTGTAAGCTTCCTGGTCGGTGAAGGAATCCAGATCGGTGCGAATGTGCGATAGCGCATAAAGCAGTTGTGGGGCGTCGTCGGGGAAAGTCTGCTGGCTGACCGTGGCGCCCAGGTGAAAAAAGGCATAGGTTTCCGACGGACGGGCGAATAGATCATCCAGAATTTTATTGCGAATCCGATCCATCATGATTTCATTGGCCCGGATGGCGGCATTGATCAGACGGGTGGAAGGATCGCGTACGTGTTTCAGCAAATCCGAGGCGTCGCTGCAAATGATATGGGTACAGCCTTCGGCAAACAGCGAAACCAGCCCCTGATTGTCGAATACGCCGCCGTCCACCAGCCGGATGATGATGTCCTCGCCTGCTTCGGTTTTATACAGGCCGCTCAGACATAACGGTTCAAACAGGCCGGGCACGCAACAGGAAGCGGCCACCGCCTCCCCCAGGGTCAGCAAGTGCAGGCTGAACTGCTGCGGCGACATCAGTTCCGGGCTGTCGAAGTAGAGCTTGGGCATCACCGGCATCTGGATGGAATGCCTTTTGTAACTCGAAACTTCTTCACCCACGAAAGCGCCGGTGAATTGCCATAAGTTGCCGGTGTTCAAGGCGGTCGCGTTCAGAATCAAGGTGGGGATTTTATAGGGGATCCCATCCGCCGGAACGGGCAGGGTCGCCGGCTTAATCAGTAAATCCTTGAGAAAAATGCCTGTTGCCCCCTGCACCGGCGCATAGAGATATTCGGTATACAGTTCGGCCATGCGGTCGGTAGGCGAATAGCCTTCGCGAAACATGCGGGCGTTTTTGCGCCGATCCAGAAAAGCGCGCATCCGCATGTTCTGCTGCACCGCTTGCAGAAAGTCGATTTCCACTTCCTGGACCAGCCGGATATAGGCCGCCTTGCAGGGTTGCAGTTGGTCGGGACGTCTGCCTTCCAGCAGCTCCTTGATTTTAAGGTAGTAATACGCGCCGATGATGGAGCCGCCGGATACCGTGGAGATGATATCCACGTGCCGCAACAGATCCAGTTCCGCCAGTCTGCCCAGCACGCCGATATGGAACAGGGAAGCGCGCAGACCGCCACCCGACAGGGCGAGACCGGTTTTACTGTGTTGGATGGCGGCGTGGAAAGCGGTGAGATCGAACATGCTGTCTGCGCAAAGTTAACGATTTTCTATTTTACATTTTGCGCATTAACCAATCAGAAGAATTCGGCTGTACGTCGTCGGCAACCCGGTCCGTAGTCCGTAGGTCGGGGTGAGGAACGACCCCTCCAACGTTCTCCACTGTCTGAACCGCAGAGGTACGCAGATTAAAGGATTACACAGATAGACTTATCCAGGCGCCTCTTTTAATTCTGCGTAATCCATTCATCAGCGTTAATCTGCGGTTCAGACTTCCTGCAAAACCACCACCAGATAGGTGCTGCTATGTAGAATTCTGCTCAAGCCGCTGGATCAGGCGGAAGGTCAGGTTGATGCGGGGACCGACCGCCTGCCGGGTCTTGGGGAGCGCATGACGCCAGTGGTGCTGGAGAGCGCCGCCCATCACCAGCACGCTGCCGGATTCCAATTCCAATGCGAGGTGTGGCTCCTTCCGCTTCTTATGGCGCAGCACGAACCGTCGTACCGCGCCCAGGCTGACCGAGGCGATCACCGGATGGCGGCCCAACTCGGGTTCGGCGTCGCTGTGCCAGCCCATGCTGTCCTGGCCGTCCCGATACAAATTCAATAACACGCTGTTGAATGGAGTTTCCGCCAAGTCCGTGACCACCTGTCTGATTTCGAGCAGTACCGGAGTCCAGGGGAGCGGCTCCAGGCGCAAGCCGGAATAGCTATAGATTGCACCGGGGTCACCGTACCAGGCGCTCAGGCGAGGGGAGGCCACCGCCCGGCCATAGAGTGTGATCATCTGTTGTTGCCAGGAGGTTTCGGTGTAAAGAGCCTGGAACAGACGATCATGCCCGGCCTTGAACACATCCCGATACAGGGTGATGGCGCCGTCCGGTAGAGGTATGGCTTGTATGGATACGGCATTCACGGTAGCACGTCCTCGCTGCGCAGGTGCGATTCCAGCGGCTGGGGTCCCGGTTCCGGCTCCGGTTCCGGGACATACAGCGGACAGGGTTGACGGCTCGCCTGCCAGACATCCAGAAAGTTTCCCAGTCGGGGCTGTGTTTCCCGAACGCTCTCCAATTGCTCCAGCAGATTGGCGACGCTGGCGTTATGATCGCGGGCGCCGATCCGCGTGCTGAAACAGGCCCAGCGGAGATAGAGCAGGTAAATGTTCAGCACGGCGCGCTCGCCATCAGGTTCATTGCCGTCGCCTTCCGGCTGACCGGGCAGACCGATGGCCGTGGCGGCTTCGTGCAGGCTCAGCGGAGGGGAAGCCCCGTAATCGGTCAGCAGATCCGCCAGATCGCAGTGCCAGCCCGGGTTATAACGGTAGTCGTAACCGAAACGGGGATCGGTACGATGCCAGTTCAAGGCGGCGAGGCCATGGAGCAGGGAACGCTGCTTGAGCACCGGCAGGGCGAAACGGCGCCCGTTCCAGGTCACCACGCGGGGCCGATGCCGGTCGATAAGCCGCCAGAATTCCGCCAGGATCTCCCGTTCTTCCCCCTGCTCCGAACCGAGGGTGTACAGGCGGCGGAGTTCGTAGCGTTCATACTGGCCCTCGGGCTGGATGGCGGCCAGCAGCAGACCGAGGCCGACAATGCGCTGCTGAATCGGTTTGGGAGGATACTCGAGAGCGATTTCCTCCGACAGCAGCGCGGCGTCGGGGACGGTTTGCAGCGCGCAAACCAGCAGATGGGTTTGTTGCATAGGTTTAAATTCCCAAACAAGCACGCAATCCAGCCGCCAGATTATTCAGCAACTGAAAATAAGCCTCCGGCCCCTCGGGCAGATCGGCGCCCAGCGGGTCCAGCACGCCACTTTTGGCAGAGCTGTCCTTGATCAAGGTCTCGACCAGAGTGGGTTTGAACTGCGGTTCGCTGAATACACAGATCACCTGATTATTTTCGATCCGCTCCCGGATGTCCTGAATCCGGCGGGCGCCGACCGGCCGTTCCGAATTGAGGGTAATGGAGCCGGTCGCGGTCAGCGCGAAACGCCGCTCGAAATACTGATAGGCATCGTGAAACACGATATAAGGCTTGCCCCTGACAGATTCAAGCTGCTTTTGCAAGCTTTGTTCCAGTTGCTGCAAGCGTTCCGACAGGGCGGCGGCGTTGCGTTGATAATCCGCTTTATGGTCCGGGTCCACCTCGCTCAGTACGGCACCGATCTGCCGGACCATGGCCATGGCGTTGCGCGGATCCAGCCAGATATGCGCATCGACGTCGCTATGCCGATGGCCTGCTTCCGCTTGCGCGTGGTCATGCTCGTCATCATCGTCATGATGGGCATGAGGCTCCCAATTGCCGCTTTCCCGCAGCGGCAGGGTCTCCACCCCCGGCGCCCGCAGCAGTTCGACCGAGCGCACCCCGACAGCGTTGCCCAAGGGTTTGATCAGAAAGGTTTCCAACTCTCTGCCGATCCAGAAAACCACCTGAGCCTGGTTGAGACTTTGCACCTCGGAAGGTCGCAGGTTGTAACCATGGGGGGAAGCACCACCCTTGAGCAGTAGCACGGGCTCGCCCACACCCTGCATGACGCCGGCCACCAGCGCATGTACCGGTTTGATGCTGGCGACTACATTGGGATCCGGCCCGGCGGCGCCGGATGATGGCAGGCAGACTATCATAACTATCGATAATGCATACAATAAATTCATGGTCTTGGTTCATTTCCTGTATAGTTCCATTTCCAGTCTAGCGGAATGGAATTATCGATGACAATCCAACCTGCATCCGAACCAGCCATGGCCAGAGCCACCGTTTCGGCGCACCCGGCTGGACCGTTATTACAGGCCGACAGCATCAGCCTGAGTCTGAACGGTCATGTCATTCTACGCGAGGTATCCGTCAGCGTGGCGCCGGGCCAGATCGTCACCCTGATCGGTCCGAACGGCGCCGGCAAGACCACCCTGGTGCGGATTATCCTGGGTCTGCTACGGCCCGACAGCGGGCGGGTACGCTGGCGGCCCGGCATCCGGATCGGCTACATGCCGCAGCGGCTGAAGGTGGAAGAGACCCTGCCGTTGACGGTACAGCGCTTTATCACCCTGGGGATGCGCGCCAGCCGGCGGGAGGTAACAGCGGTACTGGAGGAGACCGGCGCGCCCCATGTCATCGGCCATCCATTGCAGGCCGTTTCCGGCGGCGAGTTGCAACGGGTCATGCTGGCCCGCGCCTTGTTGCGCCAGCCGGATGTGCTGGTGCTGGACGAGCCGGTGCAGGCGGTGGACGTGAACGGCCAGTATGAGATGTATGAGCTCATCGGCCGCATCCGCCGGGAGCGCGGCTGCGGCGTGCTGATGGTCTCCCACGATCTGTTTCTGGTGATGGCTACCACCGATCAGGTGATCTGTCTCAATGGTCACGTCTGCTGCGCCGGGCGGCCGGAAACGGTCAGCCTGGACCCGGCCTATCTGGAACTGTTCGGAGATGAAGTCAGCCGGCGCCTGGCGGTCTATCACCATCATCATAACCACCGTCACGACTTACATGGGGACGTGGTGAACGAGACTGGGAATCATCACCATGGATGATTTTCTGCTGCGGGCGCTGTTGGGGGGTATCGGCGTGGCCCTGGCCGCCGGTCCCCTGGGCTGTCTGGTCGTCTGGCGGCGCATGGCCTATTTCGGCGACACGCTGGCCCATTCGGGTTTGTTGGGTATCGCCCTGGGAGTGCTCTGGGGCCTCAACCAGGGCATGACGGTGATCGCGGTCTGTCTGGTACTGGCGGTGCTGCTGGTATTCCTGGAGCAGCACCAGCGCCGCCTGGCAACGGATACGCTGTTAGGCATTATGGCGCATACGTCCCTGTCGCTGGGCCTGGTAGCCTTGGCTTTGCTGGAAACGGTGCGGATGGATCTGGTCGCTTACCTGTTCGGAGATATTCTGGCGGTCAGTACCGGGGATCTGTACTGGATCTGGGGCGGCGGCGTCCTGGCGCTGGCCGTGCTGACGCTGCTGTGGCGGCCGCTGTTGGCCATGACGGTGAATGAAGACCTGGCGCGGGTGGAGGGGGCGCCGGTATTCGCCGTCCGCCTGGGTTTTATGATGCTGATCGCCGTCGTCATCGCGGTGGCCATGAAGGTGGTGGGCATCCTGCTGATCACCTCGCTGATGATCATGCCGGCGGCGGCGGCGCGCCGCTTCGCCCGGACGCCGGAGATGATGGCCGGACTGGCGGTCGTATTCGGCTGTGCGGCGGTGGCGCTGGGCATCTGGGCCTCGCTGCGCTGGGATACGCCGACCGGGCCTTCCATCGTGGTGGCGGCGGCGGGATTGTTTATAGTGGGTTTTGCAGCGCCGCCGGCAAGGCAGGGAAGATGATCGGGCCGGTTGAGGTGTGGTTGTAAATCCAGGACTTACGCAAATTGTCATTCCCGCGTAAGCGGGAATCCAGAGGCTTGCCATCCATGGCCTCTGGATTCCGGCATCCCAGCCGGAATGACGGCCGTGAGGCGGTCGTAAAGGGGTATTTGCGATGGTAATTTCACCCATGTTTGTTCTCTGGACAGGCAGCTATCGGTTTTGCGCTTGCTCGATCAACCCGGCCAGCAATTCCAGCAATAATTTCAGGTCGCTATCCCGCGACATCCGATGTTCCCCATCCTTGACCAACAGCAGCCGTACATCTTCGCTCGCCAGTTTCTCGGCGACCCGCACGCTGTTCTGCCAGGGCACATCCGGATCGCGCATGCCGTGCAGCAGCCGCACCGGACAGTGAATTGGCAACCCGTCGCGTTCCAGCAACAGGTGCTGCCGGGCTTCCTCGATCAGCCGCAGCGTGATCGGATAGGGGTCTTCTCCTTCATAACAGGAGGGTACATAAATCACGCCGTCCTGCCGCAAGCGGGCCTGGGTGGCGGCGTCCAGTTGCGCCCACAGCATGCTTTCGGTGAAATCCGCCGCGCAGGCCACACCCACCAGTCCGGCGATGCGTTCGGGCCGCGCCAGGGCCAGCAGCAGCATGATCCAGCCGCCCATCGAGGAACCGACGATGATCTGCGGCCCCGCCGTCAACTGATCGAGCACGGCCAGGGCATCCGTCGTCCAACTGCCGATGGCGCCGTCTTCGAAGTGACCGCTGGAGGCGCCGTGGCCCTGATAATCGAAACGCAGAAAGGCTTGACTCCGCTGCCGGCACCAGTCGTCCAGCCTCATTGCTTTGGTACCGGTCATATCGGAACTGAAACCGCCGCAGAACATGACGCCGGGACCGGCGCCGGGATAACGGTGATAGGCGATACGGGCGCCATCCGGCAGGTTTAAAATGCTGTAGCTCATATTGTTGTCAATGCGCCTTTACTGGGACCCAGGCTGGACATATTTTTCCGGATCGAAATGAAATTTGATCCGTGGTGGCTTGCCCGGTTCGCCGGGAACCACGGAAACTTCCGGCTCCTGATCGCCCGCTTCCTCCTGTTTGCCTTGCTGTCCGCCGGCCGGCGGTGAAGGGGTTGTGGCGGGGTTCGCTTCCGGCGGTGCGGCGGCCGGGGGAGGAGTTCCGATAATCGTCAGCTTGATCACATCGGCGCACTCGGCGTCACCTCGACCAAGCGCTCCTCGAGCAGTGCCTGAGCCAGGTTGAGCGCGGACTGCCGGGCCTTTTCGTCGTCAACTTCATACTCCGCGGCCAGACGCTCTGAAACAGCAGCAAGGGATAGTTGCTCTTCCAGCCGCCGCCAGATGTACAGACCTGTTGGGTTAAGGCTGAAGTACTGTTGAGTGCCCAGGTGCAGCAGCACGGCTTCCTTGCCCTGCGCTCCGCTCAGTTCGGTGGTGATGACGTCGGGGTGAATCTGGAAAGTCGTGTTCAGAGCCAGCATGATTTTTTATTCCTCGTTCAAGGCGGCATACCAGGGATGATGAGGGCAACGCCGCAGCCAGTTCGCTTTCTGGAAGTGTCGGACGCAGTACCAGCAGGGGAAATCATCGTTGTTGCGCCAGCGGCCCTCCGCTTGCCGACGAAGCTTGTCGGCGTGCAGGCGCTGCCGGATAAGCCGGAGTCGCTCCAGCGCCTCGCCCAGCGCCAGCGTCCACAGGTTGCCGGCGACCTCCTCCACTGCACCCGTCTCCAGGCTGGAGAGATGACAGCACAACCCCAGGTTGCCCTGCCAGTCCAGGTTGAACGAGTCGTTGTGGAGCGGGGCGCAAGGGAATAAATCCGGCGTGGGACTGCCTGGGGAGAGCGCGACCGGAAAATCGTAGGCGGCCTGCATCACCCGGCGGAAGGAGCCGGCCCCGCGTTGGGCGTCGTGGCTGGCTTCCCGTCCCCCGTCCAGGCTGAAGGTGATGACGCTCAGCCAATCCCGGTAGGGCAGCAGTTGCTCCAGCCGTTGCGCCACAACCCAGCCATTGGTGACCAGTCCGAAGCGATAGCCCGCCGCGGTGGTGTGGTGCAGGATGTCTGGAAAGCGGGGATGCAGGGTGGGTTCGCCGCCGGTGAAGGACAACCGGTCGATACCCTGCGCCCGGGCCTGGTCGAGCACCCGGTCGAACAGCGCCAGATCCAGCTCGCCCCGGCCGCCGTGGCGACCGGAGGGGCAATGTCGACAGCTTAAATTGCAGCGGTCGGTCAGTTCGACGATCAGGCTGCTCATGGCTATCGCTCCAGTACGCCGCCCGCCATCAGCAAAGCTTCGAGGGCCTGGCCGTTCCCGAAGATATCGCGTCCGGCCAGCAGCCGATAGGCGGGCCGCTGCATGACCGTGGTTTTGAGAAACTCCAGTTGCGCGGCGGCGTGGATTTTATCGGTCAGGATACCGGCGCTGGCCAGGAGCAGGGCGGACAGACTCTGGACACCGGCATGAAGTCAATACACATAATCTCATGATAGTTTTTTAGTGTTACTGATGTCTCCGAACAGGTGTTACTGATGTCTCCGAACAGTGTTACCCATCTCTCCGAACACCTGTTACCTATGTCTCCGGTCCATACACCTCCCCCACAAGGGGGGAGGGAGTTTTTATACAGCCTCTAAAATTTCCCCGCCAATTCTTCGGCCACCTTGCGAATTCCCTGGGCGATATTGGTAAACGCCGCATCCTGATTTGACCAACTGGTCACCGGCTTGGCATCCTTGGGCAAGGCTTGCAGATGGCTGAAAGGCGCGCCTTTCAAATCCACCGGCCGCAGGATGATGGGGATGACTCTGGCCTCCCGGGCCTCATGGCGCTCCAGCGCCCGCTTCATTTCTTTATCGTAGCAATAGTCGGAAGCCAGAAAGTCGGCGCTGATCAGCAGCAGGATGATCTGCGAGGATTCCAGGTAATGGTCGATCTGTCCCGCCCACTCGGTGCCGGCGCTGATGCGGCGGTCGTGCCAGTCCTGGATGACACCCAAGCGCTTGAGCAGCTTGAGATGGGTTTCCAGCCGTTCCCGCAGTTCTTCGTCCTTGTGGGAGTAGGAATAGAAGACCTCGATCGGGCCGGCGATTTTGGGAGCGACTGGCGGCGCCGTAACGACGGGCGGTTGTTGCGGTTGCTCCCGTGAAACGGGGGGCGCGACCGCGGCGCCAGTCGATTGCGCTTCCAATTGGCTCAGTTCTTCCTCGATTTTCTGGCGCTCCCTCTCGTTTTCCTCGATGATGGTGTCCATGCGCATTTTTTCTTCCGGTCGGGTTTCCAGATCCCGCTGCTGGACCAGCGCTTTGAGCTTTTGCGACAACCGGTCCCAACGGGTTTGCAGTTCGTCGACGCGGGCTTGCAGGCGTTGCCGGCTACCGTTCATGAATTACCCTCCTTCAGTCAGTCTGACTTTGTTAGAGTAGGCGATGCGACCAACACACCCTGCCGTAACTTCACCGCTCGAAAAGCCCGGCAATCCGCACGCTGACCTCGGGGACCAACGACGGCGAGATCGTCTCGTCGGGATCGGGCAACCTTACTGCCGATCGGCGTCATATCGATCAATTCCCCCTCGATCAATTCCACCCGGTCGAGCGTGGTCAAAATGCCAGCCTCGGCCACCTTGTGATAGTGCTCCACCGTCAACTTGTGTCTTGGCAACAGAATCGTCGTTTGCATCGTTTTCTCTCCTCTTTCAAGCCACATCGAAACGCTCGAAGCGCATCGTGAATTGCCCCCGCCCGTGCGTCAGGCTGCGCAAGGCGGTGATATAGCCGAGCAGTCTGTCCAGGGCGCAATCGCAAGTGATGGAAGTGATTCCTCCCAGGGTGGCGGTCGCGTGGATCACCGCGTGGCGGGCCTGTAAATCGCCCAGCACCGCGCCCACATCCTCCTCCGGCACCACCACCTCGGTGGACATGAGGGGCCGCAGGACGACGCCGCCGGCCTGAGCCAGCGCCCGCCGCACCGCCTCGGCCACCGCCACCCGCAGGGCCTGCGGCGTGGACGCGGCGCCGAACAGTTCTACTTCCTCGACCCGGACCTGCACATCCTGCAAGGGCGCGCCTTCCACCGGACCGCCGACCGCACCATCGGCGGCGCCGGCCGCGATGGCTTCCGCCTGGATCGGGTTGAGACTGGCGCCTTCGGGCAAAACCCGTGGCTGGCTGAGTATCTTGATACCCTGGCCGCGCAGCAGGGGCGCAACCGTCACCCGGGCGCGCGCCTTCAGTTCCAGCGCCTTGCCTTCCTGTTCGAACAGCCGGTGGAACAATGCCTCGCCGCCGGCGGTCTGGGAAATGGTCTCACGGATGACGACCGAAGGCGTGCCGACCCGCACCGCCTGATTGAACTCCCGTTGCAGGCGCTCGCAGGCGATTTGCAGATGCAATTCCCCCATACCGCGCAGAATTCGCTGCCCGGTTTCCGGGTCCTCTTCCAGCCGGAGCGTGGGATCCTCCTGTTGCAGCTTGTCCAGCGCCTCCAGCAGCCGTTCCTCGTCCTCGCTGGAAGCCGGTTCGATCGCCAGCCCCAATACCGGTTCGCGCGCTTCGATCCGCTCCAGCAGCAGCGGATGGTCAGGATCGCACAAGGTATCTCCGGTCGTGGCGTGACGCAGGCCGGCCACCAGTACGATCTCACCGGCGAAAGCCTGCTCGATGCGGGTCTTGTGGTTGGCGTCGATGTCGAACAAACGCGCCGCCCGCTCCTTTTCCACCTGTCCCTCGCCGCGGGGGATGGCGACCATATCGCCGGCGTTGAGGCGCCCCCGGTACAGCCGGACGAAGACATGACGGCGACCTTCCCACAGTTGGACCTTGAAGGCCATGGCCACCAGCGGTCCCTTGGGGTCCATCGCCACGCTTTCCTCGCCACCATCCAGACGCTGGGCGATGGCGGGTGGCCGTTCGGTCGGCGCGGGTAACAGTTTTACCACCGCATCCATGAGCGGTTGTACACCCTGGTTGCGCAGGGCGCTGCCGGCAAAGCAGGGATACACCCTGCCCTGGAGGGTCGCCTGCCGTAGCGCCGCCCAGACGTGTTCTGCAGCCGGTTCCTGCTCCGCCAGCACCTGCTCGGCCAGGGCATCGTCCATCTCGGCCACCGTCAACAGCAAGCCTTCCCGGTAGGAACGCAGGCTTTCCCAGATCGTCCCCGGACAGGGTATGGCTTCGATCCGCTCGCCTTTTTCACCCTTGAAAGTCAGCAGGGTCCGGTCGATCAGATGCACCACGGCGCCCTGTTCCGGCAGGGGCACTGTAACCGCCACCGGTTCGCCGGCCAGACGGTCGCGGATCGTCTTCAGCGCATAGGCGAAATCCGCCCCCGGCCGATCCATCTTATTGATGAAAAACAGCGCCGGCAGTTGAAATTTGCTGCGTTGCCGCCAGACCGTCTCGGTCTGCGGCTCCACTCCGCGCACGCCATCCAGGACGATGATACAGCCGTCCAGCACCCGCATCGAGCGCTCCACCTCGATGGTGAAATCGACATGGCCGGGGGTGTCGATCAGCTGAATCAGATGCTCCTGCCAAGGTACCTTGGTGACCGCCGACATGATGGTAATGCCGTGAACCTGCTCCTCGGCCAGGTAATCCATGTGGGCGGCGCCTTCGTGGACCTCGCCGATCTTATGAGAGGCGCCGGCATAATAAAGAATCCGTTCGGTCAGCGTGGTCTTGCCGGCGTCTACGTGGGCGGCGATGCCGAGGTTGCGTACGCGCGCGAGGGCGGGAGGTTTTGCCATGAGGTTCTCGATAGCAGGCTGGTGGCGTTCAGGGTGGGATTGGCGAAAGCGGTGGCGGTTCCCTCTTCAGCGAAGAGTCCGCTGCGAACCGCCGGCGTCCCACTCAAGGATATTCCAGAAAAGAGCGGATAAAGCCCGCCACCGCCTCTTTACCCCGAAAGATGCCGTAATGGCCCTCGCACAGAATGTCCGCGTCCAGGTCCAGCAGCCGTTCCAGGGATTCCAGGTAATCCGTCCGATTGGATAACAGGCTGGCCTCCAGGGGACCGTGCACGTCCTGGGCGAATACCACTTTGTAACCTTCGGACCATAGCCAGTACGCCAGCGAACCCGGCGAATGTCCAGGGATATGAAGCGCGGTGATCGCGCGCCCGCCCAGTTCGAGCGCTGTGGTCGAGCCGGTTAACTTCCTGTCAACCGTACAGGTTGGCAGGCTGGCGCCATACCAGCTCGCCGCCGTGACCTCATCGTCGCCCTGTTCGATAAAACCGGCATCCAGTTCGTGGGCGACGACCGGGCAATGCAGCCGCTCCCGCAGCGCCCCGGCGCCGCCGGTGTGATCGTAGTGACAATGGGTCAGGAGCAGATATTCGATCTGTTCCAGCGGCACGCCCAGGGACAGAATGTTAGCGCACAACTTGTCCTGCGCTTTGCCGCAGCCGGCATCGACGAGAGCGGCATGACCGTCGTAATGGATCAGATAGATCGAGGCATCGTTGGGCGCGGTCAGTCCGTAGCCTCCTACCTGGTTGATTTCATTGGTTATTTTTGAAATGTGGGGTAACACCTGGGTGCTCCTTGAAAGGATGGACGCAAATGGATGAATTATAGCGCCATTCAAACCCACAAATCGGCGAGTGAGAAAGTGACCGCCACAAAGGGCGGAAAGCAGACTGTTTCATCTTCCCGGACGGCGCCAAGCAACAGCCATTTGCCTTCATGTAGCTCGAAGGCTTCCAGGGTGTGCGCCAACGGATCGACCAGCCAGGCGTAGGCCACGCCGTAACGGGCGTAGAGCGGCAGTTTCAACACCCGATCTTTTTGCTGGGTCGAGGGCGAGAGGATTTCACAGACCCAATCGGGGACGACTTCGAAGCGGTGATCGCGGGGAATGGTCGGCATGCGTTCGCGCCGCCAACCCGCCAGATCGGGCACCGCCACTTCGGTATCGCGGATAAAGTGAATTTCGGGTTCCGGCAGAATCCACCAGCCACCGGGTCCACCCCGTCCAAAGTGAAATGGAGGACCGATATTGGCGCTTATAGCCGCTTCCGCCGCTGCATGCGGACCGGCAGGTCGGGGTTGAGTGTAGAGTTGACCGTCGATGACTTCACCGACCTGATTTTCCGGTAAGGCAAGTAACTGCTCGTAGGGAGTCGGCAGCGGAATGGCTTCAGCTCGAATCATCTTGTCATTACCCAATCGAATACTGTAACTGAGACCAGCATAAGGCCGTAGACCGTTTCCGCCAATCCCTCGAGCTACACCGCACTGGGTAGGGGCGGTTCGCGAACCGCCCCTACATGCCTGAACTGCGCAACTCCTAAATTCAAAAAAAACGCCGGGAGCGCCGGCGTTTCTCACGGGCCTCGAACCCGGTTGTAACTTACAACTTTTCCTTGATCCGCGCCGCCTTGCCTTCCCGCTCGCGCAGATAGTACAGCTTGGCGCGCCGCACATCGCCGCGTCGCTTGACGGTGATACCGGCGATCGCCGGGCTGTAGGTCTGGAATACCCGCTCGACGCCCTCGCCATGGGAAATCTTGCGAACGGTAAACGCCGAATTCAAGCCCCGGTTACGCTTGGCGATCACGACTCCCTCGAAGGCCTGCAGGCGCTCGCGGTTGCCTTCCTTTACCTTGACCTGCACCACCACCGTATCGCCCGGACCGAACACCGGGATTTCGTGGCCTTGCATCTGCTCATTTTCCAACTCTTCGATGATATTGCTCATGACATTGACTCTACTCAGTTGGGCGGGTCGGGTCGTCTGTGGCGCCCGCCTGTTTCCGTCGATAATCTTGGATAAATTCAGCCAGCAACGCCTGCCGGCCGGCGTCCAGGGTAATCTTTTCCAGTAGTTCGGGACGGCGCAGCCAGGTTCGCCCCAGCGCTTGCCGCAACCGCCAGCGGGCGATGGCGGCATGATCGCCGCTCAGCAGCACCGCCGGCGCCCGCATCCCGCCGATGGCTTCAGGCCGGGTATAGTGGGGACAATCCAGCAGACCCTCCATGAAGGAATCCTGCCGGGCCGATTCCGCGGTGTTCAGGGCGCCCGGCAGCAGCCGCGTCACCGCATCGATCAGCACCATGGCCGCCAACTCGCCACCGCTCAGCACGTAATCGCCGATCGACCATTCTTCATCGACCTCCGAATCGATCAGCCGCTCATCGATGCCTTCATAGCGTCCCGCCAGCAGAATCAAGTGCGGCCGCGCCGCCAGCGCCCTGACGCCCGCCTGGGTCAACAGGCGGCCCTGCGGCGTCAAATGGAGCGTCAATCCACCCCGTTCCCCCACCGCCTGGCGGATGCGCTTCAGGGTATCCCGCAACGGCTGTACTTTCATCACCATGCCGGGACCGCCGCCATAAGGGCGATCGTCCACCGTACGGTGCACATCATGGGCCGCCTCGCGGGGATTCCAGGTCGACAGTTCCAGCAGACCGCGCTTGATCGCCCTGCCGGTGATGCCATAATCCGTCAGCGCCGCGAACATCTCCGGAAACAGTGTGACCACATCGATCCGCATCGGCGCCTCTTCCCTAAAAGTCCGGGTCCCAATCGACCTCCATCAGGCCCTGCTCCCGATCGATGCGCTTGACCACATCCCCCCGGATAAAGGGAATCAGCCGTTCCCGCTCGCCGGCCACCACGATGACATCGTTGGCGCCGGTCTCGAACAGGCGTTCCACCCGGCCCAGTTCCAACCCGTCCACCGTGAGCACCCGCAGTCCTTCCAGTTCCAACCAGTAGTATTCGCCCGGCGCCAAAGGGGGCAACTGCTCCCGCCGGATAGCGAGCTCACAGCCGACCAGCCGGGTGGCCGCGGTGCGGTCATCGTAACCGCCGAGCTTGAGGAGAATCCCACTGCCGTACAGCCGCGCTTCCTGCAGTTCGACCGGCCGCCATTCACCGCCGCTCTGCAAATACAAGGGACAATAATCGACAATACCTTCCCGTGGCTGCGTATGGGAAAACGCCCTGATCCAACCCTGTACGCCGTACAAGCCGGTGATCCGTCCTACAACGATCCAGTCCGACATGCCGGTTTGCTGTCCTGATGGCCGCGCTCTAAAGATTCACCGCAGCCTGATCCGGCATTACCGTCGCCGCCGTGACGGCGGACGCCGCTTGCGTCTTGCGATTCTCCTTGATCAAGCTGGCGACGCGGTCGGAGGTTTGGGCGCCATGACCCAGCCAATAGCTCAGGCGTTCCTGCTTCAGTTGCAGGCGCACCTCGCCGCCGCGGGCGATAGGATTGAAGAAACCGACGCGCTCGATATATTTGCCGTCACGGCGGTTGCGGCTGTCGGTGACCACCACGTGATAAAACGGCCGCTTCTTGGCGCCGCCACGGGCCAGGCGTATGGTAACCATTCGCTGTACTTCCTCTCACTGGCTATATTCAGATCTATCCCCACGCCAAGGAGCCGACCCGGCTGAAATACCAAGCCCGGCTGCAACCGTCCTCCCGGAGGAGGTCGGTCACGGCCATTCGGTCAGCCCGCTCGGGGGGCCAAAAGTAAACGGGTAATTGTACGCGAAACTGACAGGATGTGAAGGGCTTTCAAGGCCGACCTGGCCCCCTATCAGATTTACCAGGCCCGGACCGTCAAGACCGCCGCCGAAGGCGGCTTCGAGGTCAGGCGCGCCGAGTTGGACTGGTCGGCCATGGATGCCGGGACCCGCGCCGAATTCGAGCAGTTGTTCGGAGCAAAGCCCAGCATCGTCGTCGATCCTTCGGCCCTGGAACGGCGCTTCACCATCCCGGAACGCAACCGGGCGATGGTGCGCGAATTCCGCCAAGGTAAGCGTTCACCCCCCTCCCACAAGGGGAGGGGGAATACGCTAAGTAGCTGTTTTGCAATAACTCCCTCCCCCCTTGTGGGGGAGGGTCGGGGAGAGGGGTCTGAACGGTTACCCGCCAGGTGCTCGACAATGGCTATCAAGACCGGCAGGGCGTGCTGAGAAAACCGCTCATCGGCAAAACCATCGTGTTTGCGGTCAGCAAGCGCCATGCCGAGACCCTGGCCCAGTTGTTCGACGCCGAGTTCCGCGACCGGAAGGAGGCGCCCGAAGTCCGTTATGCCGATTATGTCGTCTCCGGTATGGGCCGCGACGACACGCTCGACGGCATGAGCAGGATTCGCCGCTTCAAGCGCGAGCCGTTCCCTCAGATTCTGGTCTCGGTGAACATGCTGGACACCGGCTTCGACTGCCCCGAAGTGGTCAATCTGGTGTTCGCGCGCTTCACCCGCTCGACTATTCTGTACCAGCAGATGCGCGGGCGCGGCGCCCGCAAGGCGCCGGGCAAGCCCAATTTCACTATTTTCGATTTCGTGGGGGTCTGCGACTATCACGGCGACGCCGACGAACTGGGTGAAGGCGGGGTCGTCATGGAAAAGCCCAAGCCAAAGAAATACGAGGCGCGCCGGCTGCTGGCGCTCGATATCGACGATCATATCGACCCTACGACGCGGGAGTGGATCACCATCGATGAGAACGGCAACATGGTTTTCCCGGAAGCCTCCGAGCAGAAGGCGGCCGAGCTGGGCGCGCGTTTCGAGGCCTGGCTGCTCACTCAGGAAGGACTGACGCCGACCGGGGAAAGCTGGCTGCGGATGATCGGCAATCAACTCAGGGCGAACGCCGGCACGATGGACGAATTCAGCGCCGCGCACTTCGCGTTTCATCCCTTCACCCTGATGGGCGGTCTGCCGCAAGCGGTGCGGGTGTTCGGCGGTGAGGCCCGCCTCGAGGCCCTGCTTGACGGCCTCGATGCCGCGGTCTTTGCATCCGGCGAGCGCAACCGCACGACGCCCAAGCAAGCCAGCGGCGAGCAGCCGTCCGTGCATTAATTCCCGAGGATAGGAACCATGCCCTTGACCCCCACTGCCATTAACTTAAGGCATTGTAGGGGTAATTTTCTTTCTGAATCAGATTGTTACGAAATAAATTTGTAAGAGGTGATGATGTTGGGCAACGTTCCGCTTAGCCAGATGGTAAACTTAAAAGGGTTGTGATATCAAATTTCTCTAATGAAATTTGTATCACCAGGCTGACTGAATTATCTTAATCAAGACAAAACGGTGATCATGATGAAAAAAAAAGAGTGTATCGAAGCCAGTCGAGAATTAATCAATAA